>CAZYQF010000039.1:0-11504 GCA_964650165.1 uncultured Lentisphaeraceae bacterium
ACGAGTCGAAATGCCCCATCGGTGCGTGTCCCAAACCGCAGGACACCCGAAAAAACCCCCGCCACAGGAGTTGAGTTGAGGGAGCGCGGAGATTTAAAATCCGCAGAACCTGTAGCGGGGGACATTGGATATTATGCCAAAAAAATCGGTCGCATGCAAGGTGAATAAAACTTTGTTCAATTATGTTAAGTAATTAACACTTTTTTACATGTGCCTCGCCAGAATAAATCCTTTCCCCATTCACAATCAGCGCTCCGTCCAGGGCGATTCCCCCACAGCGTCCCGTCGCAGGGTTGAAGTCGTCATCGGTCCGACAAACCGAGATCATCCGACCCTTCAGGAAATCACAAGCCGAGATCCTCGGCAGAAACGCCGCGAAGCCGGACGTGCGCCACACCTCGAAATTCGAACCAATGCGCCCGAGCACGGCATCGCGGACGTCCCGGACGGGAGTCTCGCCCTTCAGCAGCTTGACGGACGTCGCGACAAGTCCCGGCGCGAAAGCGGTCTGGTTGACGTTCACGCCGATGCCGGCGATGACACGGTCTCCGTTGCGCTCGCAGAGGATGCCGCACAGCTTGCGTCCGTCCGCGAGGACGTCATTCGGCCACTTGAGCTTCAGGTCACCGCAGTCCGCAAGGGCTTCGACGACGCAGAGTCCGATCACCAGCGGCAAGGTCGCGACCGTCTCGGGCGCGAGACCGGAGACGTCGAGGACGACGGACATCATCAGGTTCGAACCGGGGTCCGAGAGCCATTTGTGGTCGAGCCGTCCGCGGCCGGCGGACTGGAAGTCGGCCGTGAAGACGTCGCCGTGAACGCCCGCCGCGGCATCGCGGTTGGTGGAGGCTGTCTCGGCCGCGTGGAAGATGCGCCAGTTCATCCGATCGCCTCTGCAATGCGCTCGAGCTCCGCGGCGGTGAGGCCGGTGCCGCTCGGGAGGCACACGCCCAGGCGGAAGAGCGTCTCGGCGACTTCGCCGCCGAAGCACCTGACCTTCGCGAACACGGGCTGCAGATGCATGGGCTTCCAGACCGGCCGCGCCTCGATGTTCGCGTCTCCGAGCCGCCGGATCAGCGCGTCACGCGACGGCTCGCTCTCGCAGATCATCACGTTGAGCCAGTTGTTCGAGCCCTTCGGCGGCGGGAGCATGCGGTCGCCGTAGCGTGTCGCATACCAGTCCGCGATTCTCCGGCGCTTCTCCAGGATCTCGTCGAGGCGGCCGAGCTGGGCCAGTCCGATCGCCGCAAGGACGTTGCTCATGCGGTAATTGTAGCCGACTTCCCGATGCTCGTAGTGGAGGACGGGCTCGCGGCTCTGCTGGCTGCGCTTGAGGATCCTGTCCGCCAGCTCCTTGGAATCCGTGACGACCGCGCCGCCGCCGGACGTGGTGACGACCTTGTTGCCGTTGAAGGAATAGATGGCGGCGAGTCCGCCGGATCCCGAGCCCTTGCGCTTGTAGCGGGCGCCGACGGATTCCGCGGCGTCGACGATGAACTCCGCGCCGTGCTTTTTGCAAACCGCCGCGAGGCCGTCGTAGTCGCAGCAGCGTCCGTAGATGTCGACGCCGATGACCAAGAATCGGGTGTTTGCGCCATTGGGTTTCGGGTGTTTGGGTTGCGATGCGTTTTTCAGTTGGGCGAGGGCCTCGTCGAGGAGCAAGACGTCCATGTTTCCCGTCGCATCGGAGTCGACGAACGCGAGCTTCGCGCCGCGATGCCAGGCCGGCCCGACGGTTGCGATGAACGCCATCGTCGGCGCGACGACGGTCCAGCCCTTCCCCACGCCGAGTTCCTCGAGAATGAGGTCGATCGCCGCGGTGCCGCTGGAGACGGCGAGGGCGTACTTGCGGTTGGAAAGTTTCGCGAGCCTCTTTTCGAAGGCGTCGAGCTGCGGACCGCACGGGGCGATGTAGCCCGAGTCGAAGGCGGACATCACCGACCGGCGCTCCTCGCGGCCGACGTACGGCGGAGAGAGGAAGATGCGCTTACCTGTACTGGATCTGGGTTCCGCCCGCTTCTGCATGACGATACTCCTTTTTCTTGGGATCGTAAGAGATGACTTTCAGCCGCGGCGTTTCCGCCGCGCCGTCGGCCACGAAATATCGGCGCCATTCGACGGCGTTCCTTCCGTTTCCGCTTCCCCTGCCGACTTCGAACGCCACGCCCTCGGGCTTCCATCCGCGCGGGAGATAGCCGGCGTACTCGAGATGATAGGTAATCTGGATGACGTCATTGGTCTCGACGCGGTTGAGGTCAAGCCGCTCCAAGAGGGAGAGGTTCTCCGCGATGATGCCGCTGAAGTCGGCGGGCTGTCCGGCTGACGGGAGCGGGCGGATGTCCACGTCGATCGCCGGCGTCTCGGTTCGGAAAGAAGTCGAGAACGTGAACGAGTAGCTCCGCCCCGCCGTTCCGCTCTCCTGCCGTCCGGAAATCATGCCGTCAATCGCGAAGGACAGCTTGCCCGTGAACGGAACGTCGTAGCGGACGGGGATCGCCAGACGCCTGACGACGTTCGACGGATTCGCGCTGACGCCGTCCGTCATGTTTTGCGTCGGACCGACCACGGACAGGCCGTACATCTCGCTCGGTGTCATCTGGACCTGTCCGATCGAGCAGGTCTTCGGAGCCTCAAGCGCCAGGACGAATTCGAACGGCTGGCCGACCTGGAGCTCGGCGGGCTCGGTCCGGACGGACGCCTTCACCTCCGGCGGCTTCTGCTCGCGTCCGCCGAACGACAGGCTCATCGACGAGGACATCTGCTCCATCTGGCGGCGCTGCGCCTCCATCATCTTCTCCATCTCCTCGAAGATGCCTTGGGCGGACGCCGGGAGCGCGAAAAGGAAGACGAGTCCCACGCAGGCGAGCGCCTTGATGGCGCGTCCGAGAAGCCAGAAGACGAGAAGGACCGCTGCGAGTCCGCCGCCGAGGATTCCGAGACGTCCGCGCGCATCGTGCCGGAGGAGCGGACGCAGGACCTGGCGCCACACGGGAAGCTCCGCCGCGGCGTTGTCGAACCGGACCGCCTGCGCAGCGACGATGCCGCGCTCGAGATCGGGGGTCTGTCCGACGCTCCACTCGAGCCGCGAATAAATCTTGAGCGCGCGGCGCCACTGCCCTTCCAGAATCGCGCACCGCGCCTCGTTCATGCGGCCGGCGGGGAAGGAGAACTCCCTGAACGCGTCCGCGGTCGGATTCGCGCACGCCTTGCGCCAGGCGAACGCCTCGTCATCCGTCAGCCTGACGTCCGGCTCCAGTACCAGTGCCGGCGGCTCCGGCAGCGTGTCCGCGACCGGATCCAGCTCGGCGACCACGACCTGCTCGACGGCCTTGGCATGGACGGGGATCTCGTTCGCGACGGCGGTGCGGGTTTTTCCGTCGGGACCCGTGTACTCGAACGCGAGCGCCGGGAACCAGAGGACTCCTTCGCGCATCGGACGGACGCGGTAAACGAGACTGCGGGAGACGGCGACCTGCTGGCTCGAAAAGAATCCGCCGATGCGCCGGGTGTCCGTCTCGGTCTTCGCGCTCGCGTCGTCGACCTTCCAGTCCTTCCGGTCGACGTGCCGCGAGAGGGCCGGCGGATGCAGCGAGGCGAAGTCCGCATTGCCCATGAAGTCGATGGTGAGGATCAGCGGATCGCCCACCTTCACGTTATTGACGTCGAAGTAGGCGCGCGTCACCAGTCCGTCTCCGATGACGCCCGAGAGACCGATTGCCGCCGCCAGGACTGTCGCCAGAAAACTCATTCAGTTCGGCATGACTTTGAACCGGACGATGACGCCGTCCCGATTCGCGTTGATGAATTCGGTCGAAAGTCCGGGAATCTGCGTCACGAGCGCCGCCGCGCGCCTCACGGTTTCGTCGGCTTTGCCGTCGCTCGAGCTCTGCACGAGCTGCCAGCCGAGAACGCGTCCGCCCGAGCCGAACCTGACCTTGAGATGCATCTCGCGGAGCGTGTCTGTCCACGGCGGACGCTCCCACTTCGCGTAAAACGCCTCGCGAATCAGCGAAATGCAGCGCTGTTGCTCGCTCGTGGCGATCTGGGTCTTCGTACCCGGCTTGTAACCTTGTTCCAGAAGCTTCCGGATTTCGGCCTCGCTGCGCGTCTGGAGCTCGGTCTTGCCGTTCCCGCTCGGCTGGCCCGCGAGCTTGATGTTGACCGGCTTCATGTTCGTCGCGCGGTTCCGCATCGCCTCGAGGCGCTCCTTCCGAAGCTCTTCCTTCGTCTTCTTCGGGGGCTCGGGCTTCTCCGGCTTCTTCTCGGGCACCTTCTCCGACGGCTTCAGTTCCTTGGCGGACTCGCGAATCTTCTTGAGACGTTCCGCCTCGAGTTCCTTTTTGGTCTTCTTCGGCTTTTCCGGAACCTTCACCACGGCATCCTGCTTCGTCTCGACGGGTTCGGGCGGGGGCGGAGGAGTCGGCTTCGCGCGGACCGGCTCGGGCGGAGGGGGAGGCGGGGGCGGATCGTCGAGCGGCGGCGGCTCGTTCTCGTTTCCGTCGAGATTCTCGTTCACCACGACGGTGAGGTCGATCGGAATGACGGTCTCCTTGGGCTTGGAGCCGATTCGGGCAAAGAGAAAGCACGTTAGAAAGAAGGAAAGATGCACGGCGAGGGCCAGCACGAAGTTCGTCGTGCTCATGACCTCCGGCTTCTTCTCATCAATCCAAACGTCCACTTAACCTCCCACCCTTCTCTCAACTGCCAACTGCCGTCTTACTTATCAACCGTAACCAGCGCCATGCGGTGGATCTTGCACTTGTAGATGACCTTGACGACCTTCATGACGTCCGCATACGAGTTGCGTTCGTCGCCGCGGACCAGAACCGGGACTTCCGGATCCTCGGCCGCCATCGCCTTGAGCTCCTTCTCAAGATCCTCGAGCGTCAGGGGGCGGTCGTTGAGGAAGATCACGTTGTCCTTGTTGATCGTGACGGCATTGGCCTTCTTGTTCTTGGTCGGAAGCTCGTCCGTCTTTGCCTGCGGCAGCATGATCGAAACGCCCTGCTCGAGCTCGGGGAGCGTCACGATAAACGTCACAAGCAGCAGGAAGGTGAGGTCGATCAGCGAAGTCATGTCGACTTTCGCCTCCGCCCTCTTCCCGCGCTTGCGGTTGTGTCTGCGGCTCAGGGACATCTTACGCGCCCCTTCCCTGGAATTCGCAGGCGACGCGTCCGATCAGCTCGTCTGCGAAACCCTCCATCTCGGACGATACGGAACGGATCGACTCGGACAGGCGGGTGTGGGCCATGACGCCGGGAATCGCCACCAGAAGTCCGACGACCGTCGTCACGAGCGCGGAGGAGATCGACGGCGCGATCGTCGCAAGGTTGGCGCTGCCGGAAGTCCCCATCGCGTCGAAGGCGTCCAAAACGCCCCAGACCGTTCCGAGAAGTCCGAGCATCGGTTCGCTCGCGACCACGGTGGCGATGAGGCCCATGCCTTTGTCAAGCCGCAGTTCCTCCTCGTCGAGCTCGTGCTCGCAGGTTCCGCGGACGAGCTCGATCTCGCGGGCGGTCAGCGCGGCCGCACCGTCGCCGTCAGTCTGGCGTCCGACCAGGAGCGAGCGGACGTCGGGCGTCAGGAGCTTGAGGAGCCTTTCGCACGTCTCCTTGTAGATCTTCTCGAGCCCGCTCGAGGACGACGGACGGCGCTGGAGATAGTACTCGAGCACGTCGCGCCCGGAGGAGAAGTCGTGAATGAACCGCCGCGTGGCGTGCTTGACGAAGCTGAGTTCCTTCGCCTTTCCGATGACGACCGCGAACATCACCACGGAGCCGAGAAGCTGTGCGACGACGATCGCCTGCCCCATGAAACTGGAGATGAGGAATCCGTTGACCAACGAGTCTGCGAGTAACATTTTTTTCCTTCCTTCGTTAAACCTTTTAAACCCTAAATTTTCTCACCCTTCTCTGCCTTGCGGCTGGCGGACACGACCTGCCCTTCCGGAGGGAGGTCCGCACGGGACTTTCCGCAGGCCGAAAGAACCTTGTCCGTCGTCTGGAAATGAGCCTTGCAGTGATTCATGAGCCACGTGGGCCCCGCCTTCCTGACCATCTCTTCGGAGAGCGCGCGGACGCGCGGATCGCTCGAGCCGATCGGCACCTTGAAGGGCTGGCCGTCGGGCTGACCCTGACGAAACGAGTCGAAATCGGACTCCTGCGCCATCGTGAGCAGGTCTCGGAGGAACAACTCGCGCGCGATCACGGACGCCATCGCGACGGCGAGGTCGCTCTCGGCCTTGTGATGCTGGTCGATCGTCGCCTTCTTGCCGCGCTCCTTGAGCGCGCGGTTGATCGTCGCCTCGGTCGGCGCGAACTGGTCGACGACGACGCGCGTGCAGTCCGGACGCTTCTCGAGGAGCTCCTCGATGGCGGTGCCGTGAGCCCAGGCAAGCATGCGGTTGATGTTCTTGATCTTGGCGTAGAGGCGGTTGTAGGCGGCGGGACCGAGCTTCACGACGGCGTAGCCGGTCGGACCCAGCAGCTGGCGGAGCTTGGAACCCGCGAGCAGAACCTGCGGGTCGGACATCTGCTTGCAGTCCTTGACCTCGAGCTTGTGCACCCGGTCGTTCTTGTCGAGATAGGTGAACTTCTCGATCGCCGCGGCAATCCGTTCGTCCACGTAGGCGCAGCAGACGACGAGCGGGCCGAAAAAGTCGCCCTTGCCCGACTCGTCGCTGCCGGCGTGCGGCGCGAGCAGGTCGGGATTGAGCACGTTCTCGTATCCGAGCGTCGCCGCCCCGAGGACCTGCGGCTCGAGCGTGAACAGGACGAAGTCCTCCGCGCCGGAGCCCTGCACGCAGAGCTTGCGCTTGCCGTGCTTCTCCTTCTCGTACAGCGTCGCGTTGAACTTGTCGCCCTCGATGGACCAGAGCGAGTACGGCACCTCCCGCTTGCGGTAGTTGCCGCCGACCATGATGCCCAGCAGAATCTCCTGCTGGTCGTTGGTCAGCTCGAACGTATATGATGTTTTGGCGGACACGATGGAGACGGTTCTGCTTTCTTACTGATCCACTCCGAACCGGAACTCGGTCGCGGTCCGATAGGTCTCGCCCGCCTTCACGAACGTCGTCGGCCACTTCGGACGGTTCGGGGAGTCGGGGGCGTGCTGGGTCTCGAGCGCGATGCCGCAGCGGAACGAGAGATGCTCGCCGCCCTTGGCGCGCTGGTTGTAGTCCGCCCAGTTGGCGGTGTAGACCTGAAGGCACGGCTCGGTCGTGTAGACCTCGACCTTTCTTCCGTTGAGAGGACAGCTGACGGTCGCGGCGTATTTCAATTTTCCGGTCGTCCGCCACGGCGAAGTCGAAGACGGAGACGGGTCGAGGACCCAGTTGTGGTCGTAGCCGCGGCCGAACTCAAGCTGCTCGTTCTTCTCGTTGATCCTCTCGCCGATGCGCATGCCCTTGCGGAAATCGAACGGCGTACCGTCGACCTTCGCGAGCTTGCCGGTCGGGATCTGCCCCGCGTCCGTCGGCGTGGCCTTCGACGCCGCGATCTTCATCACGTGGTCTTCGATCGTGCCGCCCGCTTCTCCCTTGAAGTTGAAATAGACATGCTGGGTCATGTTGATCGGCGTCTCATGGTCCGGCACCGCCTCGTAGTCGACGCGCCACACGTTGCTCATTGTGAGCGTGTAGGTGACCTTGACCTCGACCCGGCCCGGAAAGCCCTCGTCGCCGTCGGGGGACACATGTGTGAAGACGACTCCGACGTCGTCGCCCGCGACGAACGGCTTCGCCGTCCAGACGTAGGCATCCCAGCCGCGCGCGCCGCCATGAAGGTTGCATCCGATTCCGGCCGGGGCGTTATTGAGGGCGGGAAGCTTGTATTCCTTGCCGTTCATCGTGAAGGCGCCCTTGGCGATGCGGTTGCCGTAGCGGCCGATGATGCAGCCCCAGTAGGGATCGCCGTTGTCCCAGCCGGACGGATCGTCGAAGCCAATGACGACGTCCTTCATCTTGCCCTTGCGGTCAGGCGTGAGAAGGCGAATGACTTTCCCGCCGTAGTCGCTGACTTCGAGAACGATTCCGCCGGCGCCTTTCAGCGTGAATTTACGGGCCTTTTCGCCGTATTTCGTCACCCCGAAATCCGCCACCTTGAACGATGCTTTTGACATTGCCTAACCTCCAAGATTGATATTGGAGTATTATAGCAAAAACTCAGGGGAAAAGTTACTTTTAAGCGAAAAATTCAGTCCAGAGCGGCGGAAATGCCGCGGAGGAAGTCGTCGTAGCTTTCGAAGGCCGGAAGATCGGGATTGTCGGCCTTGATCTTTTCCGGCGCGCGGAAGAGAAATCCGGCCTTGGAGGCGCGGATCATCCCCAGGTCGTTGAAGCTGTCGCCGGCGGCGATGGTCTCGAATCCGCAGGACTGCAGGGCCTTCACCGTGGTGAACTTGGACTTCTCGCAGCGCATCGTGTAGCCGACGACCTTGCCCTCGGACGAGACCTCGAGCTTGTTGCACATCAACGTCGGATAGCCGAGCTTCTTCATCAGCGGCATCGCGAACTCGTAGAACGTGTCCGAAACGATCAGGACCTGGGTCTTCGCGCGGAGCGCGTCGAGAAACTCCCGTGCGCCCGGCATCGGATCGATCTTCGCGATGACGTCCTGGATCTCCTTAAGCCCGAGACCGTGCTGCTCCAGCAATTCGATGCGATAGCGCATCAGCTTGTCATAGTCGGGTTCGTCGCGCGTCGTGCGGCGGAACTCGGGAATTCCCGTCTTTTCCGCGAACGCAATCCAGATTTCCGGAACCAAAACCCCTTCAAGATCGAGACAGACGATGTTCATTGTTTTTCCTTAAGTCCGCACATTATATCATTTCAGCTTCAGAATCTGCTCGCTGAGGGACTTGGTCACCTTGAACATCGCGTTTTCGAAGTCATCCTTCTTCGCCGGTACGGTCGAGCTCTCGAGCGTGCTCCCGCCGGATTCGAGCGAGACCTCGATCTCGCCGCCGCTGCGACGGACCGTAATCGTGTATTCCGCCTCTTCCGGCGGCTTTTCCTCAGGCGTCTCGACCTGTGGTTCGGGCGGAGGCTCCTCGGGCTTCTTCTCCTCTTCGGGCTTCGGCTGGTTCATCTCCTCGAGGATGACCTTCGCCATCAGCTCGATCTTGCGACGGACGCTGGGGAAGAGCTCGCGGTGCTGTTCGGCGGCGTTGGCGGGGGCCTTTCCGTCCGGCCAGAGCGTCGTCTCGCGCTTCTCGTCCCACGCCTTCTCCGTCGCCTCCGTGAGCATCGCCGTGATTTCCTTGAGATTCGGCGTCCGCCTCAAGAGGCTGTCCTTGCGCGCGCGCGACGCCGCGAGGACGGGTCCGCACGACGTCTCGACGATCGCATTCTGGGCGAGGAGCGCGCTCCGCGCGACGCCGAAGGCCGCCGCCACGGCGGCATCGGCCGCCGCATCCGCCTCCTCGAGCATCGGCTTCCCACCGGAGGCCTTCGCCAGCGTCTCCATGCCGGAGACCTGGCGCCAGCCGCGGACGGCCTTGTCGCAGTCGCTCCGCGCGAGCAGCGTGTCCGCCAGTTCCGCGTCGGGATACCACGAGCCGTCCTTCAGCGTCGGCCAGGTGGCCTCCGCGAGACGGTCCGCGGCCGCGGCGCGGGCCGCGCGCCATTTCGGAAGGACATCCTTGCGGATCTTCGACTCGACCGCCTTCGCGACGGGGTCGGAGGCGAGCCGCGCGCCGAGGAATTCGCGGACCTCCGCGCGCTCGTCCTCGGGCGCGGAGGCGCACGCGGCCTCGAGCGCGTCCGCGAGGACGCGGACCGCATACCGCTCGCGGAAGATCTTCTCGCTCTTCGCGGCGCTGAGGTGGGCCGGCAGGTCGGACGCGATCTCCTTTCCGACGGACTCCGCGTCGATCTCGAGACGGACGTCGTCGACCCGGCGCTCGAGCCGGTCGAGGGTCCGCCGCTCGGCGGTCTCCGCCGCCGCGCGTTCCGCGGTCTTCTCGAAGAGTCCCCACACCGCGGACGGATCCTCCGCCTTCGCGCGGCGGTCCTCGACGTTGCGCGCGAGGCGCCGCTTCAGGTCCGCCGCGAGCTTCGACGGCGCGGCCGCGTCGCTCCGCGCGTGCGCGACGTAATCGCCCTGACGGCGCTGCTCGTCGCGCGCGCCCTTGATCAGCGGCTCGACGACGCGCTCGGAGATGAGACGGACGTTTTCCTGGAAGACCGGCGACTTCTGCTCCTTCACGACGCGCGCGGCGATCGTCTCGCGGAGCTCCCAGTCCTCCTTCGCCTCGAACTCGGCTTCGGTCGGACGCGTCGCCGAGACGATTGTGCGGGCCTGCGCGTCGCAGGCCACCTTGCGCTCGGCGGCGAAACGTTCCCCGAACTTCGCCTCGGCCCGGCGCGTCTCCTCGGCGGAAAGAGCCGCGTCGCCCGGCTGGTCCAGGCCGAGACGCCCAGCGATCTCCGCCCGGCGCTGCGCGAGCTCCGCCGCGACAAGTTCACGGTAGTCGGCGGCGCTCGCGGCCTTCGCCTTCTCGGCGGACTGGTATTTCGCGGGGTCCGCGAGCATCCGCTTCGCGAGCTCGCCTTCGGCCGGACCGGCCGCCACGAGCTCCGCCTTAGCGCGCTCGAAGGCGATGCCGAAGGCGCCGCTCTTCGCGGTCTCGTCGAATTCGGCGTTGCCGGCGCTCAGCGCGGCGGCCAGCAGGATCAGGCAGGCGTTCATGGCAGGATCTCCGCTCCGGTTTCCCGGGTGACAAGTTCGAGGGACCTTCTCCTGAGTCGATCCGCGATCTCCCCGGCGTCCCGGAGGTCGCCGAGCGCGGACGGATTCGCGATCCACTGCTTCTGGAGGCGCGCGGCGAGCGCGCGCTGGACGCCGCGGGCGTCCAGGCGGACGTTCTCGACGTGGCGGGCGAGCTCGCCGTCGAACCACGCGAGCTCCGACGGCTGCAGCCGCGCCTCGGAAAGGCCGGCGACCGCCAGGACGTTCGTTTTCCAGAAGGAGGACAGCGCGGCGGGATCGCGGTAGTCGGCGGCGGCGGCGACGCTGCCGGACGCGAAGGCGGACTTCGCGGCGGGCGCGATCTCGAGCGCGCCGCCCTTCACGTACTCGTCGGCGTCGAAGGTGCGGCGTCCGTCGGTCCCCTGCGTCATCAGCGCGTTGAGTCCGTACCGGATCCGCCGGTCCTCGGCCGTCTTCTCGAGCGCCAGGACGAGCTTCTGCCGGTTGAGCGCGAGAATCTCCTCGCTGCGCTCCTTGCGGGAATCCTGGACGAAGATGAAGTAGGCGATCATGAAGACCATCAGAAGCGCCAACGTCACCTGTAGCAACAGGCCCTGCAGGTCGTCGGTGGACGCCCGCGTCCCGGCCGAACCGCCGAGGAGCTTCTTCAACGCAATTTTGTCCGCTTCAGTCATTTTTCACTCCACGCGGGGGAAGAATCCCCCGGGGCCTGGTGCCGGTTACGAACGGAGGGCGTCGGTGACGGCCTTCAGGCGCGTCTCGGAGGCCGCGGCGCGGGACTCGAGCTCCGCGATG
>CAZYQF010000039.1:11604-13575 GCA_964650165.1 uncultured Lentisphaeraceae bacterium
GACGGCCTTCAGGCGCGTCTCGGAGGCCGCGGCGCGGGACTCGAGCTCCGCGATGCGGCGGAGGAAGAACTCGCGGTACTCCGCATTGCGCCGGTCGAATTCCTTCTCGTACGCCGCCAGCCGCTTTTCGAACGAATCCTCGAACGCCTTCTGGCGCTGGCCGAACGTCTCCTCGGAATCGCGCTGGCGGGTTCCGAACGCCTCCTCGTAGCTTTGCTGGCGCTTCGCAAAGGCCTCCTCGTAGCTCTCCTGGCGCTTCGCGAACGCCGCCTCGTAGGCCTGCTGGCGCTTTTCGGACGACTCCTCGTAGGCGCGCTGGCGGCGGTCGAAGGCCTCCGAGGCCTCGCCGAGATTCACGACGAGCTTCTCCACCGCGGCGGAGAGGTCGCCGCCCTCGGCGACGGCGAGCCCTTCCTTCTCGAGGAGCTTCACGCAGTACGGACGGAGGAGCGGACGGTCGACCATGAACACCCAGACGACCGCCATCAGCGTCGAAAAGAGCGCGGTGTGAAGGCACTGCATCAGGTCCGCCATCGTGACCGTGTCGAGCTTGAAGTAGCCGATCACGATGATGCCCCAGAGCGTGCCGAAGAGACCGAGCGCCACGTTCAGCTGGTCGGATCCGCGGAAAAACGGGAAGTCGCTGACGCTCAGCCGCCGGCCGTGGAGGGCCCTGAAGAGCGAAATCGCCATCGCCGCGAATCCGAGAAGCGGAATGAACGTGGTGACGGCGGAATAGTCCACGGCCGTCCAGTCGAGCCAGGAAACGAAGCCCGGCATCTTTGCCGCGACGGACGCGGAATCGCCGCCCGCGGCGAGGAACGTCTTCCACCAGCGGACGATCGCCACCAGGTTGTTGGCGAACGCCAGCGCCGACACGGCCGCGAGCGCGGCGCTCGCCGCAAAGAGGATCCTGAGTTTCTTCATAGCCATCCAGCGGGCATATCGGAAGGTATGCTCCAGCTCTCCTTTGAGAAGTCAAACGGGAAGATGCGGATTCCGTCCGGCGCGCAGTTGCGCTTGAACGCCTGGGAGACGATGCGGAAGAGGAAGGTGTCGAGCGTCTGGCCGATCAGCTCGAGCGGATACTCCTTGCCGTAGCGTTTGGCCGCGGCGTCGTAGAGATCCTTGCGGAGGAGCCCGTTCTGGCAGAAGTTCCAGAGGAAGAAGTCATGGAGCTCGTACGGACCGATCTTGTCCTCGGTCGCCTGGCCCTTGACCAGCTCCGGCGAGACCGGCGTCGCGACGATGTCCAAGATCGCCCGCCCCGCGTCGCCGCCGTTCTCCTCGGCCCACCAGGCGCAGACCTTGCGGATCACGGTCTTGGGCACGCCCGCGTTGACGCCGAACATCGACATGTGGTCGCCGTTGTACGTGCACCAGCCGAGCGCGATTTCGGAGAGGTCGCCGGTGCCGAGGACGATGCCGCCGAGCATGTTCGCCTTGTCCATGAGGATCATCGTCCGCATCCGGGCCTGCGCGTTCTCGTAGGTGACGTCCGGCGTCTTGGCGTCGTGGCCGATGTCCTTGAGGTGCTGGCGGACGGATTTCACGACCGAAATCGATTCGAGTTCGAGTCCGAGCCCGTCGCAGAGCAGATCGGCGTTGCCCCTCGTTCGCGTGGACGTGCCGAAGCCGGGCATCGTGTAGACGTGGATCCCCTTGCGGTCGAGCTTGAGCTTGTCGAAGGCGCCGACGGCGACGATCAGGCAGAGCGCGGAATCGAGTCCGCCCGAAATGCCGATCACGACATCCTTGACGCCGATGCGCTTGAGACGCAGGACGAGTCCGTCCACCTGCTTGCGATAGACGTCCCCGGACTTGCAGGGAAACGGTGCGGACGGCTTGCGCCCCTTGGGCATTTTTCCGAGACTGCCGAGGGAACCCCCGGCCTTGACATAATCGGCGAGTTTCTTGTCCATACGCCGTATTATATCACAACATCCCCCTCCCGTAAGTCAAACTTCTCAC
>CAZYQF010000040.1:0-13574 GCA_964650165.1 uncultured Lentisphaeraceae bacterium
TTATTGCGGTCGCGGTAGCGACTTGCGTTCGAAATTCTCATCCCGTGGCTTGCGGATCGGGGCGCGTTGCCAAGGTGGATTAAATCGGGTAAAATAGGTAGCCATCAGCATGAAAAACCAAACAACCCAGACGAATTCGTTCAAATCTGTCTCAGACGCGACGGAGTCTGCCGCAGCGCCCTCGAATTCGGACTTTTCCCTGTTCGGAAAAATCAGGCGCCGCGTCAGGAACGGCATAAGCGGATTGAAGCACCTGATCGTGCAGGACAATCTCCCGGCCGAACGCGTCGCTCTCGGGTGGTCGATCGGCATGTTCTACGGATGCGTGATTCCGTTCGGGTTCCAGCTGGCGCTGTCGATTCCGACGGCCGTTTTCCTCAAGTCATCGAAAATCGGCGCCTCGGTCGGCACGCTTCTGACGAATCCGGTGACGATCTGGGTCATCTATCCCGCCCAATGCCATGTCGCCAATCGCCTGATCGGCGGCAACCTGTCCTATGACGCGTTCGCCGAGGCAATGGACAAGGTCATCACTGCCGGAGACTACGCGACATTGCTCTCGCTCGGAAACGAAGTCGTCATCTCGTTTTTCCTCGGCGGATTCCTGCTCGCGGCCCTGTGCACGCCGATCACATATCTCGTCGTTTATCGCATTGTCGTCGCGCATCGCACGCGGCGGGGGAATTTTTCAAAAAAACCTCAACAAGGCAATCATGTATCCTGATATTCCGTTTTGGCTCACGCTTCCGTTCATCGCCGGAGGTCTCTGGCTCCTGTCCTGGAGCGCAAACAAGTTCGTCGACGGCTCGGAGGCCGTGGCGATTTCGCTCAAGCTCTCGCCGTTCGTCATCGGCATGGTCATCATCGGATTCGGCACGTCCGCGCCCGAGCTCGCCGTGTCGGCCCTCTCGGCGATCGGGGGACACGCCGATCTTTCGCTCGGCAACGCCTACGGATCGAACACCTACAACATCGGCGTGATTCTGGGGCTTTCCGCCATCATGACGCCGCTCGTGGTCCGTCCGGTCGTCTCCTTTGTCGCCGTTCCGCTGCTCCTGGGCGTCTCGGTTCTCTCCTGCGTTCTCGTCTCCCTCGGCGGCGGGCTGTCGCGCCTGGACGCTTTCATCTTCCTTTTGGCGTTCGCCATCCTGCTGCCGCTCTACTGCTGGGTCGACAAGAAGGCCAAGACCGACGAGGAGGACCCGCAGCTGGAAGAATCGCACACGGTCCTGAAGCATCCGTGGCTCGCCGTCGTCTTCGGTCTCGCGCTGCTCGTCGGCTCGTCCCATCTTCTCGTGTGGGGCGCGGTCGATTTCGCCCGCACGCTTGGCGTTTCAGAGCTTCTGATCGGGCTCACCGTCGTGGCCGCGGGCACGTCGCTTCCCGAGCTCGCCTCGGCGATTGTCTCGGTCAGGCGCGGTCAGCACGACTTCGTGCTCGGCAACATCATCGGATCGAACTTTTTCAATACGCTGATGGTGGTCGGCGTCAGCGGCGCGATCTCTCCGTTTTCGGACGTCTCGCCCAACATCCTCGTTCGGGACCTCCCGGTCATGCTGTTCCTGACGCTCGCAATCGCCATTTTCGGCGTCAACCGAAAGAGCTGGCGTGAGAACGGACTTCTCTCGAGACTCGGGGGATTCGTCATGCTGCCGGCGTTTCTCATTTATCTGGGCGTGATGATCGTCCAGGAAATCAAGTAAGGAACTTGCCGCGTTTCTTAACCAAATTTTAACAAAAGTTTAATTTCTCTCTAACAATAAATTGAGATAATTGCAGTCATCTGACAACCGTGTAAAACAATAGACTATGGATATCATCATCAGTGTGTTTGGCGGACTGGCGCTCTTCCTCTACGGCATGACGCTCATGAGCGACGGCCTGAAGGAAACGGCCGGCGAGCGGATGAAGACCGTGCTCCGGTACATGACACGAAACCGCTTTTTCGCGATTCTCGCGGGAACCGTCGTCACGGGCATCATCCAGAGTTCGTCCGCTACGACCGTCATCACGGTCGGCTTCGTGAACGCGGGCCTTCTGTCGCTCACGCAGGCGATCGGCGTCATCTTCGGCGCAAACATCGGAACGACCGTCACCGGACAGATCGTCTCCCTGAAGCTCGACGAGCTCGCGCTTCCCTCGGTGACGCTCGGCGTGATCGGACTGATGATCGCCCGACGGACGGTTGCCCGCGGCATCTGGCGGACCGTACTCGGATTCGGCCTTCTTTTCTTCGGCATGACGATGATGGCCGATTCCCTGAAGACCCTCTCGTCGAATCCGACCTTCCTTTCGTTCTTCTCGCGCTTCGACTGCACGCCGGGAGCGGACGGTTATCTTCCCCTCCTGCCGCTTCTCGGCGCCCTCGCCGTCGGCTTGATCTGCACGATGATCGTCCAGAGCTCGTCCGCGACGATCGGCATCACCATCGCGCTCGCCGAAACGGGCGTGATTCCGATTTGGACGGCGATTCCGATCGTCCTCGGCGACAACATCGGCACGACCATCACGGCCGTTCTGGCGGCGATCGGCGGCAACGCAAACGCGCGGCGGACGGCTCTCGCACATTCGCTCTTCAACATCCTCGGCACGATCTTCGTGTTCATGAGCTTCATTTTCGTCGCAACCAATGCGGCGGGCGAGGCCGCTCCGGCCTTCTTCCATCTCGTCAACGCCAGCTCGCACGGCGACGCCTTTGCCGGGGAGAATCTCGGACGCCACGTCGCGATGGCGCATTCGATCTTCAACGTCGCGAACGTCTGCATCCTCTCGTTCTTCATCCCCCAGCTGGCGCGCCTCTGCTCGTGGATCATCTCCGACGACCGCAAGCACCGGATCCTTCCGCTGGAACCGAACCTCCTGCTGACGCCCGAACTCGCGCTCGTCGCGGCGCGGATGTCGCTCGCCGACATGACGCGCCGTTCGTCGACAATCGCGTCCGTCGCTCTGAACAACTGCCTCGGGCGGGGCAAGGTCAGCGAGGTGACGGTCGAGAACGCCGAGCAGCAGATCGACGAGATGCGGTCGAATCTCCGCGACTACATCGTCGCGATCTCGCAGCGGCGTCTGACCGAACGCCAGGCGGCGATTCTCCCGGTGCTCGTCCACTGCATCAATGATGCGGAGCGCATTTCGGACGTCGCCCTCAAGATCCACCGCCGGGCCGCCCGCGTCCAGCAGCAGGGCCTTTCTCCGGAGCTTCTCGAATCGATGCAGGAGACGATTTCCAGCCTCCGTGCGTTCGCACTGACGACGACCCGGGCTCTGCGCAAGGGCGAGTCTTCCGAAGACGTCGCGCAGTGGGTGAAGGGCGTCAAGGATACGACTCAGGCCCTGGCGAAGAAGTTCGGAACCGCCTGGGAAGGAGAAAACCCGAATGCACCGAAGAGCATCGCCTTCCTGTCCGTGATTTCGGCCATCAAGGACGTTGCCCGCCATCTCGGGAACATTGCCGAGCGCATTCCCCAGCTCGTCTGAACGAAACGGTTCGCCTGAAACGAGGCCCGGGGTTTCCTCCGGGCCTCTTTGTCTTTTTATTCTTTCTTGCGGGGGCGGGAGGCAAGTGGTACAATGGTTCTGTCGCCGAGCAGTCGCTGACGGACCGGGTTCTCCCGGCGGCCGGCGGCGGCGAGGCCCGAAACAAAACAGGAAAGGAACGGAACCATGAGATCATTCACAAAGTTCGACATTCAGTACGCGCACCGGTTCTACGGCTTTCAGGGCGAGGCGCGCTATCTTCATGGACACACGGGATGCCTCACGATCGAGGTCGAGGACTCGGTCAATTCTGGAGTCAACATGGTGTTTCCGTGCAACGAGATCCAAAAGATCGCGTGGGACGTCATCCGTAACTTCGACCACGCGCTCATTCTCCGCGAGGACGATCCGCTTCTGCCGGCGGTTCTGGGCGTGTACGAGAAGGAAGGCATCAAGAACGGCACGCGGACGAATACGACGAAGGGTCCGGCCTTCATCAACGGCGTCTGCCGGGCCTATCCCGACTGCCGTCTCGTCGTCACGACGGAGACGATGACGACCGAGGGCATGGTCAAGATGGTGCACGAGCTGCTCAAGGACAAGCTCAACATCGTCAAGATCACCTTCACGAGCGGCGTCAACGCGGCCTCGTGCGAGTTCAAGCCCGGTGAGACGAAGGACCGCTGTCCGATGTGCGGGGTCCTGATGGCGGGCGAGGTCTGTCCGAAGTGCGGCTACCGGAAGCCGGGCGCGAAGTAATGCCATGAAAATGAAAAAGACGTTTGTCATTCCGGTGCTGATGGCCCTTGCGGGCTGCAGCACCGTCCGTTCGACCGATGACCTTCCGGTGGTCGGGAATTTCGACGCCGCGCGATACATGGGCGTCTGGCACGAGATCGCCCGGCTTCCGCAGGGATTCGAGCGCGGCCTGACGTCCGTCACCGCCGAGTATCGGCTCGAGAACGGAGGCCTTCGCATCACGAACCGTGGCCTGCGGAAGGGCGAACTGAAGGTCGCGACGGCCGTCGGACATTTTGCGGGTCCGGCGACCGAGGGCGCGTTCCGCGTCTCGTTCTTCCGTCCGTTCTACGGGGACTATCGCATCATCTGGCTGTCGCCGGACTACGACCTCGCGCTGGTGACGGGAAACGACCGCTCTTACTTGTGGATTCTCTCGCGCTCCGCCGTCTTGGCGCCCGAGCGGCTCAAGAAGCTCGTCGACCAGGCGAAAGAATGGGGCTTTGACGTGAGCAAGCTGGAATATCCCGGTGCGTGACATTGAACGCAAGGGCCGGGCATTTGGTATACTTGCGGCATGAATGATTTGATTCGGACGACGTCGGAACTGGAAGAGGCGTGCGGACGGGCGCAAGACGAGGGAATCCTGTCGGTTGACACGGAATTCGTGTGGATGCGGACGTATCGTCCGCAGCTCGGAATCGTGCAGCTCGGCGGCACGGGCGCCTGCCAGGCGGTCGACTGCCTGTTGGGGGTCGACACGACCTCGCTCAAGACGGCGCTCGGCGACGCGTCCGTCGTCAAGTTCCTCCATGACGCCCGCCAGGACCTCACGCATCTCCGCCACTGGACGGGCGCCGAGCCTGCCGCGATCTTCGACACGCAGCTGGCGGCGGCCTTTGCGGGGTTTCCCGGCGGAATCGGACTCCAGCGCCTGCTCGAGCAGGCGATCGGCGTCGGACTTCCCAAGACGGAGACTCGGACGGACTGGACGCAGCGTCCGCTCTCCGACGCTCAGGTCAAGTACGCGCTCGACGACGTCCGCTACCTTCCCGAGCTCCGCGACGAGCTGATCCGCCGCTGCGAAGATCTCGGGACGCTCGAGTGGATGCTCGCGGACCAGGCGCGCTATGACGACGTGTCGCTCTATTCGGACGGCGAACCGGACGAGATGTGGAAGCGGGTGAAGCTTCACCGGGTGCGCCTTGACGGACGCGGCCGCGCGGTGCTGAAGTCCGTCGCGGCCCTGCGCGAGGAGATGGCCCGGAAGTGGAACCTGCCGCGGAACTGGCTCGGGGACGACGACTCGCTCGCGGACATGGCGAGCCGGGGGCGCGTGGAGCATCTCGTCCACCGCCTGCGCGGCGGACAGGGCGACACGATCCGGGCGCTCTACGCGGAGGCTGTGCGCGCGGGGCTGGCGCTTCCCGAGGAAGAGTGGCCGGAAGATCCGCGGCGCCATTACATCTCGGATGTCCTCAATGCCTCCGACGCGGCGCTCGACTGGCTCTCCGGACGGGCCGCGGAACTTCATGTCGACCCGACGGTCATCGCGAACCGCGCGACGGTCACGGCCTTCGTCGACGACGTGAACGAGGCGGACAATCCGCTTGCCTCCGGCTGGCGGTACGAGACGGTCGGCCAGGAGATGGCCGAGCGCTTCGGCGTCGCGTGATAAGGAAAGGGGGAAAGATGAAGAGCGTGTTTGTTGCACTGGCGGCGGGGATGATGGCGCTGGGGGGATTCGCGGACGAAGCGAAGCCGCTGCTCGGCGGATTTCATCCCGATCCGTCGGTCTGCCGCGGAGCGGACGGCGCCTACTATCTTGTGACGAGCTCGTTCATGTGGACGCCCGGTCTGCCCGTTTACCGCAGCGAAGACTTCCGCACGTGGACGTTCGTCGGACACGTCCTTTTCGACGCGCATTTCGCGAAAATGCGCGGCACGGCCGACCTGACGGAGAACGACGGCATCTGGGCGCCGACCCTCCGCTATGCCCGCGGCCGCTATTGGGTCGTCGTCTCGTTTCACGGCAAGGCCGCGGTCCTGTACCGCAACGTCGACGGCATTCTCGCGTGGACGAACGACGGACCGCAGACCGCGACGTTCCGTCTGAAGTCCGAGGACGGGATGTCGGTTAGGGCCTTTCGCGACGGTCAGCCGTTCGGCGAGCCACGTCCGCTTCTGCCGCTCGTCGAGGCCGGCCGCAAGACCCGCTTCAACGGCCCTGGCGTCGGCATCCGGTGACGGGGTGACGCGCAGGGTTGGATTATGGTAGAATTAAAGGGATGACGAACGAATTTACATTCCCCGGGTTCATTGACGTCCACGTCCATTTCCGCGATCCGGGCGTGCCGTCCGCGGAAACGACGGCGAGCGGCCTTGCCGCGGCCGAGCGCGGAGGATTCGCCGCGGTCGTCACCATGCCCAACACGGAGCCCGCCTGCGACTCGGCGGAGCTGGTGAATTACCAGCGGGAGCAGGCGAAGCTTGCGAAGAGCCCGGTCGTGCTGTTTCCCTCCGTCTGCATCACCCGCGGACGCGGCGGCGTCGAGCCTGCGGACTTCGACGCCCTTGCCGCGGCCGGAGCCGCGTTCTTCACGGACGACGGGTCGTATGTCGGGGACGATCGCGCGATGGAGCGGGCGATGGAACGCTGCGCCGAGCTCGGCATCTGCGTCTGCCAGCATGCGATGGATCCGTCGCTGCTCAAGGGCGGCGTCATCCGCGACTGTGCGCTCGCCCGCAAGCTGAATCTTCCCGTGATGGGCGTCGAGGTCGAGACCGCGGCGATCCGCAGGGACCTCGCGATCTGCCGGGCGACCGGCTGCCGGCTGCATATCCAGCACATTTCCACCGCCGAAGGCGTTGGCCTCGTCCGCGCCGCCCAGCGCGAGGGGCTGCCGGTGACCGCCGAGGCGACCCCGCACCATCTCCTCCTGAGCTGCGACGACCTCACGGCGGACGATGCGAACTTCAAGATGGCGCCGCCTCTCGGCAACCATGAGGACCGCGCGGAGCTCCGCAAGGCCGTCCTGGAGGGCGTCTTGATGTTCGCGACAGACCATGCGCCGCATCCGGCGGACAAGAAGAGCCTCGGGTTCCTGAAGAGCGCCAACGGAATCGTCGGGCTCGAGACCGCCATTCCGATCACCTATCAGGCCCTGGTCGCCGAAGAGGGCATGCCGATCGAAACCTGGGCTCAGGCCTGGTATGACAAGCCGCGGTGGATTCTCTCGGGCGCGTGCGCGGACGAACTCAAGGCCCTTCGGCCGACGACAGTCCGTCTCGGCGAAGCCCGGAAGATCGACGTTTCGTCGTTCGCCTCGCTGTCGCGGAACTGTCCGTACGACGGAATGACCTTCGATTGCTGGCCGGTTGGACACACGGAAGAAGAATTAACCCGAAATGAGGAGGAGTGGTCATGAAAAGCGAAATCTTCGACAAAGCTGCGGGATATCTGCCGGACGTCTGCTTCGAGGAGCCGCCGCAACTCGGCATCCTTCTTGGGTCCGGTTGGAGCGAGGCCTTGCAGATGGACGCGGTGATCAGCCGCATCTCCTATGCCGACATTCCCGGCCTTGGCGCGTCGACGGTGACGGGCCATATGGGCGAATTCGTGCTGTACATGCGCGGAGGACGCCGCATCGCCGCGTGGTGCGGACGGCGTCACTACTATGAGGGCGACGGCTGGGAGCCGGTCATCATGCCGATCGAGATCCTGCGCCGCATGGGGTGCCCGTCGGTCCTGCTGACCAACGCCTCCGGCGGCATCAATCCCGCGCTCCGTCCGGGCGACTTCGTCATCATCCGCGACCACATCAACCTGGCCGGAGACAATCCGCTGATCGGCGCGTACCATTCCGAGTGGGGCGAACGCTTCCCCGACATGAGCGAGGTCTACGTGAAGCACTTCGCGGACCTTCTTCATGCGAGCGCCAACCGGCAGGGCCTTCGGGTGATGGACGGCGTCTACGCCTATACGGCGGGCCCGTGCTACGAGACACCCGCCGAGATCAACGCCTACAAGGCGCAGGGCGCGGACATCGTCGGCATGTCGACGGTCCCCGAGGCCGTCTTCGCCAAGGCCTGCGGCATGAGGGTCGGCGCGCTTTCGCTCGTCTCCAATCTCGCGGCCGGCATTTCTCGGCATCCGCTGGGCCACGCGGAGGTCATGTCTGCCGGCGATGCGGCCAAGGCCGTGATGAGCGCGTTCATCGACGATTTCATCGCAAATATTTAGTTGGCAGTTGATAGTGGGCGGATTGATGGCTTGTGATTGGCAATGAGATAGAGCTGTTCATCGGAGCGCTCAGGTTCGAGCGCTCCCTCTCGCCCAATACCTGCGCCGCGTACCGGCGCGACCTCGCCTTCTTCGCCGACTACATCAAGGTCCGCGGCAAATCCGCCGCGGCCGAAGTGACGCGGGACGACATCGTTGGCTTTCTCCAGACGGACCGCGACTGCGGGCTGGCGGCGTCGACACGGGCGCGCCGGGCGGTTGCGATTCGGATGTGGCTCAAATACCTGAAGCAGCGCCGCATCCTCGCGAACGATCCGGCGGAACTCCTCGATACGCCGAAACGCGGACGATCTCTTCCGAAGGTGCTCTCCGAGGAAGAGACCTTTCGAATGCTCGACAGCGTGAAGGGACTCGAGCCCCGCGAACTCCGAGACCGGGCGATGCTCGAGATGATGTACGGATGCGGACTGCGCGTCTCGGAACTCTGCGCGCTCAAAATCGAGGACATCGTCGCGGACGGCGAACTGCTGCGCGTGCTCGGCAAGGGCTCGAAGGAACGCATCGTGCCGATCGGCAAGACGGCGGGACGGGCGGTCAACGCCTATCTGGCGTCCGCCCGAGATGTCTTCACCAAGGGCGACCTCTCGGTCACGCACGTCTTCGTCACGCGCCTCAAGAAGCCGTTCACGCGTCAGGGAGTCTTCAAGATCATCAAAACCCGAGCCGCCGCAGTCGGCATCGACGACGCGCGCATCTCCCCGCACGTGCTGCGGCACTGCTTCGCGTCGCACATGCTCCAGCATGGCGCCGACATCCGGGCCATTCAGGAGCTTCTCGGGCATGCGGACATCAGCACGACCCAGGTCTACACGCATGTCGACACCGCGCGGTTCTCGGAGCTGCACCGGAAGTGCCATCCGAGGGGGTAACGCGTTTCTGCGTGCGTGAAGCGATTGAATGTGATAGAATCTAAGTCTGTTTTGTTTATTAAGGGAGTTTGACATGAGCTTGATGATTCTGGCGGTTGCCGCCTGTCTGAACGGAAGCTGGGAGTTCCGGTTTGAGGAGTCGAAGCCGCTGGAGGAGGTCGCGTCCGCAAATTTCGCGGCGACGGACGTCATGCCGGTGCCCGGTTGCTATGACGTGATGCCGAAGTGGTACATGAAACACGGCACCGGACTCTATCGCCGCACGTTCACGCTCGGCGCGCCCATGAAGGACGCCGTTCTCGTCGTCGATGGCATGGGCATTCGCGCCAAGTTCGCGATCGACGGGACGGACCTCGGCGTTCATCCGTATCCGTATGCGCGGCTTGAGATTCCGGTCGGGAAGCTCGCCGCGGGCGAGCACACGGTTTTCGCCGCAGTCGACAACATCATGGACTGGCCGCGCGTGAAGCTGGCGCGTCCGTTCTACGACTTTTACTTCTACGGCGGATTCTACCACGGCATCAGGCTCGTCGAACGCGAGCCGAAGGTGTTTGTTCGGACGCTCGATTACAAGACCGGAGAGGTGGAGGTCAGGGTGGTGAGAGAGGGAAAAGGGACGAAGGACGAGGGAAAAGAGAAGAGCAACGAGGAAATCGTCGAGGTGACGAGGATGAAGATTCCGAACTTCAAGCTCTGGAGTCCGGAGGAACCCAATCTCACGACGATTGAGATTGACGGACGCAAGGTCCGGTTCGGCATCCGCCAGATCGAGGCGAAGGACAAGAAGATCTACTTGAACGGAAAGGAGCTCTTCCTCAAGGGCTTCAACCGCCACGAGTCGGACTACATGAACGGATCGGCGACGAGCGAATCGCTCATGCTTCAGGACCTTCAGCGGCTCAAGGCGCTTGGCGGAAACTTCATCCGCGGCGCGCACTATCAGCAGGCGGAGCGGTTTCTCGATCTCTGCGACGAGACGGGCGTGCTCGTCTGGGAGGAGTCGCTCGGCTGGGGCAACGGACAGAGCTACACGACAGGGCCGTTTCCGCCAAACGAGTTCAAGGACGAGGAGTTTTGCTCCCTGCAGGTCCAGCAGACCCGCGAGATGGTCCGCGCGAGCTTCAACCATCCTTCCGTCATCATCTACGGCTTCCTGAACGAGCCCAACAGCGCGCTTCCGGAGGCGAAGCGGCTTGTCGACCGGCTGATCGAGACGGTCAAGGCCGAGGACAGCGGACGGCTCGTGACCTTCGCCTGCAACGTCGCCGGGGGCGACATCTGCAACACGAACACCGACCTTGTCGCGTTCAACGCCTATCCCGGGACGATTCCCATGGCGCCGGGAGGCCCCGAGGAATTCGCAGCGAAGATCAAGAGCGAGTTCAACCGGACGGTGTCGCTCTTCCGCTCGCGCTATCCGGACAAGCCGATCATCGTGTCTGAGTCCGGCTGCGGCGCAGTCTTCGGGGCGCATGACCCGAACGCCTCGCCGAACACGGAGGAGTTCCAAGACGAGTACCTGACGAACATCTTCGAGACCTTGTGGGCGAATCCGGACGTGGTCGGCTTCGCAATCTGGCAGATGAACGACGGGCGCACCCGCGAACGGTTCTGCTCAAAGACGGTTTCGGCCTTCTTCGGCGGCTCGGTGGCCGGCGTCTTCGACCTCGCGCGGCGTCCGAAGAAGTCGGCGGAGACTGTGAAGAGGTTTTTCAAAGAAAAGTGATTCGTTGTTCGTGGTTCGCGGTTCGCGGGGAGAGAGAGTTTAAGAGGTGGAAACGAAGAAGATTATTGCAGGGATGATGGGAATAGGGCTGATGGGGACCTGCTGGGCGGGGCCGGTCAAGCTCATCCTCGATTCGGACATGATCACCGACTATGATGACGCGGGGGCTTTTGCCATCGCGCATGCAATGGCCGATGCGGGCGAGTGCGAGATCCTCGCGACATTGAGCTGTACGCGGTCCAACGGATCCGTGGCTGCGATGGAAATCATCAACGGCTTCTACGGACGGCCGGAGATTCCCGTCGGCTGCTCGAAGGGAATGGGCGTCGCCGGCGCGCCCAAGGACCATGAAAAGTTCCTGGCGCTTCAGAAAAAGCATCCGGGGGCGTTCAAGTACGCGTCGAGCGACGATGCGCCCGACGCGGTAAAGGTCTATCGACGCGTTCTCGCGGCTCAGCCGGATGCGAGCGTCACGATTTGCTCGATCGGATTCTTCACCAACCTGCGTCAGCTGCTCGACTCCGCGGCGGACGAATTCTCGCCGCTCGGCGGACGCGAGCTGGTCGCGCGGAAGGTGAAGTGCTGGTATGCGATGGCGTGCTTCTATCCGTACGGACACGAGTACAACTCCGACGGAGACGCGCCGTCGACGCGGCTGGCGATCGTCGGCTGGCCGACGCCGATCTTCTTCTGCGACTTCCAGTACGGGCGCCATCTCTACTCCGGACGAATGCTCGTGGAATCTCCCGCGTGCACGGGCCCGGTGAAGGATGTCTTTGCCGCGGCGCTTCTGCCGCGCGACCAGGTCACGCCCCGGTCCTGGGACCAGATTGACGGACATCCCTCCTGGGACGAGGCGACGGTGCTGTTCGCGATCCGCGGCTGGGAGCCTTCGTGCAATCTCGAACGCGGCATTTACGAGATGACGGATGACATGGGCAGCTGCATGTGGCGCCACGATCCGTCCGCGAAAGGCGGACGCGTCTACGGCAAGCTGCCCAAGGAAACGGTCGCTGCCGTCATTGACGAGCTGATGTGTCGCGCGCCGAGGGGCAGGCCGGTCACCGTGTCGGTTGATTTTGAGAAGCCGGCCGGGGCCGTCAAGCCGATGCATGGCGTCGGGCAGCCGCCGCTGATCGGCATGTGGGACTACAGCCTGTTCCATTACATGAAGGATGCGGGGATTCCGTTTTCGCGGCTTCACGACGTCGGCGGAGCGTACGGCGGCAACAACTACGTCGACATTCCGAACATCTTCCGGAACTTCGATGCGGACGAGAACGATCCGAAGAGCTATGATTTCGCCTTCACCGACCATTTGCTGAAGGCGATTGTCGCCGAGGGCGTCGAGCCGTTCTTCCGTCTCGGCGTCACGATCGAGAACCGGGCGGACATCCGTCCGCTCAACATCTATCCGCCGAAGGACTTCACCAAGTGGGCGCGTGTCTGCGAACACGTCATCCGCCACTACACCGAGGGCTGGGCGGACGGATTCAACTGGAAGATCCGCTACTGGGAGATCTGGAACGAGCCCGAGAACCATCCGGAGCCGCGGCTGAATCCGATGTGGCAGGGGACCTGGGAGGAATATCTGGATCTTTACAAGGTGACGTCGAAGCACCTGAAGGCGTGTTTCCCGCACCTCAAGATCGGCGGCTATGCCAGCTGCGGACTCTACGCCGCGGCAAATTCGCCGTTTTTCGCCGCCGCGAATTCGAGTCCGCGGATGCAGCACTTCGTCACGTGCTACACGAACTTCCTCGATTTCGTGAAGCGCGAGAAGTGTCCGTTCGACTTCTTCTCGTTCCACACGTATTCGGACGTGAAGGAGGCGCGGCGTCAGGTGGACTGGACGATCGACACGCTTCATGCGGCGGGCTTCGCCGACGTGGAGACGACGCTGAACGAATGGCTCCCGCGGGTCAGCCACGAGAGCCTCGGCACGGCGAGCCAGGCCTCTGCGGTCTGCGCGGAGATGCTGACCTTGCAGCAGTCGAAGCTCGACAGTGCGATGATCTACGACGCCAAGTGCGGCACCGGAAGCTATTCGCCGCTCTTCAATCCGATGACCTACAAGCCCCATAAGGCCTACTTCGCGATGAAGGCGTTCAACGAGCTCTATCGCCGGAAGACATCCGTCGTCTGCGGGGTGGACACGGACGAGGTCTACGCGGTTGCCGCGGGAACGTCCGCGGACGGCGCGATCGTGATTGCGAATCCCTCGGACACGTCGTATCCGCTCGCTCTGAAAGCTCCGGAACTCCAAGTCCGCTCCTGCCGCATGACCGACGACGCGCGAACGGACGAGGAGGTTCGACTTCCAGAAACCTTGCCGCCGCGCTCGTTCCTCCTCGTTTTCGTTTCGGACGAATGAGATGTATTTTACGCGTTCTCCTCTATTTTTGAGGCTCTTCGGGCATAAGTGTGGGTCTGTTTCCACGGCATAAGTTTATTTGACCCC
>CAZYQF010000041.1:0-13505 GCA_964650165.1 uncultured Lentisphaeraceae bacterium
ATGGCGGACATTATACCATACGGCCGCCGGCCCGCAGGCCGTCGTGCCCCGCAGTATGGTATAATCTAGGCGTGTGCGCATCGGACAGGACGGAAGAACTACAAAAACCGAGGGAGGGAAACGATGAACAAGAGGTTGTCGGCCGTTGTGCCGCTGCTGCTGGTGGCGTTTGCGGCCTGGGTCTGGTGGTGGTGGCGGATCGAGCCGGAAAACGGACAGATCGCCGTGCTGATGAAGAAGACGGGACGCAATCTCCCCGAGGAGGCGATCCTTGCGCCCGGTCCGGAATACAAGGGCATCCAGGCGGAGGTTCTGCCGGAGGGACGCCATTTCCGCAATCCCTGGACCTGGCACTGGAAGTATTACAAGGCAATGGACATCCCCGCCGGCAAGTTCGGCGTGCTCGTGCGCAAGTACGGAAAGGACCTCCCCGCGGGCGAGATCTTCGCGCGGGACGCGGACTACAAGGGGATTGTCCGCGACCTGCTCGGCACCGGACGCCATCGAATCAATCCGTTCGCCTACGACATCAAGCTCTATGACGACATCGTGATCAAGCCCGGGCACGTCGGCGTGGTCACGCGGCTCACGGGCGCGGACATCCTGTCCGAGTCCGCCCCGCCGGACGCCGGCCGGGGCTTTCTCGTCGGCGCCGGCATGAAGGGCGTCTCGGGCGAGATACTCAAGGAGGGCACGCATCGCCTGAACCCGTTTCTCTGCTCGGTGACGGTCGTCAACGTGCAGAGCCAGCGCTTCGAGCTCTCGGGCGCGGACGCGATTTCGTTCCTCACCCTCGACGGCTTCATCGTCCAGGCGGAGGGCACGCTCGAGTTCAATCTCGAACTCGACAAGGTCGCGCTCCTCTCGCACGAGGTTGGCGACATGGACGACATCCTGCAGAAGATCATCCTTCCGTCCGCCCGCGGCTTCTCGCGCACCGAGGGCTCGAAGAAGCGCGCGACCGAGTTCATCGTCGGCGAATCGCGCCAGGCGTTCCAGAACTCGCTCGAGGCCTACCTCCGGGGCGTGTGCGCGCCGTGGGGGATCTCCCTCAACTCGGTCCTGATCCGCGACATCTTCGCGCCGCAGGAGGTCGCGAAGATCGTCCGCGCCCGCGAACTCGCGGTCCAGGAGGCGAAGAAGATCGACCAGCAGATCGTCCAGGCGAAGAGCCAGGCCGAGCTCGGGCGGCAGAAGGCGCTTGCGGAACGCAATTCGAGCACCGTCGCCGCGGAGACCGAGCGCATCCAGCTCAAGATCGCGGCCGAGCAGGACCGGGCGGAGAAGACGATCGCCGCCGAAACGCGGCTCGCGGTCGCGACGACCGAGCTGAAGTCCGCCCAGGCGCAGGCTGCGGCCAAGCTCGCCCAGGCCGAGGCGGACCGCAAGGTCGTCGAGGCGCGGACGACCGCCGAGGCGGAAGTCCTCAGGCAGGAGATCTCGGCCTATCCGACCGAGCGCGACTACCTGCGCGCGCAGGTCTACAAGAAGGCCGCGCCTCGGATCGCCGACGTGGTGACGGGAGACGATTCGGGCGAAATCCTGGGGATCCCCGTCAAAAGCGGATTCCCCGGCGGGAAGGGAGGTGCGAAATGAGCGGCATCAACGAGACCGGCAGGAAGGTTCTCTTCTTCTTCGGGGGCATCGTGGCGGCGATCGTCCTCGCGGGCGCCGGAAAGTCGGCGTGGGACTCGGTCTGCGTCTACGTCCCCGAGGGGATGCTGGCGATCGTCACCGCCAAGACGGGTGACGATCTCCCCGCGGGAGCGATCCTCGCGGA
This sequence comes from uncultured Lentisphaeraceae bacterium, assembly GCA_964650165.1. Classification (GTDB taxonomy): domain Bacteria; phylum Verrucomicrobiota; class Kiritimatiellia; order RFP12; family UBA1067; genus UBA1067. The sequence continues at coordinate 1,781 of CAZYQF010000041.1, forward strand.
GCCCGGACAGAAGGGCGTGCAGCGCATTCCGCTCGCCGAGGGCCGGCACTTCCTGAATCCGGTCACCCACGACTGGCGCTTTGTGCCGATCACGGAGATTCCCGGGGGATCGGTCGGCGTCGTCACCTCGAAGTCCGGCAAGGAGCTTCCGAGCGGCGAGATCCTCGCGGCGGACCGCGCGTCGAAGGGCGTGTGGAAGGACGTGCTCGGACCCGGCTCGTACCGCCTCAATCCCGAAGGGTACGACGTCCGCATCCTCTCGGCGATCAACATCCCGATCGGCTATGTCGGCGTCGTGACCAGCCAGGCCGGCCGGCCGGCGGCGGCGGGACTCTTCGCGGGACCCGGCGAGAAGGGCGTGCTCGAAAAGGTGCTGCAGCCCGGACTCTACTACGTCAACCCGCGCGCGTACCAGGTCGACGTCGTCGAAATCGGCATGAACCAGGTCTCGATCGTCGGAAAGTCCGGCACCGTCGTCCTCACCAAGGCGCAGAGCCAGAGCACGGGCGGACTCGACGAGCTGCAGCGGCTCACGCTGCAGAAGCAGGTCGAGCAGCGCGCCGAATACGTGACCAACAACGCGGACCTCGGCATCGTGGACGAGGACAGCGCCCGCAACTACTCGCAGGGCTCTCTGGGATTGTCGCAGCGCGCCCGGAAGGTGAAGCCTGCGCCGTCGTCGTCGGCGGTCCAGAACGGGAAGCCGCGCGAGCCGGGCGCGCCTTCGGCGCCAGCGGTCCCCGTCGACTCGGTCGCGTTCGGCATGAACCAGTTCGTTCAGTTCCCGTCGCTCGACGGCTTCTCCATCATGCTTGACATGACGGTGGAGTTCGAGCTGATGCCCGAGAGCATCTCGCGCATCTTCATGCTCTACGGCGACCTCCCCGCGGTGGTCTCGAAGATCATCATGCCCCAGATCCTGTCGATCTCGCGGATGAAGGGTTCGGGCTACAAGGCGCGCGACTTCATCGACGGCGAGGGCCGCCTGAAGTTCCAGGCGGAGATGACCGAAGAGCTCGTCAAGGTCCTGAAGGAGAAGTCGATCGTCATCCGCAACGCGATCGTCCGCCACGTCGAGGTGCCGTCCGAGATTCTCGAGCCCATCCAGTCCGCGACCATCGCCAAGGAGCAGGGCCTCACGAACGTGACCGCCCAGGAGACCGAGAAGCGCCGCGCCGAGCTCAACACCGAGAATGCGAAGGTCGAGCAGCTCAAGCGCGAGGTCGACCAGGAGACGAGGAAGCTCGTCGCGACCGTCGCCGCGGAGATGCGCAAGGATGTCGCGGAGATCCAGGCGCAGACGAAGCTCAGGGCCGCGGAGATCGATCTCGCGTGCGCGAAGATCCAGGCACAGATCACCGAGACCCGCGGCGAGGCGGACGTGAAGGCGCGCTTTGCGGTCGAGAACGAGGAGGCGCTCGGCACCCGCCGGCGCGCGTCGGCGCTCAAGGACCCGTCGCTCTGGGCCGACCTCGTCTTCGCGGATTCGCTGAATCCGAACGTGAACATCCGCGTGATCCACGCCGGAGAGGGAACGCTCTGGACCGATCTCAAGGGCGCGTCGCTCGCGCTTCCGAAACCGGAGAAGTGACAGCATGCGGAATTGCGAACTCTGTCCGAGAAGATGCGGCGTGCGCCCGGGCTATTGCGGCGCGGGGAACGCGGCGCGTGTCTTCCGGTGGGGTCCGCACTTCGGCGAGGAGCCTCCGCTTGTCGGCGAGCGCGGCTCGGGGTGCGTCTTCTTCTCGCGCTGCACGCTCAAGTGCCTTTACTGCCAGAACTCGCCCTGGAGCTGGAAGGGGGGCGGCGTCGACAAGACGGTTCCCGAGCTCACCGAGATCTTCCGCGAGCTCGCGGTCCGCGACCGGTGCGAGAACTGGAACCTCGTCTCCCCGACTCCCTATCTTCCGTTCATCCGCGAGGCGGTCCGTCCGCTGTTCGAGGAGGGCATCCGCCTCCCGTTCGTCTGGAACTCCTCCGGCTACGAACGCGTCGAGACGCTCGAGGAATACAAGGAACTCTGCGACTGGGCGCTTTTCGACCTGCGCTACGCGAGCAACAAGACCGCGCTCGCGGCGTCCTCCGCCCCGAACTACGTTGAGTCCGCGAGGGCTGCGGTCAAGTGGGCGTGGAAGAAGGCCGCTGGGACAACGGGGACGAGTGGGACGGCCGCAGGCGGCCTGATCGTCCGGATCCTGGTTCTTCCGGGCCATGCCGACGAGGCGATCGAGAATCTCGCGTGGCTGGCGACCGAAGTGTCGAACGAGGTCGCGGTGTCCGTGATGGCGCAGTACACGCCGGCGTACAAGGGCCTCGTCACGCCGCCGTTCGACCGCCCGGTCACGCGCGCGGAGTACGAGAGCGTGACGGAGGCCGCGGCGGATTTCGGATTCGAGAACGGCTGGATCCAGGGCTACGAGGCGAGCGACCCGAAGCTCGCGCTCCTCGGCGAGAACATGGGTCCCGAGCACGGAACGGTAATTTAGGTGTTTGAGTTATCGGGTTGTTTGGGTGTTTGAGTCACAAGTCACGAATCACGAGCCACGAATCACGAACCACGAACCACGAGCCACGAAACGATATGAACGATAAGAACCGGATTATCTTCCTGGACTACCTGCGCGTTCTCGCGATTTTCATGGTGATGCTCGTGCACAGCTGCGAGTGCTTCTACTTCGGAAATGAAGGCGGATTCCTCATCGAGTCGCTTAGGGATGCGGGATGGCTGATCGGAATCGATTCCGCCTGCCGCGCGGCGGTTCCGCTCTTCGTGATGGCGAGCGCGTATCTGCTCTTCCCCGTCACGAAACCGACCGGAGAGTTCCTGACAAAGCGCATTCTCCGGGTGGGAGCCCCGTTCGCGGTCTGGTGCTGTGTCTACAACTGGCGGAACGGCGGCAGCTGGGGGCAGATGCTGTTCAACTTCCCGATGGCGACAGGCGGACATCTCTGGTTCGTGCCGATGCTGATCGGACTCTATCTCCTCATGCCGCTCCTCTCGCCGTGGGCGGAGAAGGCGAGCGAGCGCGAGGTGCGCGGATGGCTCGGCCTCTGGCTCCTCACGACGACGTTCCCGTATCTGCGCAAGCTCTGGGGCTTCCTCTACGGAGATCCCGCGTTCGGCGCCGTGCCGTATCTCTACGGCGAATGCCCGTGGAACGGCTTCGGCACCTTCCAGTACGTGAGCGGATTCTTCGGCTACGTGCTGCTCGGGTTTTATTTCCGCAGGTTCGGCAAGGAGTGGTCGTGGAAGCGGACCTGGTCCGTTGCGCTTCCGCTCCTCGCCGCGGGCTGGGCCGCGGTCGCGCTGCCGTTCTTCCTTCGCATCGCGAAGTATGGCGCGGAGTATCCGGTGAAAGCGCCGTACGCGGCGGCGGTGGATTTGGAGATGAGCTGGGAGTTCTGCTCGCTCGGCGTCGTGCTGACGGTGATTGCGTACTTTCTGATCATCCGACGCCTCCGCGGCAACGGCGGCTTCTACCGGTACGTGATCTGTCCGCTCTCAGAGGCGAGCTACGGCGTCTACCTCGTCCACATCCTGGTCCTCGTGGCGGTCGCGGGTTCTTTCAAGTCGAACTTCGCGAATCCGTACGCGATCGCCCTGATTGCGATCGCCACGTTCGTCCCGAGCGCAGCCGTCTCGTATGCGATCCGCCGCATTCCGAAGGTCGGAAAATGGCTCGTCGGTTGACGCGGGATGTGGTAAAATAGCTTCAGGCGAAAGGAGAAATCACGATGACGACGTGCACGAAGCCCAGCGCGAACGGCGTGGGAGAAATCAGGATCGAGAAGGTCCTCGACAGCGAGCTCGGGGACAAGTGCGGACTCTACGCGCGGGTTACGATTCCCGCGGGTTCGATTCTCGGCTATCACGAACATCACGGCAACGGCGAGAGCTATTTCGTCCTCGCCGGCGAGGCAGTCTACAACGAGAACGGCGCGACGCGCACGATCCGTCCCGGCGACTCCACCTGGACGCCGTCCGGCTCCGGCCACGGAGTCGACAATTCCGCGGGCCGGGAAGACTTCGTGTTCATGGCGCTGATCGTCAACGGCTGACCATGGACACGCAGGCGGTCATGATGGGTTCGCGAGTCGCGCACGTGCGCGAGCTCAAGACCGAACTCGAGAAGCTCAAGGCCGAGAACGCGGCGCTTCGCAAGGAGAAAGAGGAGCTCGCGGCCCATCTGGACCTGGCGATTCTCGCGGCGGAAGACCTCCGCGAGGGCGGCGAACTCGAAATTTGGGACGGCTGGAACCTGATTCTCGGCGCTCAAAAGGAGGCGAAGGACCGCGACGACCTCGTCGCGCAGGCGAAGGCGACCGGACGGCGCGTGTGGATCGTCCTGGACGGACACGATCCGCGGACGACGGTCGACGGGAACGTCCGGATCACCTATACCGGGGGCAGCGGCGCGCACCGGGCGGACAAGCTCATCTGCGATTTCCTCCGCATGGCGCGCTTCCGCGGAGATCTCGCCAAGGTCAGCGTCCGCACCAACGACAAGGATTTTCAGAAGGACGTGACGCGCATCCGCGGTTTGGTATAATACGCGTCAAAAGGACTGATTCGTGCACGCGAGCATCGCAGACGTCATCGCCGACACGGCGCAGAACTCCATCGAGGCCGGGGCCTCGATGGTGCGGGTGACGCTCGTCGAGGACGGCGAGACGATCGCGGTGTCGGTCGTCGACGACGGCAAGGGCATGGACGAAGCGACGCAGAAGCGGGCGTTCGATCCGTTCTACACCGAGCCGGGGAAGCACGACGCGCGCAAGGTGGGCCTCGGTCTCCCGATTCTCCGGCAGATCTGCGAAAGCTGCGAGGGCGGGCTCGAGCTCCGCAGCGAAAAGGACCGGGGCACGGAGCTCGCGTACCGCTTCAACGCGAAGAACATCGACCTTCCGCCGATGGGCGACATCGGGAAGATGGTGCTGACGCTCTTTAACTACCCGGGGGATTTCGAACTCGTCTTCACGCACCGTCGGGGAGAGGCCGAATACTCCATCGCGCGAAGCGACCTCGCGGACGCCGTCGGGGGGCTCGAGTCGGTCGAGTCGCTCGCGCTGGCCGGCGAGTTTCTGGCCGGCCAGGAAGAATCACTCAGAGGAGACTAGACGATGAAGCTCGAACTCAATGGGATCGAAGTGAACTGCATTATCGGCGACCGTCCCGAGGAGCGCGTGAGGCCCCAACTGCTGCTCGTCGACGTCGAGCTGACGGTTCCGGACATCGCGGCGGATACCGACTGCCTGAAGGACACCGTCGACTACGTGACGCTCGGCGAGACGATTTCCGCCGCCCTCGTCTGGGTGAAGTGCCGGATGATCGAGCGCGCGGCGAAGGTCGTCTTCAACGCGTGCATGCTCGTCGAGGAGGTCGAGTACGCGAAGATCCGCGTCACCAAGACCCGCGCGGTTCCGAACATCGCGTCCGCCTCCGCCGTCTACGAAGGGGGCCGCGCGTGAGCGAGTACGAGCTCGCCGGAATCGAGACGATCGCCCGCGGCGTGTGCATCGCCGGCGGGAAGGTCCTCCTCTGCCGGGCGAAGGGCGGGAGCACGTCGTACCTGCCGGGCGGACACGTCGAGTTCGGCGAGACCGGGCGCGAGGCGCTCAAGCGCGAGATCCGCGAGGAGCTCGGACTCGACTGCGCCGTCGGACGCTTCCTCGGCGTCGTCGAGAACGCGTTCACGCAGCACGGAAAGCCGCATGCCGAGGTCAATCTCGTCTACGAGCTGAAGCTCGACACGGACGCGTGCGAGGCCCGGGAGGACTGGATCGAGTTCGCGTGGCATCCGCTCGCCGATCTCGCGTCCGCGAAGATTCTCCCCGCCGATTTTGAGAAACTCGCGTCCGGACCGGACGTCTTCTTCGAGGTGTAACACATGCTTCATGTCATCGCGACGCCGATCGGAAACCTTGCGGACCTCACGCCCCGCGCGCTCGATGCGCTCAAGGCGGCTTCGCTGATCGCGTGCGAGGACACGCGGCGCACCTGGCAGCTTCTGACGCATTTCGGAATTCCGCGTCCGGAGATGATCTCCTACCGACAGGGCAACGAGGACCGCATCGCCGAACGCGTCATCGCCGCGGTAAAGTCCGGCGCCGAGGTCGCGCTCTGCTCGGACGGCGGCTACCCCGGCATCTCCGACCCCGGCTACCGGCTCATCCGCGTCTGCGCCCGGGATAACGTTCCCTACGACGTCATTCCCGGCGCGAGCGCGGTGAACGTGTCGCTGCTGATGAGCGGGCTTTCCACCAGCTCCTTCACCTTCCGCGGCTTCCCGCCGCGCGGTCCCGGCGCGCTCCGGAACTGGTTCGCCGAGGACAAGGACAAGGAGCACACGCTGATCTGCTACGAGTCCCCGTTCCGGATCGCCGCGACCCTGGAGGCGGCGCTCGACGCGCTCGGCGACCGCGAGGCCGCGGTCTGCATCGAGCTCACCAAGCTGCACGAGCGCGTGAGCCGCGGCTATCTCTCCGACCTCGTCGCCGAGTACAGGGAAGCGAAGGTCAAGGGCGAGGTCGCGCTCGTCATCGCGGGGAACAATCCCAAATTCACGAGGGCATCATGAAGACCTACGTCTGCGGACACCGCAATCCCGATGTCGATTCCGTGACGAGCGCCTACGCGCTCGCCGAGCTCCGCCGCCGCACCGGCATGGCGGACGTCGAGGCGATCTGCGCCGGAAGGCTTCCGCCGCGCGCGCAGTGGGTCTTCGAGCATTTCAAGCTCACGCCGGTCCGCGCGGTCCGCGACGTCTACGTGCGCGTCCGCGACCTCGTCGACCCCGGCGTGCCGGAGATCGGCGCGGAGACGGCGCTCGTCGACGCGCTCCGGAAGCTCGAGGCATCCGGCGAATCCTCCCTTCCGGTCAAGGACGCCTCCGGCAAGTTCGTCGGCATGCTCTCGCCGGCGAAGCTGCTGTCGCTCTTCATTTCCAAGGCCGACCTGACGATTCCCGTTGCGAAGGCGCCCCTGCACGCGTGCAGCCAGGTGCTCTCGGCCAGCGACCGCGTGCACGACATCAAGGCCGCCGCGGTCCGCAACGCGCACAACCACTTCCCCGTGGTGGACGACCGCGGCCACCTCGTCGGCACCGTGCTGAAGCGCGCGTTCGCCGAGCGTCCGCCGGCGCAGATGATCCTCGTCGACCACAACGAGACGGATCAGGGCATCCCGGGGCTCGAAGAGCTCCCCGTCATCGAGGTCGTCGACCACCACCGCATCGCGTTCGCGGCGACCCGCGAGCCGATCCGGTACACGGCGGACGTCGTCGGCTCGACCTGCACGCTCGTCGCGCGGATGTTCCGCGCAGCCGGGGAGCGTCCGACCCGCGACATCGCGGGCGTCCTGATCGCGGGCATCGTCTCGGACACGCTGCTCTTCCAGTCGCCGACGACGACCGAGACGGACCGCGCGATGTGCGACTGGCTCGAGAAGATCTGCGGGGAGACGGCGTCGTCGATCATGGAGGGACTCATGTCCGTCGCCTCGCCGCTCACCTCGATGTCCGCCGAGCAGGCGATCGCGAGCGACGCGAAGCGCTACAACGAAAGCGACAGGAAGTTCATCCTCGCCCAGATCGAGGAATCCAATCTTCAGGCGTTTCACAGCCAGGCGGCCGAGCTGGCCGCGGCGCTGGAGAAGGCTCGGACCGAGGAGAGGCTCGACTTCATCGCGCTGATGGTGACGGACCCGGTCCGCGGCAATTCGGAACTCCTCTTCTGCGGCGACGAGTCCGTCCGCCGCGCGCTTCCCTATCGTCTCGGGAACGACGGCGTCCTGATGATGCCGGGGGTCCTTTCGCGTAAGAAACAGCTGCTGCCGGAAGTCCTGGCGGCCTTGAGTTGAAAAAAAGGAGGGAAGCATGAGAAGTTGCAGGGAAATGCGCCAGGATGCCTGGAATCTGATGATGAAGAGTCCGTGGGGCTGGCGGGTGTTCGGCTCCCAGGTTCTGCTCGGACTTGTCCTCATTGCGGCGCTCGTCGCCGTCGCCACGCTCTACGACCAGTCCGGAATCACGACATGGCAATCGTTTCAGGACGCGGTCAATGAGGCCAAGAGATCCGGCATCGCGCTGGCGGCTCCTACGGCGGGCGAGGCCTTTCGGATGACCGTTGCCAGCGCATTCCAGACATTCGTGGAGCTGCTGTTCTCCGGAATAGTCAGTTTCGGACTCGCTTCGGTGCTGGTCCGGGCGCTTTCCGATGACGGCGGCGGGTGGCTGGGCGCCGCGTTCGGCGGATTCAAAAAGCCGTTTCACGTGTTCTGGCTCTATACCCGCATGATGATTCAGATTTATCTCTGGATGCTGCTGCTGGTCATTCCCGGAATCATGGCCGCCTTCCGCTATGCGCTGACATGGTATGTGAAGGCCGAGAATCCCGAGTTCGGCGCCCGCGAGTGTCTGAAGGAGAGCGGACGGCTGATGGAGGGCCGGAAAGGCGCTTTGTTCGTCTTGGGCCTCTCGTATTTTGGCTGGCTTCTCCTCCCGTTCTTGCCGTTGTTTGCCGGCATGCGATTTTCAGCATCCGAAAACCTGGCCGCGGGACTTCCGCTTCTGTTCATCGGAGTTGTCTTTGCCGTCTGGGTCGCCATCTATCAGACCCTGGGCATTGCCGTCTTCTATCGCGACGCGAAGCGGGAGGCGGCGGCGGGCTTCGAAACCATTTGATTTTGACCGTTTTTCGCCCATAAAAGGCGTGATTACTCGTGCGCGCGCGCGTGTAAAATGATATAATATCTCCATGAGCGAAGAAAATCAGGCGAATAGCGGCATTTCCGAAGGCGTGGCGACGGCGAACGTGTCGGAAGACATCAAGATCGAAGATTCGATGGCGCGCGACTACATCGATTATTCGATGAGCGTGATCGTCGGGCGCGCGTTGCCGGATGCGCGTGACGGCATGAAGCCCGTTCACCGCCGCTGCCTGTTCGCGATGCACGAGCTCGGCACGGCCTCCACCGTGAAGCACGTGAAGTCCGCCCGCGTCGTGGGCGAAGTCATCGGCAAGTACCATCCGCACGGCGACTCCTCGGTTTACGACACGATCGTCCGCATGGCGCAGCCGTTCTCGCTGCGCGTGCCGCTCGTCGACGGACACGGCAACTTCGGCTCGATCGACGGCGACGGCGCGGCCGCGATGCGTTACACGGAAGTGCGCATGCAGCGCGTCGCCGACGAGCTTCTCGCCGATCTCGAGAAGGACACGGTCGACATGGCGCCGAACTTCGACGAGACTCTCGAGGAGCCCTCCGTCCTTCCGGCGAAGCTTCCCAACCTCTTTCTGAACGGCTCGAGCGGCATCGCCGTCGGCATGGCGACGAACATTCCGCCGCACAACCTGGGCGAGCTCTGCGACGGACTCGACCACTATGTCCGCAACCGCGAAACCTGCACGGTCGAAGACCTGATGCAGTTCGTGAAGGGCCCCGACTTCCCGACCGGCGCGCAGATCTGCGGCTACAACGGCATCGCGGCGATGTACAAGCTCGGGCGCGGCCAGCTCTCCGTCCGCGGCAAGGCCGAGGTTGAGGTCCTGAAGAACGGCCGCGAGCGCATCGTCATCACCGAGATCCCCTACGCGGTGAACAAGGCCGAGATGATCAAGCACATGGCCGAGCTCGTCAAGGACAAGGTCATCGCGGGCATCAGCGACATCCGCGACGAGTCCAAGGCCGACATCCGCGTCGTCGTCGAGATCAAGCGCGACGCGATGGGCGAGGTCGTCCTCAACCACCTCTACAAGCACACGCAGCTCCAGACGACCTTCGGCGCGATCATGCTCGCGATCGACGGGGGACGTCCCAAGATCCTGAACCTCAAGGACTACTTCCGCTGCTACACCGACCACCGCTTCGAGGTGATCACCCGCCGCACCCGCTTCGAGCTGAAGAAGGCGCAGGCGCGCAGGCACATCATCGACGGACTTCTCCTCGCGATCGACCACCTCGACGAGGTCGTCGCGATCATCCGCGCCTCGAAGACGCGCGACGAGGCGCGGGCGCGCCTCCAGGAGCGCTTCGGCTTCACCGACCTCCAGGTCAACGCGATCCTCGAGATGCGCCTCTACCAGCTCGTCGGCCTCGAGCGCGACAAGCTCACGGACGAGCTCGCGAAGCTCCTCGCGGCGATCGCCGAGTACGAGGCGATCCTCGGCGACCCCGAGAAGGTCTACGCGCTCATCTGCCAGGACCTCGCCGACCTCAAGGCGAAGTACTGCGTCAAGGAGACGGCGCTGCGCCGCACCGAGATCGTTGCGGACGAGAACGAGGTCTCGATGAAGGACCTCATCCCCGACGCCCCGTGCGTCATCACGCTCTCCAACCGCGGCTACGTCAAACGCGTGCCGCTCACCGAGTACCGCGAGCAGCGGCGCGGCGGACACGGCATCAAGGGCGCGCAGGTGAAGGAAGAGGATTTCATCCGCCTCGTCTTCGTCGCCCAGACGCACGATTCGCTGATGTTCTTCACCAACACCGGCCGCCTCTTCCTCAAGGACGCCTACCAGATTCCGGAGGCGCCGCGGACGAGCTTCGGGCGTCCGCTCATCAACCTCCTGCAGCTTCAGGAGGGCGAGCAGGTCCTGAACCTCCTGCCGATCCGCTCCTTCGGCGGCGACGTCGACGTGTTCTTCGCGACCAAGGACGGCACGGTGAAGAAGACGCTTCTCGCCGACTATCAGAACGTCAACAGGTCGGGCCTGAGGGCGATCAACATCGACGAGGGAGACGAGCTCGTCCAGGTCCGTCTCGTGAAGCCCGACGACGAGGTGCTGATGGTGACCGAGCAGGGCATCGGCATCAAGTACCGCGCCGAAGAGGTCCGCCGCATGGGCCGCACGGCGACCGGCGTGCGCGGCGTCAGGCTGCGCGGCGACGACAAGGTCGTCTCGCTCGACGTCTGCGCCGAAGGTCAGACGCTGCTCATCGCCACCGAGAACGGCTACGGCAAGCGCACGGAGTTCTCCGAGTACCGCGCCTGCCACCGCGGCGGCATGGGCGTCACCGCGATCAAGGGCGAGGACCGCAACGGCAAGGTCGTGGCGGCGCATGCGGTCGCGGATGACGCGTCGATCATCTCGATCACCTCGGACGGACAGATGGTGCGTTCGCCGGTCGACCAGATCACGGTCGTGGGCCGCGCCGCACAGGGCGTCCGCCTCGTCCGCCTGAGCGAGGGCGCGAAGCTCGTGTCCGTCTCCGTCTGCGAAGCCGAAGAGGAGGGAACTGCCGATGAAGCCGACGTCAATTCCGCGGACGCAGGCGCTCCGGTCGCTTGACGGCGCGAAGGTGAAGTACGTGGCGCACTGCTACGACTTCACCGAACGCGGCGGAACGTCCGAAGCGGCGTCCGAACTCGGTCTCGATCCTCACGCGACGATCAAGACCATCGTCCTCGAGGACGAGACGAAGAAGCCCTTCGTCTGCCTGATGCATGGCGACAGGGAGATCTCGACGAAGAACCTCGCGCGTGCGCGCGGCTGCAAGACGGTGCAGCCCTGCACTCCCGACACGGCCGACCGCCACTCGGGCTACCATGTCGGCGGAACTTCCCCGTTCGGCACCCGGAAGCGCATGACGGTCTATGTCCAGAAGACGATCTACGACCTTCCCGAAATCTACATCAACGCGGGCCACCGCGGCATTCTCGCCGCGATGGATCCGCACGACATCGACGTCGCGCTCAAGGGCCTCACCGTGCCCGTGGACGTGGCG
>CAZYQF010000042.1:0-13348 GCA_964650165.1 uncultured Lentisphaeraceae bacterium
ACGAGTCTTACTTCTCTTCCTTCTTCTCCTTCTTCGCTTTGCATTCCGCCTTCTTTGCCTCACATGCGGCCTTCTTTTCTTCGCATTCCGCCTTCTTCGCCTCACAGGCCGCTTCCTTCTCCTTCTTCATCGCATCGAGCTTCGCCTTCTTCGCTTCGTGCTTGGCCTTTTTCGCTTCGTCCCTGGCCTTCTTCATTTCTTCTTTCTTCGCCTTCTTCTGTTCCGGCGTCAACTTCGCGAACTCCTCCGACGCCGCAACGCCCTTCTCCTTGGCCTCCTTAGGGAGTGCCGCCTGATCCATATTGGCAGATGCGGTGAACATGGCACCGACCATCGCCAGCGAGAACATGAGTTTCTTCATTTTGCTTCCGTTTCCTTTCATTTTCGGAATGCCTTGACATCAAGCCATCCCGCAACACTCGTTTTGTTTCTAAGCTCTTCCGGACCTTGTTTACGTTTCGAATCCGTGAATCGATTTATCCCCTGTTTCGACACTAGCATCATACTACAAAATCAAAAGGTTTGCAACCCCCTCATGCGAAAAACCTCTTTAAGTACTAGTATTATCGTATAAACCATTTCGGACAGCAAGTTTCAGAATTTCCACACGGGGACTGTCCCAAGAAAAAACGGGGAAAAAACGGGGACTGTCCCCTTTCCTTGGCCTCTTAGGGCTTTGGCACTGCGAAGATCAAACGATCAGAATTCCGCGACAAGGCGACAACCGGCCACCGCGGCAAACCCGTTGAACTTGTCATAGGTTGCCCGTTGGACCCCTGTAAAGTAATCGTAGAAGTCAATGCTCGGAACGAATTTCACATGCGGACAGAGCTCAATCTCGAGCGCAGCGCCGAGATGAATCTCACGGAAAGCCCATTTTCCAGACCCGAAGTCTCTTTTGTTCCGAGAGGGGTTGCCGAAGCCGATGCCGCCGTTCGCCACGGCGGTCAGCCCCTCGGTCAACTCCCACTCGTGGGAGAGACCTGTGGCCCCGTAAAACGCGCCGGCCTTGTCGTGCGTGTCGCAGTCGATTTCAAGAAAAGGCGTCACCCAGGGCGTTTCGTATTCGAGTTCGAGTTCGAGTTCCTGCGTGTCAGATTCCTCAAGCACACACTTCTTGTAGACATAGGCCGCCTTGACCGAGAGATCTCCGAACCTATACCCGTAGCCGAGATAGCTCTCGATCTCGTTATACCGTCTGCCCCGTCCGTTGACATCCGTCATGTCATAGCAGGTCTCGATTCCGCCGAAGATTCCGTACCACGCGAGCTCGACCTCATAGCCGCAGACGCTCTCGTCGTTCTCGACCATGCCTCGCTCGATTTTCATCGTTTGGTAGAAAACGGAAGCCTCGACGGAGGGCCGCCGAAGGCAAGATTCGGCCTCAAGAAGGCCGTTGGTGGAAGAGTCGGCGAGTGCCGTGTGAACAGGGAGTGCCGCGGCCAAGGCCGCGGCGAAAAACAGGTTTTTCATTATGGGTGAGAATCAGATTGAATTGAATGGAACGGATGAAATTGCCGGAAAAGGCAATCCGTTCCTATTCATTCCATCTCACGTCAAGGGAGCGAAGAGTCGTTGCGGGCGCGCGATAGTCACACGCCGGAATATTTTCGGACGGACTTTGCGCGCACCGATCAAGCACCTCGCCGGACGAAACCGGCGTGCCGGTCAGCTGAAAGCTGCCGAGGCAGACCTGAAGCTGCAGGCAGACCGGGCAGTCCTGTCCCGCGCAATCGTGGTCGGCTTCGACGGCGACAAACAGGGACGAAAACAGCACGGACAGCAGAAGGAAAGCCCCACAGGCCCCCGACAGGAAGCGCCGTCCCGACTCCCCGGCAAGGAAAAAACGTCGTACGCGCCGCGCTATCCGGTCTGTCCTCATGTGCGAATGTTGTCCGCAGATTATACCATACCGCGCGCGCGACGGGCAATGACCCTGACGTTGTCTCCTTGGCGGATTGCCGACCGGAATCCGGTCGACAATCCCCACGTACGGCCGCAGCGGTTAGGCGTCAATAGCCCCATTCCCCCGAGTCGGCGGACCTCAGAGGCAGGAATGGGTGGTGCGCGCGATGACGTCGTCCTGCTGTTCCCTGGTGAGGTTGATGAACTTCACCGCATAGCCGGAGACGCGGACCGTGAAGTTCGCGTACTCGGGCTTCTCGGGGTGGGCCCGGGCATCGAGGAGCTTCTCCACGCCGAAGACATTCACGTTGAGGTGATGGGCGCCTTGTCCGAAGTATCCGTCCATCGCCGCGACGAGGTTCCGGATCCGCTCCTCCTCGGTGTTGCCGAGGGCGGACGGGCTCATCGTCTGGGTATTGGAGATGCCGTCGAGCGCGCACTCGTAGGGGAGTTTCGCGACCGAGTTGAGCGAGGCGAGAAGGCCCGACTTCTCGGCGCCGTAGGAGGGATTCGCCCCCGGCGCGAGGGGCGTGCCGTCGCGGCGTCCGTCCGGGAGGTTCCCGGTGAACTTGCCATAGACGACATTGGAGGTGATCGTGAGAATCGACATCGTCGGTTCGGCGTTGCGGTAGGTGCGGTGCTTTCGGATCTTCGCGAAGAAGGCCTTGAGAAGCCACTTCGCGAGGTCGTCGGCGCGGTCGTCGTCGTTTCCGTAGCGGGGGAATTCGCCCTCGGGCTTGTAGTCGACATTGAAGCCGGCCTCGTCGCGGATGACCTTCACCTTCGCGTACTTGATCGCGGAAAGCGAGTCGACCACGTGCGAGAAGCCCGCGACGCCGGTCGCGAACGTGCGGCGCACGTCCGTGTCGATCAGCGCCATCTCGGCCGCCTCGTAGTAGTACTTGTCGTGCATGTAGTGGATGAGGTTCAGCGCGTTCACGTACAGCCTGGCGAGCCAGTCCATCGCATGGTCGAACTTCTCCATCACCTCGTCGTAGTCGAGGCATTCGCTCGTGATCCTTTGCCACGGCGGGGCGACCTGGACGCGGCTCTGGGTGTCGACGCCCCCGTTGATGGCGAGCAGGAGGCACTTCGCGAGGTTGGCGCGGGCGCCGAAGAGCTGGATCTCCTTGCCGGTCTGCGTCGCGGAAACGCAGCAGCAGATCGCGTAGTCGTCTCCCCAAGTACGGCGCATGACGTCGTCGTTCTCGTACTGGATCGACGAGGTTTCGATCGAGAGCCTGGCGGCGTAGTGGCGGAACGCCTTCGGAAGGCGCGGCGAGTAGAGCACGGTGAGATTCGGCTCGGGGCTCGGACCCATCGTCTCCAGGGTATGGAGGATACGATAGTCGTTCTTGGTCACCATCGATCGTCCGTCGATTCCGAGGCCGCCGAGCGACAGCGTCGCCCAGACGGGATCGCCCGAGAAGAGCTCGTTGTAGCTCGTGAGTCGGGCAAACCGAACCATGCGGAGCTTCATGACGAGATGGTCGATCAGCTCCTGCGCCTGCGGCTCGGAGATGAGCCCGGCGGCGAGGTCGCGCTCGATGTAGATGTCGACGAAGGCGGACACGCGTCCGAGGGACATCGCGGCGCCGTTCTGGGTCTTGATCGCGGCGAGATAGCCGAAATACAGCCACTGAACCGCCTCTTTCGCGGTCCGGGCGGGCTTCGCGATGTCGAAGCCGTAGATCTCGCCCAGCTTCTTCAGCTTTTCGAGCGCCTTCAGCTGCTCGGCAACCTCCTCGCGGAGGCGGATCACGTCCTCGGTCATCACGCCGTCGCCGGTATCGGCGAGGTCGGCCTGCTTGCCCTCGATGAGTCGATCGATACCATAGAGCGCGACGCGACGGTAGTCGCCGACGATGCGGCCGCGGGCGTAGGTGTCCGGAAGCCCGGTGATGAGGTGGCTCTTGCGGGCCGCTCGGATTTCCGGGGTGTAGACGTCGAACACGGCCTCATTGTGGGTCTTATGGTAGCGCGTGAAGATCTCGTGCAGGCGCTCGCTTGTCTTGTAACCGTACAGCGAACAGGCTTCCTCGGCCATCTTGAAGCCACCATAGGGCATGAACGCCCGTTTCAGCGGCTTATCGGTCTGGAGGCCGACGATCTGCTCGAGCGGCTCGTCGAGGTAACCGGGACCGTAGGCGTCGATATCGCTGACGGTCTGGGTGGCCATGTCGAGGACGCCGCCCTTCTCGCGCTCGAGACGCTGCAGATCCTGGAGCTTCCCCCACAGCCGGGCAGTCGCCTCAGTCGCGTCCGCCAGAAACGTGGCGTCGCCGTCATAGGGCTTGAAGTTGCGCTGGATGAAGTCGGAGACATCGATCGACTCCTCCCAGCGCCCGCCCGCGAATCCCTGCCACTGTTTACACACCCTGTTCATCTGATATCCTCATTAAAATGGACTGCCTTAATTTGGATCGAAACACATCCCATTGTGTTTTCTCGGATATGATACACTATATATTGTGTGTGCACAAGGAGGGGATGGAAAAAATTATCGGATCGGTTTTCAATTGAAACCCGATCCGGTAAAGTCAAAAAAGAACGTCTCGCTTAGCCTTTTCTCTTTTTCCGAAAGTCCGCGACAGCACTCCGGATCGCCTCTTCCCCGAGCACGGAACAGTGCAGCTTCTGCTTGGGCAATCCGCCCAAGGCGGAAGCGATGTCCTGGTTCGTGATCAACAGCGCCTCGTCGATTGTCTTACCCTTGACGAGAACGGTCGTGACGCTGGCGGAAGCGATTGCTGCCACACACCCGCAGATCTTGAAGGTGGCCTCCGCGATGACATTCCCCTCGACCTTGATGTAGAGTTTCATGGCATCGCCGCACTCGGGATCGCCGGCCTCGCCGATCCCGTCCGCATTTTCCAGGACGCCGGCGTTGCGCGGCTTCGAAAAATGGTCGATCACCTGATCCGTAAAGAGTCCGATGCACATCACGTCACCTCAGTTGCCGCACGTGTCGTGATGCTGATGCTCGTGGCAGACGGATCCCGTGGACTTGAGCTCGCCCTTGAGGTAATTCAGGACCGCGGCCTTCGCCTCGCCGGAAGCCCCCACGACGACCTCCACGTTCCTTTCGTTGAAGATGTCGACGGCTCCGCCGCCCATGCCGCCGCTGATGATGACGTTCACGCCGCGATCGGCGAGGAAGTTAGGCAGGAATCCGGGCCTGTGGCCGGGGTTCAGAACAGACTCCTCCTTGAGGATCTGTCCGTTCTCGATCTCGTAGATCAGGAAGTTGACGCAATGTCCGAAATGTTCCGTGACGTCTTTTCCTTCGCCGGCAACTGCTATTTTCATCATTTGCTTTCCTCCGTTTTTTTCATTTCAATGTAATCGTCCATTATTTGTGCGGCAAATTCGACAAGCTCGGCGCAAGGGCGTTTCTTGTAGTAGGTTTCCGTCCGTTCAGCCGGGACGGGGTTGTCGTGTTTCACGGCGAGATTCAGCAGGTCCCTGCAGACGATCGATCCGTTGCTCTCTTCGAACCGCTTCGCCAAGAACTGGACCAGCTTGTAGTGCTCGGCCTTCTTCGGCTGATCCGTCGGATCGGCAGGGCCGTATTTCATTCCGGCGACCATGAATATGCCGCTGACGGCTCCGCAGACTTCCCGAAGCCGCCCCATCCCCGCGCCGAAAGACGACGAGAGCCGCAAGGCCTCTTCGCGCCCAAGTCCGGTTTCATCGCAGAACGCGACAACGACGGCTTGCGCGCAGTTGTAGCCCTGCTTGAACAGCTCTTTCGCATCGTCCGAATGTTTGCTCATGTCCTCTTGTCTCCTTACAGGTTGATCGTCCATTGCTCTCCGACGGACAGATAGTCGATGTTCTCTCCCATCACGCCCTTCAGCCGGCGGTAGCAGTCCAGTCCCGTGCAGTGGCAGGTGTAGTATTGCGCGCGAGTCTCCAGCAGAATCTTGCCGATCTCATCCACGACGTGCGGCGCCTCATTTTGCCCCGTCACGCGGTTGTGCAGATGAAAGCCGCCGATCACGCACGCGGGGAAATGCCCTTGATCGGCCTTGAACCGATCGACGATGTTGACGATTCCGCAGTGCGCACACCCCGCGACCAGCAGTTTCTTTCCGTTTTCAGAGACAATCAGATTCTGTTCATGCGCGAAGTCGTCCGGCACCTGCGCCCCGCCGCGGTCCATGAACAGATCGGCATTGCCCGAGGGGACCAGCCTTCCGGACGCGACGCCGGAAAACAACTCAAGCCCGTCGCCGATCACGATGCGGTCGCCGCAGAACACGAATCGTTCATTCGGCAGCAGCGACGCATCGAGTCCGATCGGCGCCTTCACGCCGCCCGGCCGATTCGCGGCATGCGGCTCGAACGCCTTCTCCTGCAGATAGACCTTGGCCCGGCGGTTGCGGCCGAGGAAGGTCTTCAAGCCGCCGCCGTGGTCATAGTGGCCGTGAGAGATCACGGCCAAGTCGACGTTTGCCAGGTCGACGCCCATCTTTTCGGCATTTTCGGCAAAAAGTCCGCTGGCACCCGTATCAAACAGGATCTTGCGGGCTCCGGTCTCAATATAAAGGCTGAGCCCGTGTTCGCAGCCGTATTTCTCCGACGATGTCGTGTTTTCAGCCAATACTTTTAAGATCATAGTTCTTCCTCATTTCAACTCTACTTCTGATTTCTTCATTCCGTAGAAAACCTCACCGAGCCATTTGCTCCTCCCGACGTCAATGCCCGCTGAACAGGATCAGGAACGACAGGGCGATCCCCAGGAGAAAAGACACAAAGGAGTGTTTCTTCTCATGCTCCCGAGTCTCGGGCAGCAGATGCGACGCCGAAACATAGATCAACACGCCGGCGACAAAACCAAGTCCCAGCCCCAGCGCGGGATCCTTGAGCTGAGTGACAAGCGGATAGGCCAGGAACGCCCCGACCGGAGTGGTCAGCGCCGCAACAAGGAATGCACCGTACATCGCCTTCTTCGCGTTCAATCCGCCCTTCAGCAAAACGGAGAACGCGATGATCCCCTCTGCAAGTTCATGAACCACCAGACCAATGCCCGTCAAGACGCCTGTCATGGCGCTGACATTGAAGGTCACGGTATAGACGATCCCGTCCAAAAACGAATGTATGCCGATCCCCTCAATCGCCGTGATGCCGAAAGCCAGCTCGGTCTGTTTCGTCTTGTATTTGATCGCCTTGTTGCTGAGAAACATGAACAGGAAACCCGAGATCGCGGCGACTCCCGCGTGAGGGTTCCTTCCCAGCGCTTCAGGGAATGCCATGATCAGCGGAGAGGAGATCAGAACACCCGCTGCAAAACACATGAAGTATTCTTTTGTCTTCTCCGCCCACTTCTTGTTCTTGTAGATCACCCATATGCCAAGGCTGTTGACAACCATCGCACCGATGGCAAAGACCGAGATCAACGTAAATATGCTCGCTTTTTCCACTTGAACGGGTTCCCTTGTATGAATTGACCGTCAATGCGACGAAAGGCCGATGGATGGCGGAATCTCCGTTTAAAACCTCAGCCGAACAGCAAGTCCATCGTCTTGCCGAAGACATCTCGGACGGCGCGTCCGGACGGACAATCGACATCCACGATGGTTTGTCCGCCATTGACCGCCTTGACGGCCTCCGGATCGAATGGTATCCGCCCGGCGAACGGGAGGCCCCTTTCGCGGCAGAATCCCTCAATCTTTTCGGCATTCCCGGGATTGGTGTCGTGTTTGTTGACGCAGACGCCGATCCGGACCTGAAACGTTTCAGCGGTCTTGATGATGCGCTCCATGTCGCTGATTCCCGAAACGGACGGCTCTGCCACGATCAAAACCAGGTCAACGCCGCTGAGCGACGCGATGACGGGACAGCCGATTCCGGGAGATCCGTCGACGATCGCCAGTTCGCACGCCGGGCTCGCGGCGCCTTTCATCCGCTTCTTGACTTCGCTCACGAGCCTTCCCGAGGTGCCGCTTCCCATTCTCAGCCGTGCCGTCGAAAAGACGTGAGCGTCATCCGCATACAGCATCAATTCGCCCGCCACGGCGGGTTTCAGGGAAACCGCATTTCCGGGGCAGACGGCTTCGCAAACCCCGCACCCCTCGCAGGCATATGGATCGACCTTGAAGCCGTTCTCGCTGGAAATCGCATCGAATCGGCAATTCTCCTTGCACAGTCCGCATCCCAGGCAGCGGCCTTGGTCTATTTCAGCCTTCCCCAAGCCGAAATAGTCCGTTCTCTTCGGCTCGGCGTCCTGCGCCATGACGAGATGGAGGTTGGGCGCGTCGACATCGCAGTCGGCATACGCCCGGGCGCCGGCCAGCTTGATGAACGCGCCGGCGATCGTCGTTTTTCCGGTGCCGCCCTTACCGCTGAGGACCAACAGCTGCTTCATGACGCGCCTCCTTCATCACGGTTTCCAAAAGGGAAGAAAACATCGCGCGGAACCTCTCGCTTTCCCGCACGGCGATGCCGCCGTCCGAATTCAACGCGCCGAGTTCGGAATCGAACGGAATCCGGCCCACCACGGGAACATGATTCTCCCGGCAGAAGGCTTCCGCCGGATTCTCTCCCGCGAGACATTTGTTGAGAACCACGCCGTGCGGCTTCCCGAACAGCGCGACCAGCTCACGGACCATGCCGAGGTCATGGGCGCCGAAGACCGTCGGTTCGGCAACGAGCAGGCAGTAATCCGCATCCTTGATGCTTTCCATGACGAGGCACGCGCTTCCCGGAGGGCAATCGACGAACACGGGGCGCGCGCCGTCCGACAGGCGGTCCCGAAGGAGCCTTTTGACGATCGGCATGCCGGATGCCTGTCCCGTATTCATGATCCCGGTATGAACGCGGACAGGCCCGGAGACGCCTTCCAGCACGCGGCCAACCGGCTTCTCGCGTTCTGCAATCGCCTTTTGCGGACACAGCAGGGCGCAGCCGCCGCAGGAATGGCACACCTCTTCGAAGACAAGCGGCTTGCTCTTGATGAAGGCCAGCGCGTTGAACTTGCAGAAGTCGACGCAGGTGCGGCAGCCGTTGCAAAGACTTTCGTTCACGACGGGCAGGGCCACGGAGACCACCTCTTCGCGGACCATCTCGGGCTTGAAGAACAAATGTCCGTTGGGCTCCTCGACGTCGCAATCGACATAGACGGACGCCTCGGCGACGGCTGCCAGGTTGACGGACACCAGCGTCTTGCCGGTGCCGCCCTTGCCGCTCAGGACGGCGATTTTCAGGCCTTTACTTTTCATGGCCGTGGAATCCCGGGTGGAAATCGCCGAGCACGCCCAGCCGTCCACCCGCGAACGCATCGAGGTTCTGCTTCGCGGTTCCGGGAATCGTCTTGTAGATCCGGACATCCGACTTGCGCAAGACCGCCTCCGCGTTCTCACCGCAGCGGGGCGTCAGCAACGCGCGCGCGCCCTCGTCGGCGATCGTCTGGGCGGCTTTGATGCCCGCACCGCCCGGACTGGCGGCCGCGCTGTTCTCGAGACAGTAGCTTTCGTTCGTATCCGTCTCGAAAAAGAGGAAATAAGGCGCTCGCCCGAAGGACGGGCACACGCTTGATTCCAGGTTGTTCTCATCCACGGGCAGTGCTATTTTCATTCGGCTCCTCCGTTCCGGTCGTGTGTTTTTCTTCAGTTTGCGGCGCATCCGCCAACCCGCCGCCCAATCCGCCGCCAAACCGATGTCGCCGGCAACCGCCACGGCCGCAGCCATGCCCGCCGCCCTCGCAGAGCCGGTATTCGCCGCCTTGGATCGAAAGGACTTTTCCGTTGACCACGGACTCGGCGAGTTTGCGTCTCGCCTCCTCGTAGATTCCTTGAACGGTTGTGCGGGACACGTTCATCCGTTCGGCGCACTCTTCCTGCGTAAACCGCTCCAGATCAATCAACCGGATCGTCTCATACTCGTCAACCGTCATGTTGACTGCCGTTTCTCCGCCCGCCGGAATATCCAGGGGGCCGAAGCGCGTGCTGTCGGGCAGGCAGCACACTTTTCTCCATTTCATCGGTCTTGGCATTTGATTTCCCTCCTTCGTTTTTTCAGAGATGGGACGTTTCCAGTTTCTGCGCCAGACCGTCGAACCAGTCCCCCTCAAAGAGTTCGATCGCGCCTTGATCGCAGGCCGCCGAGATTTTCGGATCGATCGGGAGTTTGGCCAGGACATCAAGATGATGGGTCCGGGCGATCTCGTCGATGTGACTTTCGCCGAATATCCTGTACTCCTTCCCGTTGTCGGGGCATTTGAAATAAGACATGTTCTCGACCAGGCCGAGAATCGGGACATTCATCATTTCAGCCATCTTGACGGCTTTTGACACAATCATCGACGCCAGTTCCTGAGGCGACGTCACAACGACAATTCCGTCAATGGGGAGAGACTGAAAAACGGTCAGGGGCACATCTCCGGTCCCCGGAGGCATGTCAATGAACATGCAGTCCACCTTGCCCCAGATCACGTCCGTCCAGAACTGCTTGACGGTGTTGGCGAGGATCGGGCCCCTCCAAATCACCGGATCGCTGTCGTTCTCAAGGAGGAGATTGATCGACATGACCTCGATCCCGGTTTTGCTTTTCAAGGGACGCAAGCCCAGTTCGTCGCCCGCAGCCTTGCCTCGGATGCCGAACGCCTTCGGAATCGAGGGCCCTGTCACGTCCGCATCAAGAACGGCAACGCGATAGCCCTTTCTTCTCATCGCAACCGCCAGCATGGACGTAACCGAGGATTTGCCGACCCCGCCCTTGCCGCTGACCACGCCAATCACCTTTTTGATATGGCTCAGCTCGTGCGGTTTTTCTCTGAAATCGCTTTTTGCTTCTTTTCTGTCTGCACAGTCTTCTCCGCAGCTGCTGCAGCTGTGATTGCACTTTTCACTCATTCCTTCGACTCCTTATTACTGCATGATTGACGCGTGATCTGGTCGCAACGGACGCCTCGGGCCATTCTTTCCAGGCCTTTCACCGCTCTTCTGATTCCGGCAAATGTCGGTTACGACCGTTACCTTAACTAGCAGAAAATCATTATATCAGGTTTCTGATATATGTCAATAACCAATAATACATTCCGGAATGGTCAAATAAATGATATAATTATCTCAAAAGGAGTAATTATGGAAATTGTTTCATCTGAGATGAGAAGGCATTCCGCCGCGCACCTGACGGCGCGGGCGATCATGAACCTGTTCGAGGGCGTCCAGGTGGACATCGGGCCTGCGACCGACGAGGGATTCTATTATGATTTTGACCTGACTCGCCGTCTCACGCCTGAGGACTTCCCGAAGATCGAAGCTGAGATTGCCCGCCTGATCGCGCTTGACGAGCCGTTCGTCCGCAAGGAGGTCTCGGCCGACGAGGCGAAGGCCGTTCTCGCCGGACAGCAGTACAAGCTCGAGCGCCTCGCGGACGTTGTCACCGACGGCGTCGCGATCTCGACCTACACGGTCGGCGATTACGTCGAGATGTGCCGCGGACCTCACGTCGCCCACGCGAAGGAGATCGGCGTCGTCAAGCTGACCCGCATCGCCGGCAGCTACTACCGCGGCGACGAGAAAAACAAGATGCTCCAGCGCGTCTATGGCATCGTCGGCAAGGACCAGGCCGAGATCGACGACATCGTCGCCCGCACCGAAGAGGCGAAGAAGCGCGACCACCGCCGCCTCGGCGTCGAACTCGACCTCTTCCACCTCGACCCCGAGAATCCGGGCCAGATCTACTGGCATCCGAAGGGCTGGTCGATCTACACGGCCCTGCAGGAGTACATGCGACGGAAGCTCGTCAAGGACGGTTATCTGGAGGTGAATACGCCCGCGCTGATGCCGCGCTCGCTTTGGGAGAAGAGCGGTCACTGGGATCACTACCAGCAGAACATGTTCATCACCGAGTCCGAGAAGCGCGTCTTCGCCGTCAAGCCGATGAACTGCCCCGGCGGACTTGAGATCTTCAAGAGCCGCCAGCGCTCCTACAAGGACCTGCCGTTCCGTCTCGCCGAGTTCGGACACTGCGTCCGCAACGAGCCGAGCGGAACACTCCACGGTATCATGCGCGTCCGCGGCTTCGTCCAGGACGACGCCCACATCCTCTGCACCGAGGAGCAGATCGAAAGGGAAGTCGCGAAGTTCTGCCGTCTCCTCAAGGACGTCTACCGCGATTTCGGCTTCGACAAGAACCTGCTCGTCAAGCTCTCGACGATGCCTGCGGACCACGCCGGCGACGTCGCGACCTGGGAGCATGCCGAGACGGCGCTCGCCGCGGCGTGCACGGCGAGCGGCCTCGCGTACGAGATTCAGCCCGGCGAGGGCGCGTTCTACGGACCGAAGCTCGAATTCACCCTGATCGACGCCCTCGGCCGTCCGTGGCAGTGCGGCACGATCCAGCTCGACTATCTGCTGCCGAGCGCCGAGCGGCTCAACGCCGAATACGTCGGCGCGGACGGGCTGAAGCACCATCCGGTCATGCTCCACCGCGCCGTCCTCGGCTCGCTGGAGCGCTTCATCGGCATCCTGATCGAGCATTACGCGGGCGCGTTCCCGCTCTGGCTCTCGCCCGAGCAGATCCGCATCCTTCCGATTTCCGACAAGGCCCAGTCCTACGCCGAGAAGGTCCGCGACGCGCTCGTGGACGCGGGCTTCCGCGTCACGATCGACGGCTCCGCCGACAAGCTCGGCGCGAAGGTCCGCCTCGCGACGGTCGAGAAGGTTTCGTACCAGGTGGTCGTCGGACCCCGCGACGAGGCGGCGGAGCAGATTTCCGTCCGTTCCCGTACCGACGGCGACCTGGGCGCGATGAAGCTTCCGGAGTTCCTCGCGAAGCTCGCCGCCGAACTCGCGCCCCGGACGAACTGATATCGCATTCTCGATCTTCGAAATGTCACACGCGACTTCCCATCCGGAGCGCTTGACGATTTTCATCGGGGATGTTCCGTGGCTCCTATCAAATTTTCGGGATAAGGATGAAATCCCACCGGCAACCGCGGCGAGGTGCTCTCGCGCGGCTGCTGACGGTTTGATATAATCTCCGCCATGAAGACGGTCGGCAAGGTCTTGGCCGTGCTCGGAGCCGTACTCGTGGCGATACTGCTGTGTCTTCTTTCGGCTCGTCGCGTGCCTGAAAACCGTTCGGTCTTGGAGTCAAGGCCGATTCGGCTCGCCGCTCGCACCGTTGATCCGGCAACCTGTGCGAATCCGCCGGATCCCCCGGCGGAATCCCTGTCCTCCCGCGGCACCTGTGCCTATGTCGTTCAAAGCGTCGGACCCGTGTCCGCTGCCGTCAGGGACCGCGTGGCGTGGCAAGGCGCGCGCGTCATCTCCTATCTTCCGACAGACGCGCTTCTGGTCGAGGCAACTCCGGAGTCCGTCCGCGCACTCCTGAAGACCAAGGTGTTTTCGGCCGCCTTCCCCTATCTGCCGTCCGACAAGCAACTGTATTTTTCAAGCGATGATTTTCAAGAGGGTTTCCGCGTCAGCGGAGG
>CAZYQF010000043.1:0-13292 GCA_964650165.1 uncultured Lentisphaeraceae bacterium
GACCGGCTCCTGACGATTTTCATGATTCCGTTCATGAGCTGCGGGGCGAAGCTTCCGGTCTATGCGGCGTTCGCGGTCGCGTTTTCGCCCGAGGCGCCGTGGAAGATCCTGCTGGCCCTGTATTTCGTCGGCATCGTGCTCGGGACGCTGGTCGGACTCGGTCTGAAGAAAACGCTTTTCCGCGGCGAGCCCACGCATTTCATCATGGAGCTTCCGCCGTATCATCTGCCGCGTCCGCGGCACATCCTCCGCCATTCCCTGGAGAATCTCTCCGGCTTCCTCTGGCGCGCGGGGAAATTCATCGTGCCGATGATGCTGGTCCTCGGGATCCTGAACAGCTTTGACGCGAACGGACGCCCGCACGTGGCGGACGAGGTCGAGGCCGACACCCTCCTGTCGGCGGTCGGACGGGCCTGCACGCCGGTCTTCGAACCGATCGGGGTCGAGAAGTCGAACTGGCAGGCGTCCGTCGCCATCTTCACCGGACTCTTCGCCAAGGAGTCCGTGATCGGCACCTTGAACGGACTCTACTCGCAGTCCGCCGCGCGGGAGCAGGCTCAGACCGGAGAGGGCGGCTGCGTTCGCGAGGAGTACGAGGCCGCGAAATCCTCGGAGCTTGCGGGGCGCAACGAGCTCCGCCGTCATTTTTCCAAGGGCCTCCACCAGGCGTTCGCGTATCTCCTGTTCGTCCTCTTGTATGTGCCGTGCGTCGGCGCCACGGCGGTGGTGTTCAAGGAAATCGGCAGGTTCTATGGCGCGATTTTCGTGGGATACATGACGTTGCTCGGATGGTCCGTCGCCACGATCTACCATTCGGCGATGGTCTCGGGGGATCTGTTCTGGGGCGGCATCGGCGTTACGCTCATCGTGGCGATGTTTGGAGCGTTCGCAATTTACGGCCGCACGCACCGCGTGGACCTGCGCTAATGCGCCGCGGACGACCTCAGCCGTGACGAGACCAGCATGCACAGGCCCGTCACGCCCATGCAGACGAGAAAGGCGAGCGACGCGCTGCCCTGTTTCCCGGCGAAGAACGAGCCCGTCGCCACGTAGACCGCTGACACGGCGGCGTTTCCGACGGCGAACTGCAGATAGGCCGACCGGCGGGGATGTCCGTGCAGGCCGGCGAAGAGCGCCGACGCTTCCGACAGGACGGGCACGGGACGGAGCGCCAGGAGAAGCCACCGTCCGCCACGTGCATGAAGTCGCCGGAGGAACGCGAGGTCATTCTCGCCGACGAGGCGCCGTGCCGCTTTTGAGAGCCGCGCCCCTGTCTCATAGCCGACGGCGGCGCTCGCGGACATCGCTGCGAACGAGACGGCGAACCCCAGGCCGGGGCCGAGCAAAGCCCCGCACAGCGTGGAGGCCAGCGTCGAGGGGATCGGGAGGACGATGTCCGACGAGAGGACGGCAAAGAGCATCGCCGCAATGGTCGGGCGGTCGTCTCCGCTCCGTGCAATCGCGTCGCGCAGTCCCGCATCGATCGGGTCTCCCCACAGGACGAATGTCACGATGATAGCCGACGTTACGGCGGCGAAAAGGGCGATGACCCTCCAGGGAAGCCGTGCAAACCTGTTCTTGTCTGTCATTTGACGGTCTAACGGCTTCCGCCGCCGCTCGGTTCACTGTGGTTTTCGGTTCGCATGACGGCAGCACTTGTATTTGGAGCGGAGTCTGTTGAATATCCGCTTTACATCCCGAAACGAACATTGCTATAATCCCTAGAGATAGGATTTGATTGAATTTGCAGACACAGGAGAATAGACAATGAAAAGCAGGCATGGGTTTCTGGCGTTGGGTGCGGCCGTAGCGGCGTTTTCGGCCGTTGCCGCGGAGAAGATCGGAGACGCAGCCGCGTGGTCGTCGGCTGTCTCGACGACGTTTGAGAACCGCTGGTTCGAGCCGAAGCCGATTCCGGCGGCTCCCGAAACCGAGATGACGATCGATCCTTCGGCTTTTGACCAGATCATGGTCGGCTTCGGGACGGCGCTGAGCGAGCTTTCGTGGGAGGCGCTCCAGATCCTGTCGCCCGAAGACCGGGCGCAGCTGCTCGACGACATGTTCGCGCCGGAGAAGGGGGCGAACTTCACGGTCGTCCGCACGCCGATCGGCGCCAGCGACTTCGCCTTCGACTACTATTCCTACAACGACCATCCGGGCGACTTCGACCAGAAGAAGTTTTCGCTGGAGATCGACGAACGCGCGCTCCTGCCGCTTCTGCGGGAGATCAAGGCGCGCGTTCCCGCGGACCTCTTCCGCCTCTGGGCCTCGCCGTGGACGCCGCCGCGGTGGATGAAGTCCTCGGGCTGCTACGCGTCGCGTCCGTCCTACGGCCCTTCGTACCCGACGAACGACTGCGACTGGGCGCACGTCGTCTACAACGGCGAGGACGGGTTCGCGTGCGACGCAAAGCATTACGCCTCCTATGCAAAGTACTTCCGCAAGTACGTCGACGCGATGAAGGCGAAGGGACTGCCCGTCTGGATGGTGATGCCGCAGAACGAGCCGGGCACGTGCCAGCCCTATCCGACCTGCCCCTGGCGCGGACGGACGCTGGCGGACTTCACCGCGAACTATCTCGGACCGGCCCTCGAGGGCAGCGGAACAGAGCTCTACATGGGCACGATCGAAGAGCGCTCGATCGAGAAGGTGCATGACGTGATGGCGCTTCCGAACGGCAGGAAGTACATCAAGGGAGCCGGCTTCCAGTGGGAGGGCCGCGGCTCGATCGGTGCGGCGCGCAAGCGGTATCCCGACCTGCAGCTCGTCATGTCCGAACAGGAGTGCAACGACGGCCGGAACGACTGGAAGGGAGCGCTGCACTCGTGGGGCGTGATGCGGACGTTCATCGGACAGGGCGCGGGCGTCTACAACTACTGGAACCTTGCGCTCACCGACCTGCAGAAGAGCTCGTGGGGCTGGTCGCAGAATTCGCTCGTGACGGTCGACCGCAAGACGCGCAAGGCCGTCCTGAACGTCGAATACTACATCCTCAAGCAGGTTTCCTCGAAAGTCCGCAAGGGCGCGAAGCGGCTCCTGACGCGCGGCGACCTGTCCGAACTCGCGTTTCTCAATCCGGACGGATCGCTCGTCGTCTCTTTCGCGAACAGCACGCCCGAAGCGAAGACGATCGTCGTCCGCCATGCGGACAAGACCTATCGCGCGTCGCTTCCGCCGAATTCGATCTCGACGTTCGTCGCATCCGGAAAGTGACGGACCTTCGGGACATCCGGTTTTTTGGTATAATCAAGTCAATGATGAAAAGAAGAGGTCGAGTCCGGGGATGGGTGGCGCTGGTCGCCGCCGGCGCCCTTGCCTTCGCCGCGGTTCTCGGCGGAACCGTCCTCTGCTTTTGCAACGACGATCCGGACGACTGCGGCGAGGTCTGCCATGACTGCTGCACCGGCGACGACGGAACCCACGAGGAAGAGGCTTGTGACCATCTGGTGGTTGCGACGCTGGATCTGCAAGTCACGTCCTCGTTCGTGCCGATGTCCGGACCGGTGGCGGAGATCGGGCGCTTTGTCCATCCGAAGCCCGTCGTCTGTCCCCCGATCGCGCGTCCGCCCGCCCGCGCCGCCGCGCCGCCCGACCAACAGGCCGATTCGGCGCTTTTTCGGGTGAAGAGCATTCTCCTGCGGTCGTAACGGAAGGCCCGTCGCCGTCCGAGCATTTATCGGACGCCGTACCGCCTTGTCGTCAGTTGACGACGATCCGTTCATCCGTATCGGGAGATTACCTTGAAAAGAATGTCTTTTGCGGCCGTGGCCGCGTTGGCCGGGTGTGTCGCCTACGAGCCGAAGCCGGTCGACTGGAAGCTGGAGGCGTCCGCCCTGGACGCGGCTCCTCCGCGAATCGAGCTCTCGGCCGACGATGTCCGCGTGCGGACTGTCGCGTTCAGTCCGGAGCTCAACGTCCTCCGTCAGAAACTCGCCGCGTCCGAGGCGAAGGCCGGGGCGTCCGGCTGGTGGGAGGATCCGTCGCTGGACGCGGACCTCCTCCGGATCCTGAGCGAACCGGAGAATCCGCTCGTCTACGGGTCGTCCGTCGCGTTCACCCTCCCCTTGAGCGGCATCCCGGGCCTTGAAAAGAAGGCGGCGGAGGCGTATGCCGAGGCCGACCGGTGGGCGCTGGTCGCCGCCGAACGCGAGGCGGCGGGCGAAGCGGCGGTCGAGGCGGTGACGGCGCGGGAGACGGCGGCTTTCAAGTCCGAACTCGACCGCGTTCTGGACGGACCGGACTATGCCGCCGCGCTCGATGTCGCGCGCCGGCTGTCGGAAGCGGGGGAATTCCCGCGCTCCGAATACGAGCAGCTTGTTGCGGATATGCGGACCTGGCGCCGGACGGCGTTCGAGCTCGGCCACGAACGGGCGGGAGCCGAGGCATCGCTCCGCGAGAAGCTGATGCTCGCGCCCGCCTGCGAGATCGTCTGGACCGACGCCGGACGCGCGTCCGTCATTCCGACGAACGACTATGCGGCGCTCGACTTTACCAACGCGCCGTCCGTGAGGGCCGCCGTCGCCCGCCTCGCGGGAGGGGAGGCCGAGCTCGACCGCGAAATCCGCCGGCAGTATCCGGAGCTCACGTTCGGGCCGGCCTACAGCCGCGAGGAGGGATACAACCGCGTCGGCCTCGCGGGGTCGCTGACGCTGCCGCTCTGGAACCGCAACCGCGTCGGCATCGCCGAGGCGACAGGCGGACGCGACGCGGCACGGCTCGCCGCCGTCAATGCGTTTCGGTCGGAGATCTACCGCTGGCGAAAGCTTCGGCTCGAGCAAGATCGCCTGCACGTGCGGCCGATCGACGCGCCGGCCGACGTTGCAGAGGCGGAACGGCTCTATGCGATCGGCGAACTCGACGCCGCCGGCTATCTCGGCGTGGTCCATCGCGCGCTTGCGGAAGCCGAGACCGCGATGCGGCTGAGGATCGACACGGCGGCGCTCGCCGAGCGGATGAAGTCCGTCGTCGAGGGGCTCGAGAGAAGTGAAAAGTGGAAAAGTGAGAAGTGAGAATTTAAAATCTGGAAGTGAGGATCAATGATGAAAACGACACAGATCATGAGCGGCATTCTTTGTGTTCTCGGCGTTTTGTGCGGGTTTTTCGCCTGCGCCGGCAAGGATGAGCACCAGCATGAACAGGGAGAGGCTTGCGCACACGTCGAGAAGGAAGCCTGCGGACACGGGGATGAACACGCGAACGAAGGTTGTGGCGCGGAACGCGGGGTGGAGGTGAGTGACGCCGCGGCGGAGCTGATCGGGCTGACGCTCACGCGCGTCGAAAAACGGAGGCTCGGGTCGACGGTCGGATTCTACGGCCGCGTCGCGCCCGACCCGCGCGCACGCCGCAGCGTGTCCCTTCCGCTGCCAGGATTCGTCTCCTGGCGAATCGGCGCGCCGTGCGAGATCAAGCCCGGCGACGAGCTTCTGCGGCTCGTCTCGCCGGACGCGGCGGCGGTTCGCGGGGAGCTGACGGTCCTGGAGACTCGCGTCGCGGCCGTGCGCCAGGCGGGGGCGCGGAACGCCGCGCTCGCGGCGGAACTCGCCGCGAAGCGCAGCGCCTACGCCGCGATGACGAATGCGCTGGAGGCCGTGGATGCAGTGAGCGGCGAATTCGTGCTGCGTGCCGCGGCGCGCGGACGCGTCGACGAGCTTCTTGTCGCCAACGGCGCGTTCGCCGACCGGGGTTCTGACGTTCTCAAGATGACCGAGGCGAAACAGCCGGCCGTCTTTGCGCTCGTGCCGGTCGCCGAGGCACGCGGCCTCGCCGACGGGTCGGCGGCGCGAGTCGGCGTGCGGTCGGGTTCGGTCCGCGTCGACCGGACGCGCGACGACGGACTTGTCGGCGTCTGGGTGACATTCGAAGCGGAAGGCGCGTCCTTGCCGAACGTCGGCGAGTCGGTGTACGTGACGCATGAATTCGACCCGGCGGGCGAAGCCGTCGCCTGCGTGCCGTCCGCGGCGATTTTTCGCGAGGGCATCACGCCCTGCGTCTTCGTGCGCGACGAGCATGATGCGGACCGCTTCGTCGTCAAGCCGGTCGTGCCCGGAGTCTCTGCCGCGGGCTGGACCGCTGTCACGGGCCTCGCGGCGGACGAGGAAGTCGTTTCTCAGGGCGTCTACGAACTCAAGCAGGCGCTGCCGTCGGCGGGCGGGGAGAAGAAGTCCGCGGGCCACTTCCATGCGGACGGAAAGGAGTGCGAATGAGCGCGCTCCGGCAACTGCTGTCGCTCGTCCTCGACTGGCCGAAGTCCACGGTGTTCCTCGCCCTCGCGCTGGTTGCGGGAGGGGTCCTTGTGGCATGCACGCTCGCCGTCGACGTGTTTCCCGAGATCAAGGTTCCGCGCGTGACGATCCAGACCGAGGCGGGCGGACTCACGGCCGAGGAGGTCGAGCAGCGCATCACGGTGCCGATCGAGTCAGCGATGAACGGACTTGCGGGCGTGACGGGCGTCCGATCGAGCTCGGGCGGGGGACTCTCCTTCGTGTGGGTGGACTTCGACTGGTCCGCCGATCCCGACTCGGCGCGCTTCCGCGTGTTCGAGCGCCTCGGACAGGTCCGCGAGTCGCTGCCCGCCGAGGCGGTGCCCGAGATCGCCCCCGTCATCTCCGTTTCCGGCGAGATCATGATGGTCGCGCTCGTCTCGGAGTCGACGAACGTGACGGGCCTCGCGCTGCGCGAGCTCGCGGAGTATTCGCTCCGCAATCGGCTTCTCGCGATTCCGGGAATCGCCCAGGTCGTCGCGATGGGCGGAAACCTGCCCGAGCTCCGCATCGGCTATTCGCCGCGGCGGCTCGCGCAGTACGGACTCGGCGTCGACGATCTCGCCGAGGCCGTCTCCGCCTCCCGCACCTGGTCGAGCGGGGGCTACCTTGCGGACGTCCGCGGGGAGGAGCTCGCCGTCCGCCAGGTCGCGCGCGCGGACACCGCGTCGGAGCTTTCCGACGTCTGGGTTCCGAACGGGAAGGGTGCGCCGATCCGTCTCGGCTCGGTCGCCGACGTCTCGCTTGCCGGCTCGCCGCGCCGCGGCAGCGCGAGCTTCAACGGACGCGACGCGGTGGTCGTCTCGGTGCAGAAGGCGCCGGGCGGCAGCACGCTCGAGCTCACGAAGGCGGTCGAGGCGGCGATCGAGGCCTTTCCGCTGCCCGAGGGCGTCCGCATCGAGAAGGACGCGTACCGTCAGTCTGACTTCATCAACCTGTCGATCTCGAACGGACGCGGGATGGTCCGCGACGCGGCGCTGATCGTCGTCCTCGTTCTCGGACTCACGCTGATGAACGTCCGGTCGCTCCTGATCGTCCTGCTGACGATGCCGGTCTCGATCGCCGCGGGCTTCCTGCTGTTCCCGGCGCTGGGACTCGGCGTCAACATCATGACGCTCGGCGGACTTGCCGTCGCGGTCGGAGACATCGTGGACAGCGCGATCATCTTCACCGAGATCTTCCGGCGGCGCCTCAAGGGAAATCCGAAGTCCGATCTGCTGGCGGCCGCGCTCGAAGTCGCGCCGAGCGTTCTCTTCTCCGGCTTCATCATCGTGCTCGTCTTCCTGCCGCTTCTCTTCCTGCACGGCATGGAGGGTCAGCTCTTCAAGCCGCTGGCCTACGCGTTTCTCGCGGTCTTCGGCTGCTCCGTCGCCGCGGCGTTCCTCGTGACGCCGGCCCTGGCGATCCTGCTCGGACGTTCAGGGAATTCGCGGGTCGGGGCCGGGACGAAGGCGTCGGTCGCCGAGCGCATCCTTCAGGCGGCCTATACGCCGTTCCTTTCGGCTGCGGTGCGTTTTCCGAAAACGGCCGTCCTGATTTCGGCGGCGCTCGTCGGGGCGGCGGTTGGGTACGGTTCGGGCTTCGGGTCGAGCTTCCTGCCGCCGTTTCACGAGGACACGTTCACGGTGTTCGTCTCGCAGGTGCCGGGCACGTCGCTTGCGGAAACGGAGCGCGTGAGCGAGAACGTCGCCCGAAGGCTTCTCGAAATCGACGGCGTCCTGTCGGTGACCCGGAAGACCGGCCGCGCCGAGCGCGACCAGCATGCCGAGCCGGTTTCGGCGTCCGAACTGATCGTCCGCGTCGACATGGCGCGGAACCAGGACGAGCTCCGCGCGGCGATGAACGGCGTGATCAAGTCCGTCCCGGGCGTCTCGTGCATGATCGGCTATCCGATCGCCCACCGCATCAGCGCGGTCCTCTCGGGCAGCGCGGCGGAGCTCGCGCTCAACATCTTCGGCGCGACACCGGAGCACATCCGGGCCGCGGCCGCGCGGGCGAAAGCGCTTCTGGGGGAGATGCCGGAGGTGGCGGACGTGCAGGCGAACCGCGAGATCCTCGTGGACACCCTTAAGGTGGACTATGACCGCGAGCGGCTGGCGCACGAGGGACTGACGCTCGCCGACGCAGGAGAGCAGGTCTCGGCAGCGTTCAACGGACGCGTACTCGGCACGGTGGCGGCCGGACAGAACCGGCGCGACGTGACCCTGCGGCTCGCCGAGGGAGAGACGGACGAATCCGCGGTGAAGGGACTTCTCCTCAAGACGCGGACCGGACGCTTCGTTCGGCTGGACGACGTGGCGTCCGTCCGCCGCGAGGAAGCCTCGAACCTCGTCATCCACGAGAACGGACGGCGCCAGGCGCTGATCACGCTCAATCCCGCGCCGGGGGTCTCGGTGGGCGAGCTGGTTGAGAAGCTGTCGTCCCGCCTCGGACCCGAGCTTGCGGCCTTCGGCTGCACGGCGGAATTCGGCGGCACCTACCAGGCGAACGTCAGCGCGCGGCGCACGCTCGGGGTCCTTTCGGTCGTGCTGCTCGCGCTCGTGTTCTTCACGCTCGTCGTCGCGACGCGTTCGCTGCGGCGCGCGTTCGTCGTGATGGCGACGGTTCCGCTCGCGCTCGTCGGCGCGGTCGTCGCGGTGGCTCTGACCGGACGCATCGTCTCGGTTGCCTCGGCCATCGGACTCATCACCGTGATCGGCTTCGTCATCCGGAACGGGCTCCTGCTCGAAACCCGTTACGCCGAACTCGAGCGCGAGGGGTGCGATCCGACCGAGGCG
Source organism: uncultured Lentisphaeraceae bacterium (assembly GCA_964650165.1). Lineage (GTDB taxonomy): Bacteria > Verrucomicrobiota > Kiritimatiellia > RFP12 > UBA1067 > UBA1067. The sequence goes on from CAZYQF010000043.1 coordinate 9,038, forward strand.
ATCCGGCTCGGCAGCCGCGAGCGGATGATTCCGATCCTGATGACGTCGCTCACGACCGTGTTCGGGCTCCTTCCCATTGTGGCGGCGCTCGACATTCCCGGCGGAGAAATTCTCGCGCCTCTCGCGGCGGTTCAGCTCGGCGGACTCGTTTTCGCCACCGTCGCCGCCCTCATGGTCGTGCCCGCGCTCTCCGAATTCCTGAATCGCCTGCGGCCGCGCATCTAATGCCCGAGTTTTATGATATAATTAATTAATAACCTTAACATAACCCGAGAGGACGATCCAATGAAGAAACTGCTGGTGGCGGCGCTGGCCGCGGGCATGGTGTCTGGGCTTGTCGCGCAGGAAGCGGCGGAAGTCGAGCAAAATGACAGCGGTTATTTGCTTGAATACGGCGTTGACGTCGATGTGTTTTCCGCCTATGTCTGGCGCAATGCGGTCCAGTTTGACCGTCCGGTGGGGCAGATCAGCCCCTGGGTGGACTGGACTGTGGCCGACCTGTTCTGGATCGGCGGCTATGTCTGGCAGAACTACGACCTCAACGGCGGACGCCGAAACGATGGCTTCCGCGGCGAATGGAACGAGACCGACTTCAATATCCACATCGCCTCCCAAGTCTGGACGAGCGAGGACGAGGCGTCGGCGCTCAAGCTCGAGCTCGGCAACGAGTGGTATTACTACAATCTCCATGGCATGTGGGCGCCGGGTTATTCCAAGAGCGACGACTACCCGACGACCTACGAGGTCTACCTGTCGGCGGAATTCAAGAACCCCTACGTCACGCCTTACGGAAAAATCTCCTGCGATTACAAGGATGTCTCCGGCCTCTTCGCCGAGGCGGGCTTGAAGAAGGAGTCGACGTTTGCGGACCTGACCGGCGCCGAGGCGGACTGGATGTCGCGGGTTTCGGTTTTCGGCGACTTCAACGTCAGCTTCGGCAGCAGCCGCTACCTCGCGTACCTCTACGGCGAGGAGCACGAGGGTGTCGCGAACGAGCCGCGCCACGGCATCGGCGGCGCGACGCTCCAGTCCGGGCTTGCATGGGAAGTGACCGACTGGCTGACGCTGAAGGGCGTCGTGGCGTTCACGTCCGTCCTCAACGGGACATGTCGTGACAACGTCCGTGACCAAGTCATGTCCGAGTACCTTCGCAAGACCGAGCTCGTGTGGGGCGGCGTCCGGGCGGAAATCGCATTCTGAGTCTGATGGAAAAGCGGGAGAAATACGCCGCCGCGGCGAAGCTGGTCGCGGGTGCGAAGCGAATCCTCATTTCGGGCCACCTGAGCCCGGACGGGGATTCGCTCGGATCCATGATCGCCATGGCCCGTCTCCTCAAGGGGATCGGCAAGGAGGCCTTTGCGACCGCCGACGTCAATGCGCTCGGGAAGCCGGGCTTTCTGGAGGGCGTCGAGGACCTGATACCCGTCCGCAAGCTCTGCCGCCAGAAGAAATTCGACTTGTTGATCGCCGTCGACTGCAGCGGCCTCAGCCGCATGCCGCCCGAGGTCGCGCCGGTGGCGAAGGGGCTTCCGACGATCAGCATCGACCATCACAAGACGAGCGACAGCCGATTCGGAACCGTCCAGCTCGTCGACTCCGCGGCCTCTTCGGCCGGCGAGATCGTCTGGCGCTTCGCGAAGTGGAACGAATGGAAGCTCGACCGGGCGGTCGCCGAGGCGCTTTGGGTGGCGATGATCACCGACTCGGGGCGTTTCGCCTACGATTCGACGCGTCCGCGGACGCTCCGTGCGGCCGGAGACATCCTCAAGTACGGCGTCCGCACCGCGCTGATCAACGACATCATCTACAGCGAGTTCTCCCGCAAGGCGATCGAGCTGAAGCGTCTGGCCTGGCGGTCGCTCCACATCTGGAAGAACCGCAAGGTGGCGGAGGTGACGCTGACGCGCGATGATTTCCGAGCCGTGCGCGGCACGAAGGCGGAGGCCGAGGACGTCATCGAGATTCCGAGGTCTGTCGCGAAGAACGAGATCGCGCTGTTCTTCTATCAGATTCCCGACCGCACCCGCGAGACGCGGTGCTCCATCCGCACGCGCGGCGACTGGGACGCGACCGTTCTGGCCGGCAAGTTCGGCGGCGGCGGACACGCCAAGGCCGCGGGCTGCACGATCAAGACGTCGATGGGTGCGGCCAAGCGCATGATGCGCGCCGCGGTCAAGGAATTCCTCAAATGCAAAGAATCCTGATCCTGACGGACGGCAAGGCGGGACACGAGAACCAGTCGAAGGCCTTTGCCCGTTCGCTCGGCTGCGCCTGCGACGTCGTCGAGATCCGTTTCAGGTCGGCATTCCACAAGGGGCTTTCTTATTTCCTCGACCGCCTCGGCGTCCGTACCCTCTCCCTCTTCGTTTCAAACATCCAAACACCCAACAACCCAAACACCTACCGTGCCGTCCTCGGCGCCGGTTCGGGAACATTCTACGCGGCGAAGGCGATGTCCCGCAAGCTGGGCGTCAGGTGCGGCGTGGTCCTCTATCCGCGCGGCTACGATCTCGCCTCCTTCGGCTGCATCCTCGCGCCCGTCTTCGACAATCCGGTCTCCGCGCCGAACGTCATCGCGATTCCGGCGAACCTCGTCGCGGCGGACGGGGCCTTCTACGAGAAGGGCGTCGCCGCGTTCCGGGAGCGCTACGCGGGTCCGTGCGCGAACCTCGTGGGCGTCATCGTGGGCGGACCCAACAAATGCTCGACGATGACCGCCGGGTGGACGAAGGCGCGGCTGGACGAGATCTTTTCGGCCAATCCCGGCGCCGAGCTCTGCGTCACGACGTCGCGCCGCACGCCGCCGGAGGTCGAGGCGGTCGTCGATTCCTATCCGTGGGCCTACAAGCTCCTCTATTCGAAGGACCATTTCAATCCGATTCCGGCGTTCGTCAGGCTCGCGACGCGGCTCTATGTCACCGCCGAGTCGACGGGCATGCTCTCGGAGGCCTGCACCTTCGGCACCGCCGAGGTCTTTGCGCTCGACAACCTGAATCCGGGTCCGCACAAGTTCCGCCGTTTCGTGGAGGGGCTGGAGCGGGACGGATACCTCAAGGGCCGCCGCAAGGTCGACCTTTCCGCGGCGTTTGCCCGGGCGAAGGGTCTGCTCGGACTTTGATCCGATGAACGGAAAGCTTCTCCGCAGCGCAATCTTGCTGAGCCTGCCGACGGTGGCGGTCAGCGTGCTCGGAATCCACTTCCTCGTCGACAGGGTTCCTGAAATCGAGAAGGGCGAACGCGACCGGGTCAAGGCCGTCTACCGCGAAACGGCACTTGCGATCAAGCAGGACCATTCGGGGCTTCTGCCGGTGAATCGGGGCGAGTGGAAGCCGGCCGGCAAGATGGCGCCGGGCCGTTGGGGGTACCAGCCGATTCCCGTCAAGCGGGTCACGCATGTCTGGTACGAAGACGCCGACGGGACCTGCTATGCGTCGACGGTCGCGTACGAGCCCGAGCGGGACTATCGGACGATGTTCTACATCTTCGGCACCTTTTTTCTCTTCGTGCTCGCGGGCATCACGGTCCTCGGCATCCGTTATTTCGTCTCCTACGTGAAGACGCGCGACGACTTCCTCGCGGCGGCGGCGCACGATCTGACGACGCCGCTGGTCTGTCTGCGCAATGCGATCGGAAGGGATGCGGCGGACGCGCAGGTGCTGAACGAGCGGATGATTCGCATTGTCTCCAACATCAAGGATTTCCTCCGCCTCGGCGGGAGGCGTCCGAAGGCGAAGGCGGACAGCTTTGACCTCCTTGAAGCCTATCGCGAGGCTTATCTCCTGTTTCGTGACGATTATCGCGATCTTTTTGACGGAAAGGACGTTCCTGTGCACTTGGGGACAGTTTCTCCGGACACCAAGGAAATCAGGGTTTTGGCGGACGAGACCCTGACGGTGCAGATTCTCTGGAACCTCCTCGGAAACGATCTCAAGTACGCCGCGCCCCATGGCCCCGTTCGCGTGGAATTCTCGCAGAAGGACAGTTTTGCCGTCGTGGAATTCATTGACGGGGGACCGGGGATGACGCCGCGGCAGATGCGCCGCGCCTTCGACCGCTACTATCGGGCGAAGACGGTTCTTGAAACGGGGAAGGGCGGATTCGGAATCGGACTGTGCACGGCGCGCGAATTCGCGGAGGAGATGGGCGGCCGGCTGACCGTCCGCGCCAATTCGCCCCAAGGCTGCATTTTCAGGCTTCAGCTTCCTGGACATCCCCCATTTTTCCCGAGGCCCAAGTGACGCCATCCCTATAAACA
>CAZYQF010000044.1:0-12907 GCA_964650165.1 uncultured Lentisphaeraceae bacterium
CAGCATGCGGATGCTCAAGCAGAGCGACTACACGTCACTCAAGGCCGTTGAGTACATCCGTCTTCACGCTTGCGACGGCATCGGCGTCCCGGACGTCGTCCGCCACATGGGCCTGAGCCGCCGCACCGCCGAGATTCGCTTCTCTCGGTTTGTCGGACACTCCATCCTCGCCGAAATCGAGAAGGTCCGTTTCCGCGCGGCCTGCAAGCTCATCGAGGAACCTCTTGTCCAGCTGGACCAGGTGCATGCCACCGTCGGCTATGGCAGCGCCCGCTCGCTCCGGGAGCTGTTCTACCGCCAGTGCGGACTCTCCCCGTCGGCCTGGCGCGTGAACAACTGGAAGTCCGTGTGATGCTTTGAAAAAAAGGAATACCGAAGAATGAAGAAACTTGTCTTTGCCCTCTGTGCGCTCGGCTCGGTCTCGCTGCTCGCGGCGCCCGGCGATGCTTCCGTCGCCAAATGGGAGAATGACGCGACAGCCGCGTTCATGCTGATGTTCGACGACGGTTGGCCGAGTGTCTGGCAGGCCGCGATGCCCGCACTCGAGGCGCGCAAGCTCCCGGCGGACTTCTACATCATCCCGAAGAAGGGTGAGTTCAAGGTCTTCGAGGGACGTTGGAAGGAGCTCTTCAAGAATCCGCTCTTCCGCTTCGGAAACCATACGATGACCCACAACGGCTTCGACGGCTACGACGGCGCGGTGAAAGAGTTCGGCGAGTGCACGGATTACCTCCGTGCGAACGTCCCCGGGAAACCTGGGCGTCTCATCTCCTACGCTCAGCCCGGCGTTCTGTCCGGACGCTGGAACATCAACGGCGAGCAGGAGGCGGCGATCTGCAAGGCGCAGGGTCTTGTCGCGCGGCCGACGTTCCGCGGACATGGCGCCACTTACCACTTCAAGACTAAGGACGACATGCTGGCCCTCGCGACGAAGGCGGTCAAGGAGACGAGCTGCGAATACGTAATCTTTCACGGCGTCGCCGTCGACGACCCGAAGCGCGGCTACCAGGACTTCTGGGCCGTGCCGACGAAGGAATACCTCCCGTTCTTCGACGAGATTGCGACGATGCGCGAGCGCGGCGAACTCTGGATCGCGGATCACGTGTCTGTCCATCAGTACGAGACCGAGCGTTCGACCGCGAAGGTCAAGAGCCTCGGCAAGAAGGGCAAGGGCTACCGCTTCGCGCTGACGTGCGACGCCGACCCGAAGCTCTATGACCATACGCTGACCGTCAAGGTCGAAGTCCCGAAGACCTGGAAGAATGCGCGCAACGGCTTCGTCTGCGTCAACGTGCTTCCGGACGGCAAGCCGTTCGACGTCACTCCCGAGACGGCCTCCTGCGCCGTCATCCCGTCCGGAAAGTAAGAATCCTTTGCACGGCTTCCTGCGGGAATGTTTTTTACAGGAATCCCCCAGTCCCGACGATGAAATAGCATCCCATTGCATAAGTTGACAACGGGCCATTTAAATGAGATAATGACAACAATGAAAAATGCCATGAAATTCATCAGCGCGGCCTTGGCCGCTCTGACCGTATTCTTCGCCTTCGCGGACGAGATGGACCTCGCCGGCGAATGGTTCGCCCAGCAAGAAAAGGCCGATGCGAAGGCCTTCAAGTACGCCGTGCCGGGAGACATCCAGAGCGCCCTCATGAAGGCGGGTTTGATTTCGGATACCTTTGTCGGCACGAACGAGGTCGAGAACCTCTGGGTCGGCAAGTCCGACTGGAACGTTTCCCGGAAATTTGACGTCACTTCCGAGCTCCTCGCCAAGAAGGAGATCGTCCTCCGTCTCGAGGACTGCGACTGCTTCGCGACCGTTTTCGTCAACGGGCAGCGCGTCGGCGAGACGACCGACCGCTTCCAGCGCTATGAGTTCGACGTGAAGTCCGCGCTGAAGTCCGGCGCGAACGAGATCGTCGCGCGCTTCCGCAGCCCCGAGACCGAGGGCGAGAAACGCCGCCGGACGAAGGGCAAGCCGTTCCCGATGTCGAATCTCCTGTGGGCGCGGAACACGCAGGCATTCGTCCGCAAGCCCGCCTGCCACGGCGGCTGGGACTGGGGTCCGTCCGTCCAGATCATCGGCCTCTGCGGCACGGTGAAGCTCATCGCGACCGACACGCCCCGCGTCGCCTACGTCTATTCGGCTCAAGACTTCAATGCCGATCTTTCGCACTGCACGCTGACCGTCACCGCCGAGCTCTCGGACGGCTCCAAGGTCCAGAAGAAGTTCGAGATCGACAATCCGCCGCTCTGGTGGCCGAATGGCGCCGGCAAGCAGGATTTCTACACGTACACCATCGACGTCAACGGCGAGAAAATCACCAAGAAGGTCGGACTCCGTAAGGTCGAAGTGCTGAACGAGAAGACCGTTTCCGCAACCGGCAAGGAGGAGCTCTCGCTCGTCTTCCGCGTCAACGGACGCCGTCTCTTCATGCGGGGCGCCAACTGGATTCCCTGCAGCGCCTACGAAAACGAGCAGACGCCCGAGCGCTACGGCAGCCTCATCAGGAGCGCGCGCGACGCGAACATGAACATGATCCGCATCTGGGGCGGCGGGCAGTACGAGAAGGACGTCTTCTACGATCTTTGCGACGAGAACGGCATCCTCATCTGGCACGACATGATGTTCTCCTGCGCCGTCTACCCGGGCGACGAGGGCTTTCTCGGCGAGGTCCGCGACGAGCTTGCGCACCAGCTGCGCCGCCTCCGCGACCATGCCTGCATCGCCCTCTGGTGCGGCGACAACGAGTGCCTCGGCGCGATCAAGTGGTTCCCCGAGACGAAGAAGGACACGGACTTCTACCAGGGCGAATGGATCAAGCGCTCCAAGATGCAGGGCGAGCTGGTCGCGAAGTACGATCCTGCGCGCACCTACTGGCCGTCCTCGCCGTGCTGCGGGCCCGGCGACTACGGCGACGGATGGAAAGAGGACTCGAAGGGCGACATGCACAACTGGGACGTCTGGCACGAGAACCAGCCGTTCGCGAAGTACTACGAGTACCATCCGCGCTTCTGCTCGGAGTTCGGCTTCCAGAGCTTCCCGTCCATGGAAATCGCCGAGACGTTCGCGACGAAGGAGCAGATTCTCGCGAAGGCGCAGGAGTTCGAGTGGCATCAGAAGAATCCGGGCGGAAACGAGCGCATCCGCAAGACGATGGAGCGCTATTTCCCGCCGGTCAAGGACGTCGAATCCGAGCTGCTCCTGTCGCAGTTCCAGCAGGCGATGGCGATTCAGACCGCGGTCGACGCGTGGCGCGCCGAGCAGCCCCGCTGCATGGGTACCTTGTTCTGGCAGATCAACGACAACTGGCCGGTCTCGAGCTGGAGCTCGATCGAATACGGCGGCAAGTGGAAGCCGCTCCAGTATCTTGCGAAGCGCTTTTTCGAGCCGATTCACGTCGTCCTGGCGCCGGACGGCACGGTGAGCGTGATCAACGACACCGACAAGGATCTCGCGGGTGAGGTCGTCGTGAGCTATTATCCGTTCGAAGGCGGAAAGGTCGAGACCGTCACGCTCCCGGCGAAGACGGTTCCGGCCTGTTCCGCGCTCGCGTTCGGAAAGGTCGAATCGCGTCCGACGTTCGTCCTCAAGCTGCAGTTCCGCGACGCGGTCAACTTCCCGGTGCGGCAGCGCTACAATGACGTCGCGCTTCCGACGCCGAAGGTCTCCGCGAAGGTTGACGGATTCAAGGTGACGCTGACGACGGACAAGCCGGCGTTCTGGGTCTGGGCGAACGTGAAGGGCGTCAAGGGCGAATTCGACGACAACGCGATCACGCTCGTCCCCGGCACCCCGCGGACATTGACGTTCACGCCGGCGGATCCGAAGACGACGCCCGAGGAGTTCAAGAAGAACCTCACCGTCGTGAATCTCCGCGATCTCAACTGAAAACTCCCCGTTTTTTGGTATAATAACCGATTATGAAGGTAACCATAATCGGCAAGGGCCTGATCGGGGGATCGCTCGAGAAGGCCGCCATTCGGGTTGGACATGAAGTCTCGATTTCCGGCAGGGCCCCAAAGCCCGATGTCGGGACCTCGGATCTCGTGTTCTTTGCCGTTCCCCCGAATGTCGTCGTCCCGCTCGTCAAGGCGCTGGCGAGCGAATTCAAGCCGGGGGCGGTCGTCGTCGACGTGACCGGAATCAAGTCCGCCGTCTGCCGCGAGCTCGAGCCGGTCGCGAAGGATTCCCAGTTTACCTTCGTCGGCGGACATCCCATGGCGGGCAAGGAGAAGACCGGCTACGCCAACTCGACTCCCGATCTTTTCAGGGGGGCGTCGATGATCCTGACGCCGTATCCGAACTGTCCGGAAGCCGTTCTCGACACGCTCTCGCGTTTCCTCGCGGAGATCGGCTTTGCCCGGATCATCCGGACCGACCCCCGTCATCACGACGAGATGATCGCGTTCACGAGCCAGCTCTGCCACCTGATTTCCTCGGCGTATGTCCGCGACGGTCTCGCGAAGCAGCACGTCGGCTATTCCGCCGGCAGCTTCCGGGACATGGCGCGCGTCGGCGCGCCGGATCCGGACATCTGGACCGAGCTTTTCTTCTCGAACCGCGAACATCTGCTGCCGGCGCTGGAGCGCTACATCGCCCGCCTTGAGAATTTCCGAACGGCGCTCGCGGAGAACGACCGGGTCCGCCTGCACGCCGATCTCGAAGAGGGCGTCGCCGCCAAGAAGACTTTCGAAGGAGGCCTGGAATGAAGATCGGACGTTTCCTCGGTCTCGAGGTGTTCGGCGAATCGCACGCCCCGTTCGTCGGCATGCGCATGACCGGCTTCCCCGAGAACGCGGCGATCGACGCCGAGAAGCTTCAGGCGTTCATGGAGCGCCGCGCGCCCGGCCGAGACGAGAACTCGACGGCGCGCCGGGAACCGGACATTCCCGAGATTTCGCGCTACGGCACGACAGTCGAGGCGGTCATCCGCAATGCCGACACCCGCAGCGGCGACTACGAGAAGACGGTCCCGCGCCCGGGCCATGCCGATTTCCCGAGCTACGTGAAGTTCGGACGCATTCCGGCGGGCGGCGGATCCAACTCCGGACGCCTCACCGCGCCGATGTGCGCCGCGGGCGGCATCTGCCTGCAGGAGCTCGCGCGCCGCGGCATCGCGGTGACCGCGGTCGCGGAGCGGACCGGCGACATCGCCGCGGCGAAGTCCGTCGGCGATTCCGTCGGCGGCATCGTCCGGTGCACGGTCGAGGGGCTTCCGGTCGGACTCGGAGGCTCGATGTTCGACGGCATCGACGGTGCGATCGCGCAGGCGATCTTCGGCATTCCCGGCGTCCGCGGAATCGAGTTCGGCAACGGCTTCGCCGCGGCCGAATTGAAGGGCAGCGAGAACAATGACGCCTTCGCGATTCGCGACGGCAAGGTCGTCACCGTCACGAACCGCCACGGCGGGGTCCTGGGCGGCATGACGAGCGGCATGCCGCTCGAGTTCCGTCTCGCGATGAAGCCGACGCCTTCGATCTACCGGCCGCAGCGCAGCGTCGACCTCGGGACGATGACGGAGACGGAGCTGACCGTCCGCGGACGGCACGATCCGTGCATCGCGCTCCGCGCGGTGCCGGTCGTCGAGGCCCTGACGGCGTTCACGGTCCTCGACTTCCTGCTCGAGTCCGAAAGCGGCATTTCCTATTCGGCGCCGGCGAAGCTCGAGCACGTCGTCATCGACGCGACCGTCGCGAAGCTCTATCCGAAGCTCGCGGAGAACGCGGTCTATGTCATTCCGTCCGGCGAGGAGCATAAGACGATCGAGACCGTGACGAAGCTCTGGTCCGCCTTCGCCCGGGCGGGAATCGGCCGCAAGGACCGCGTGACGGCGATCGGCGGCGGCGTCACGGGAGACCTCGCGGGCTTCGCCGCGGCGACCTGGATGCGCGGCATCGACTGGGTGAACGTCCCGACGACCCTCCTGTCGATGGTCGACGCCTCGTTCGGCGGAAAGACGGCCTGCGACCTTCCCGAGGGCAAGAACCTGGCGGGCGCGTTCCATCCGCCGTGCCATGTCTACATCGACGAGAGCTTCCTCAAGACGCTTCCCGAGCGCGAACGCAAGAGCGGACGCGCGGAGATGGTCAAGCACGAGATCATCTCGGGCAAGCGCAACCTTTCGCTCCGGGAGAACCTCGCCGTCAAGATCGGCATCGTCAAGGCGGATCCCTTCGAGAAGACCGGCGAGCGGATGAAGCTCAATTGCGGACACACCGTCGCGCATGCGCTCGAGACGGCGACGGACTACGCAATCTCTCATGGCGAGGCGGTCGCGATCGGCTGCGTCGAGGAGGCGCGCCTCGCCGAGCGCATGGGTCTGGCGAAGGCGGGCTGGGGCGACGAGATCGCCGCGGCGTTTGCCGCGGAAGGTCTCCCCGTCGCACTCCCGGACGGGCTGACATTCGAATCCCTGAAGCCGCTGATGAAGGGCGACAAGAAGCGCGAGGGAGCGTCCGTCGTCTTCGCGCTGCCGTGCGGCTGGGGCGACGTAAGGGCGGTGAAGATTTGAAGACGCTGTATCTCTACGGTCCGCCCGCGAGCGGAAAGTCGCATCTTGCGCGGAAGCTGGCGAAGGACTTCGCCTGCAGCTGCGCCGACCTCGACCGGGAGATCGTCCGCCGTGACGGCCGGACCATCCCCGAGATTTTCGCCGCGGAAGGCGAAGCCGGCTTTCGGGCGATCGAAAGCGCGACTCTGAGGGACGTGAAGGCGGACGTCGTCGCCCTCGGCGGCGGCACGCTGCTCGATCCCGCGAACCGCGCGTTCTGCGAGGCGAACGGTTTCGTGGCGGTGATCGAGGCGGATCCCGAAGTCATCGCCCGGCGCATCGCCGCGGCGAAGGGGACGCGTCCGCTCGGCAACACGCTCGAGGAGCGCAAGGCCCACTACGCGTCGTTTCCGCACCGCATCGATTCCGACACCCAGGTCCTCTTGCCCCGGCTCCTCTGCGGTAAGATCACTGTGCCGCCGTCCAAGTCGCATCTGCACCGCATCCTGATCGCCGAGTATCTCGCGGGCGTCCGTGAATTTCCGGCGACGGCCGGCGATTGCGCGGACATCGCCGCGACCAAGCGGTGCCTTTCCCGACTGTCCGACTGTCCGGCTTCCCAACTGCCCGACCTCTCCCTCGACGTCGGCGAGTCGGGTTCGACGCTGAGGTTTCTCGTGCCGGTCACGGCGGCGCTCGGGCTCAAGCCGAATTGGATTCGCCGCGGACGTCTCGGGGAGCGTCCGATGATCGACTATGACGGACTTAAGTCCGGTCTCCACGAGCTTCCCGGGAATGTCTCCTCGCAGTTCGTGACGGGGCTTCTGTTCGCGTTGCCGCTTCTGGACGGGGATTCGGAGATCCGGTTCACGAGTCCGCTCCAGTCCCGCGGCTACGTCGACATGACGCTCAAGGTCGTTCGGGCGTACGGCGTCCGGATCGGCGAGGACGAGGACGGGTTCAAGGTGCCGGGCGGCCAGCTCTTCGTCCGCCCGAAGGACGGACTCGCGGTCGAGGGCGACTGGTCCGCCTCGGCGTTCTGGTTTGCCGCGAACGCGCTCGGAAGCCGAATCGAGATCGAGGGGCTCGTCGCCGACTCGGCGCAGCCGGACCGCGTGGTGGAGAAGCTCCTTTCGTCCGCGGGCGAAGTCGACGTCAGTCCGTGTCCGGACCTCTATCCGGCGCTTCGGGCGGCGATGCCGGACGCGAAGTTCGTCGGCACGGAGCGTCTTCGCATCAAGGAGAGCGACCGGATCGCGGCGATGGACGAGCTCCTGGCGAATCCGTCGGACGTCGACTCGAAGAACGACCACCGCATCGCCATGGCGGCGGCGGTCCTCTCGACGGTGGCGGAAGGTCCGACTCTCGTCCACGGCGCGAGCTGCGTCGCGAAGTCGTATCCGGATTTCTGGGACGAGTTCGGCAAGGAACTCTATGCCGTGACCGGCTGGCCGATCGCCTATACCCGCAGTCCCGAGATCCACAACGCGGCGTTTGCCGCGGAGGGACGGCGCGCGCAGATGGTCGCGTTCCCCTCCGAGACGATCGCCGGCGCGATGGACTTCGCGCACAGGTTCGGAGTTTCGGGGATGGCGGTGACGATTCCGCACAAGCTGACCGTGATGCCGCTGCTCGACGCGATCGACCCGGACGCGCGGGACATCGGCGCGGTCAACACGGTCGCGTTCCGCAACGGACGGAAGGTCGGCTACAATACCGACGCGCGCGGATTCCTCAATGCGCTCAGGGCCTTCTGTCCGGACGGGATTCCGGCGAAGGCGGCGGTTCTCGGGGACGGCGGCGCGGCGAAGGCCGTGAGGCGTGCGCTGGAAATCGCGGGCATCGCGCACGAGGTGTTTCACCGCCGTCCGCTGACGCCGGGCTTCGGCCTCGTCGTGAACTGCACGCCGGCGGACCCGATTCCGGAGTACGCGTTCGCGGGAAGCGAAGCCGTCTACGACCTCCGCTACGACCCGGAGGAGACTCCGCTGATGGCGCGGGCGCGCGCGGCGGGATGCAGGGTCTCAAACGGCTTTTCGATGCTGGTCGAGCAGGCGAGGCTTCAACGGGAGATTTGGTATGGCCGATGACTATGAATTGCTGGATTCGGGCGACGGGCGCAAGCTCGAGCGCTTCGGGAAGTACGTGCTCGCGCGGCCCTGTTCGCAGGCCCTGTGGCGTCCGTCCGAGGACGAGTCCGAATGGAACCGTGCGGACGCCACGTTCGACCGCGAGGACGGCAACCGCTGGCAGGGGCGGACCAATCTTCCAAAGGAGTGGAACATCGAGACCGCGGGGGTGTCGTTCAAGCTCGGCGGGACTGACTTCGGCCATCTCGGGATCTTCCCCGAGCAGCGCTCGCAGTGGAAGTGGATTCGAAAGACGGTTCAAGCGTTCAAAAATTCAAATGGTTCAAGTGTGTCCGCACCCCGGATTCTGAACCTGTTCGCCTATTCGGGCGGGAGCACGATGGCGGCCGCGCTGGGCGGGGCGGAAGTCTGCCATCTCGACGCTTCGAAGGGCATGGTGGAGTGGGCGCGGGAAAACGCGCGGCTCAACGGACTGGCCGACCAGCCGATTCGCTGGATCGTGGACGACGCGCACAAGTTCATGAAGCGCGAAATCCGCCGCGGGCGCCGCTATGACGGAATCATCCTGGATCCGCCGACGTTCGGGCGCGGTGCGGGCGGCGAAATGTACAAGATCGAAACCGACCTCAAGGAGACCCTGGGGCTGGTCAGGGATCTTCTTTCGGATACGCCGTTGTTCGTGCTTTTTTCGAGCCATACGCCGGGACTTTCGCCGATTGTGGCCGAAAACATCCTGGGGCAGCTGTTCCCGAAGGCGCAACTCGAATCCGGGGAGATGCTTTTGGAAGGCCGGGCGCTCCAGTGCCCCAGTGGAATTTTTTGTCGCGCTATCTTTTCAGAATCCCGAAAATAGGATATAATTGCCACATGAGAAAACTTTTTGCAGGCCTTGCTCTCGCGTGTGCGGTAGCCGGTTGTCAGTCTGATCAGAAGACGGTTGTTCAAGAAATCTCATTCTTGAATTGGAATGTCGCGCATTATTGTCACGGCGAATCTCAGGTTTCGACAATTCCCGAGGACAAGGGTCGGGAGATGCTGGCGAAGTTCAGCAAGGTGATTGGCGAGCTCAATGCCGATGTCGTCGGCATCTGCGAGTATTCTGAAAATTTCTCCACCAACGGGACGATCAAGGCCTCGCGCGACCTCTTCGGCAAGTATGGCAAGGTTGTGGGGCCGCGCCAGGGCAACGACAGGAATGCTGTCTTCTACCGCACGGGCACGAAGCTGGCGGACAAGATCCAGGGATACGCCAACCGCATCGGGTGTCCGTATTACACCGCGGTCAAGCTTGACATCAAAGGCACCCCGGTCTGGTTCGTCCAGACCCAGCTTGACAGCCACACGTATATCGAAGGGCACAAGGAAGACCGCCGTCTTCAGATCGAGCAGCTGATCAGGGATTTCGGCAGCGAACCCCATGTGGTCATTTCCGGCGATTTCAACGTTGGCGTGCGCATGCCCGGCCTCGACTGCTTCCCGGCGCCCGAGGAGTACGATCCTTTTGTCGCGGCCGGCTACATGCTGGCCAATGTCAACGGTACCGGCACCTATCCGGCGAAAAACCCGACTCAGCCCCTCGACAACGTCATCGTCAAGGGTCTCGGGCTTTCCGATGTCCGCTTTATCCATGCCGGCGGGCTCAGCACCCATCTGGCGCTGGTCTGCAAGCTTCAGATTTACGGACGCCAATGATTGAACGTCCGGCAGAGCTTGAGGGGGCTTTTCCCGCGAGGCCTGCTGACGCGAACAAGTATTCCGTCGGCACGGTTTCGGTCGTCGGTGGCAGCGGCAGGTACATTCATGCGCCTGTGATCGCCGCCCTCGGGGCCCGTTCTGCAGGAGCCGGACTTGTCCAGCTTGTGGTCCCTGACGCATCGCGCATTGCCGCCGGCGCTCTCGTTCCCGAGGCGACGTTCGCCAAGCTGGTCTCCACGTGCGTGCCGCCGGCCGCCGACGCCCTCGTGATCGGCATGGGGCTCGGCGTTTCCGCGAACACGGGCGTGATCGTGTCGCGTCTCCTTTCGGGCAGTCGCGGCCGTTTCGTACTGGATGCCGACGCCCTGCAGATTCTGGCCGGCTGGTACGGGAGGAGCGACGGCTATGATCCGGCGGTCGGACAGGAGCTGGTTCTCACCCCGCATGAAGGCGAGGCGGCGAAGCTACTCGGCTGGACGCGCGAAAAGGTCTCGGCCGACCGCAAGGCGGCGGCGGTGGAAATCGCGGGCCGCTACGGCGCGACCGCGGTGCTCAAGGGGCCTCATACGCTCGTCGTCTCGTCCGACGGCACGCGCATCTACGAGAACCGGACGGGGAATCCGTTCATGGCCCTGGGCGGGATGGGCGACCTTTTGGCCGGCATGATCGGCGCGCGCTGGGCGTATCTCAAGGGCGATGCGTTCCTGGCGGCCGCATCCTCGGTCTGGCTTCATGGAGCGGCTTCCGACGAACTTGTCGCCGCCGGACGCGATTCTTCCATCGTCAACACCGCGTCCGCCGTGGGCGGCCTTCGCGTGCAACTCGACCGATGAAAATCCTGCTGACATTTTCTGCCCTCGCCCTGGTTTTTCCCCTCTTCGCGGAAAAGCAGCCGTTCGAGCGCTATCAGTCGATCCTGGACCGGCAGATGTTCGGTCAGACTCCTGTCGGGTTCGATCCGACAAAGTCGCCGAGCGAGGCGACGCGTGTCAATCAGCGGGAGCTGACCAAGGAACAGGAACAGCTGCAGAGCTCGATCCATTTCAGCATGATCAACATCACGCCGGACGGTGCGACGGCTGTCGGCTTTACCGACAATTCGGTTCAGCCTCCGGTCCACTATTACCTCAAGGTGGGCGAGAGCCGGAACGGCTGGACGGTCAAGGAGGCCGATCCGAACAAGGCGACGATGACGATCGAGAAGGGCGAGATTTCGGTTTCGCTCGAGCTGGGCGCCAATTCCGCCAAGGGCGGCGCCACGTCCAAGGTCGGCGCCGTTCCGGTTCCGGCCGCGCCGGCGTCAAACGGCCCCGAGCGTGCGGGACTTCTCTCGGGCGGCGTCCGGCGTCCGCTTCTCGGCGGACCGACCTCCGTGACGGCCGCAGGGCTGTCCGGCGAATCTTCCGGCATGGCGACCGCAGCTTCACTTCGCGAACTTCGCGAACGACGCAAGGCGAAGCTGGCCGAGGAGCAAGCCGCGGCGGAGGCCAAGGCAGCTGCCGAGAAGGCGCAGCGCGAGCAGGAGCGCGAAGCGCAGCGCCAGGAACTTCAGGCCCTGAAGGATGCGATCAAGGAAGAACGTGCCGCTCGCGAAGCCCAAGAGGCGGAAAATGCCGCCAAGGCCGCACAGGAAGAGCAGACTAAAAAAGAATCGGAGAGCAATGAAGGTAACGACGCTTGAGGAATTTCGCGAAGAGCTGCTTCGTACCGGCGGCTACAGGACCGCGGCAGATCACAAGGCGGCGCGTCGCGCCCGGCCCGGCGCGTGGACGACATTGGACTTTTCGATGCGCGTCGCCCGGGTTTTCCCGCTCTGTGCGCTCTACCATCCGTTCGGACAGCTGACCACCGACAAGTGGGCCCATTTCGGCTTCTCGACGGTCACGGGCGCCGAGAAGGCCGGAATGAACGTCATTCTCGAGGGGTGGAAGGGCCGTCAGGACTATGACGGCCCCGTGATGTACCTCTGCAACCACATGTCGACGTTCGAAACGATTTTGCTGCCTCCGATTCTCCTGACGTACGGTCCGTTCAACATCGTCGCCAAGGCGTCGCTCGCGCATCTGCCGTTTCTCGAGAAGGCGGCGGAGCACCTCGGGCTGGTCCCGATCGGACGTACGTCGCCGCGCGAGGACCTGATGAACATGATGCGCATCGGCACCGAGCGCATCCAGGCCGGAAACAGTTTTCTCATCTTTCCGCAGGGCACCCGCCAGAAGGTTTTCGCCCGAAAGATGTTTTCGTCCATCGGCGCGAAGCTCGCCGAGAAGGCGGGGTGTCCGATTGTCCCGATCGTGGTCGACACCCGGTGCCAGCTGACGCGGGAAAAGGGGATTCTCAGCCGTTTCTTCAAGGACTTCGGCCCCGTCGACACGTCCAAGGACGTCCGGTGCGCCTGCGGCCCGGTCATCCCCCTCGGCAAGGCGCGCGACATGCACGAGGCGTGTTTTGACTGGATGGCCACGAAGCTCGAGTCCTGGGGGCTTCCCACCGAGCGCTGATTCGACTCTTGCGGCTTTTGCCGGTTTTGTCCTGTCGCCTTTCCTGTCGGCATTGAAATTCGCCGCTCCAAGGGGTAATGGGTTAATCGGTTGCGTGAAAGCATGCCTCATCCGAGCCGTGCCTTCC
>CAZYQF010000045.1:0-12460 GCA_964650165.1 uncultured Lentisphaeraceae bacterium
AGCGCATGCTCGGCAATTCGACGGACTGGCAGCGCGAGCGCTTCACGTTCGACGACGGCTGCTCCCGTGCGGTCGCGAAGGTGTTCAAGCAGCTCTTCGACGAGGGCCTCGTCTACAAGGGCAACTATATCGTCAACTGGTGCCCGCGCTGCGGGACGGCGCTCGCGAACGACGAGGTCGAACACGAGCCCAATCACGGGCACTTCTGGTACGTCCGCTACCCCGTCGCCGGCTCCGAGAAGGGCGTCGCGGGCGAGCCCTACGCGGACTACGTCATGGTCGCGACGACGCGTCCCGAGACGCTTCCCGGCGACACCGCGGTGGCGGTCAATCCGAAGGACGAGCGCTACGCGCACCTCGTCGGCAAGAACGTGATCCTGCCGCTCGCGGGCCGGGAGATCCCCGTCGTCGCCGACGACTACGTCGACCGCGCCTTCGGCACGGGCATCGTGAAGATCACCCCCGCGCACGACCCGAACGACTTCCTCGTCGGCAAGCGCCACGGCCTCGCCGAGATCAACATCATGACCGACGACGCCCATATGAACGAGCTCGCCGGCGCGAAGTACTGCGGCATGGACCGCCGGGAGTGTCGCACCGCGATCGTCGC
The DNA here is from genome assembly GCA_964650165.1 of uncultured Lentisphaeraceae bacterium. GTDB lineage: Bacteria > Verrucomicrobiota > Kiritimatiellia > RFP12 > UBA1067 > UBA1067. The sequence continues at coordinate 611 of CAZYQF010000045.1, forward strand.
GGATCTCGAGGCGGCCGGCTGCCTCGACCACATCGAGGACCTCGAAAATCAGGTCGGACACTGCTATCGCTGCCACGAGACCGTCGAGTCGCGCCTGTCCAAGCAGTGGTTCGTGAAGATGAAGCCGCTCGCCGAGCCCGCCATCGAGGCGGTCAAGTCGGGCGAGGTCCGCTTCATCCCCGACCGCTGGTCGAAGATCTACTTCAACTGGATGGAGAACATCCAGGACTGGTGCATCTCGCGCCAGCTGTGGTGGGGCCACCGCATTCCCGCGTACACCTGCCCGACGTGCGGCGAGCTCGTCGTCGACACCGAGACGCCGCACGCATGTCCGAAGTGCGGATACGAGGGCGAGCTCGAGCAGGATCCGGACGTGCTGGACACCTGGTTCAGCTCGTGGCTGTGGCCGTTCTCGACGCTCGGCTGGCCCGAGAAGACGAAGGACCTCGAGTACTACTATCCGACGACGGACCTCGTCACGGCGCAGGACATCATCTTCTTCTGGGTCGCGCGCATGATGATGGCGGGCATCCACTTCATGAAGAAGCCGCCGTTCAAGAACATCGTGATCCACGGCATCGTCCGCGCGGCGGACGGCTCGAAGATGTCCAAGTCCAAGGGCAACTCGCTCGATCCGCTCGAGCTCATCGAACTCTATTCCGCCGACGCGCTCCGCTTCTCGATCGCGCTGATCACCTCGCTCGACTGCGACACCAAGGTGAACAAGGAGAAGTTCGAGATCGGCCGCAACTTCTGCACGAAGATCTGGAACGCGGCGAAGTTCCTCGACATGAACCTCGCCGAGCTCGGCGAGCTCCCGGCCGTCGCGGACATCCCGTCCGCCGACCTCACGGCCGACGAGAAGCACATGCTCTGGGCGACGGACCTCGCGTGCCGCAAGCAAGGCGAGATCCTCGAGCAGTACCGCATCCAGGACGGCGCGCTGGCGGTCTACGACTTCATCTGGGACCAGCTCTGCGGCGGTTACGTCGAGTACGCGAAGGACGCGCCGGACAAGAAGGTCGCGTTCGCGATTCTCAAGGACGTCCTGTACAAGGCGCTGCGCCTGCTGCACCCGTACATGCCGTTCATCACCGAGGAGGTCGCGCATCAGCTCGGATTCCTCAAGGGCGGCGAGACGATCATGCGCGCCGCGTTCCCGACCGGCTACTCCGACGCCGAGAAGGCGGCGTGGGGCCTTTCGCAGGAGACCTACGATTTCGTGAATGCCAAGCGCGAGGCGATTACCGCGCTCCGCGCCCTGCGCGCCGAGTACAAGGTCGCGCCCGCGACATTCGTGAAGGTGTCGCTCGCGTGCGAGTCGGCCGCCGCCGTCGAAGCGGAGATCCCCTCGCTCCTCAAGGCGATGAGGGCGGAGTCGATCGACATCGTTCCCGCGGAAAAGGACCTTCCGATGCCGTCGAAGCTGACGAAGTTCGGCACGGTCTACCTGTCGCTCGAGGGCCTCGTGGACAAGGCGGCGGAATCCAAGCGCATCGCGGGCGAGCTCGCGAAGCTCGCCGGGTTCATCAAGTCGTCCGAAGCCAAGCTTTCCAACAGGGATTTCGTCGAGCATGCGCCCGAGGCGGTCATCGCCGAGGCGACGCGCAAGCTCGAGGAGAACCGCGAGAAGGTTCGTCAGCTCGAGAAGCTGGCCAAACTCTTCACATGAAACTGCTGCCCGTAACGGCCTTGGTACTGATGGCGGGATGCGCCACGGTGCGCGTCGAGACGGGCGAGGGGACTTTCTCCGAGCGTCCCGGAACGAACGAGGTGAGTCTCGTCGCGCGCGCGGAAACGAACACGGCGACGCGTGTCCGGCGCGTCGTGCGCGTCGGGACGGACGGCGGAACTCTCGGCAAACGCGCCGAGAGTTCAGGCGAGGTTCTGCGTCCGCAGTTTCCCGAGGGATTGAGCGGCATCACCTGGCTTGCTGGCTCCTCTTATCTCGCGATCGACGATTCCGGCGGCGTGATGTATCCGCTGTCGGTTCTGCTGGATCCGGTCCGCGAGCGTCCGATGTCCGTCACGCTCGGGACAAAGGTGGTGCTGGAAGGCGTGACGGACGGCGAGGGCATCGCCTTCGATCCGCTCCGCGGCTCCGTCTGGGTGTCCGACGAGACGGGCCCGCGCATCACCGAGCATGACCTGCGCAGCGGACGCCGGCTCGGCGAGCTCAAGCTCCCGCCGCAGCTCTCGCGCTCGCGCGCGAACCTGAGTCTCGAATCGCTGACGATTGCTCCGGACGGACTCACCCTGTGGACGGCGAACGAGGAGCCGCTTGCCGATGACGGAACCGGTTCCGATTCGACGACAGGCACCGTCGTGAGACTCTTCAGGTTCGTCCGCGAGGACGCGGACGGGCCCTGGAAGCCTGCGGGGCAGTTCGCCTATCTTGCCGACCCCCTGGGCGGCAGCAGAGTCGAGAGCGATTCCCGCAGCGGCGTCTCAGACCTCTGCCTTCTCCCGGACGGACGGCTTCTGGTGCTGGAGCGCGAGTTGAGCGCCAAGAAGTTCCGAATTCCCTCTTTCCGCATGCGGATCTACGAGGTTGACGTCATGTCCGCGACCGATGTCACTTCGCGTGACCGTCTCGACGGCATCGGGATTGTCCGTGCGGCCAAGAAGCTGCTCCTCGAGTCCAACACCGGACTCAACATGTACGAGGGCCTTTGTCTCGGTCCGTGGCTTTCAAACGAATCCCGCGTGCTGATGCTCGTCTCGGATGGAGACGGACCGGCGGGCGAAAGTGTTCTCTCGGTTCGCCTTTTTTGATATACTTCAGTCATTATGATCGCATATGTGAAGGGGGTTCTCTTCGAGAAGGAACCGACACGGGTTGTTGTCGAGGCTGCCGGCGTCGGTTACGAGGTCTTGATTCCGATTTCCACGTTTGACCGGCTCCCGAAGACGGGTGACACCGTCAAGCTTCTCACGAACCATTGCGTCCGCGAGGACGACGAGATCCTGTTCGGCTTCGCCACCGAGGCGGAGAAGGAGATGTTCGGGAAGCTGACTTCCGTGAGCGGAGTCGGGCCAAAGATCGCCCTTGCGATTCTCTCGGGATCTTCCATCGCGGAACTCTCGCTGGCCATCGCCTCCGGGAACGCCAAGCGCATCTCCGCCATCAAAGGCGTCGGCAAGAAGACGGCCGAGAAGATCTGCGTCGAACTCAAGGACAAGGTCTCGATGCTGGACGCGAAGTCGCTCGCGACGGGTGTCGGATCCGGCGGACAGGACAAGTCGTTCGTCCGTGACGCGATCCTTGCGCTCGGTGCGCTCGGCTTCAACGAGGAGTCGGCCAACAAGATGGTCTCGCAGGTGCTGGCCGCCAATCCCGACGTCTCGGACGTCGAGACCGTGATCCGCAAGGCGCTCGGCGGCGGAAAATGAACTGATTCGGAAAGGACACTATGAAAAACCTTCTTGCACTCTGCGTTGTGCTGTTGACGCTCGCCGCATCGGCCGTTGAAAGGGAATGCATCTGGCCGGACGGGAAGATGCCCGATCCGCAGCCGCACCTGATCGCCGCGATGACCGATGTCGCGGGGCAGAAGGACTTCAAGGCGGACGAGTGGCGCCGGCCGTACCTCGAGTGGTCCGAGAAGCCCGCGAACTTCAACGGCTGCTGTCTCATCCTGATCTCGGGCGGCGGCTACTTCAACTGCTGTGACGTCGGGCTCGTCCGGGACTGGGAGAAGCGCTTCCGCGAGGCCGGATTCCAGTGCGTCAACTTCGTCTACCGCACGCCGCGTCCGACAGGCCTGCCGTTCTACCAGACGGCCTGGGAGGACGGACAGCGCGCCGTGCGCGTCGTCCGCAGCCAAGCCGCCCGGCGCGGCTACGATCCCGAGAAGATCGGGACGATCTCGATGTCCGCCGGCTCGCACCTGGCGACGCTGCTCGCGACGAGCTCGCAGACCCCGGCCTATCCGGCCGTCGACGAAACCGACGCGATTTCGGCCCATCTCAACTGGGCGATCACCGGCGCGATCGCCTACGGCATGACGGACGGGCTTGGCGTTGCGAACTCGCGGAACGGCCAGGCCGTCGATGCCACGCTCGACTCGATCTTCAAGTTCGACGCGAAGACGGCGCCGATGTGCATGTTTCACGGCAGCGAGGATCCGTATTCGCCGATGACCTCGACCTTCGTCTACCGGAATCTCCGCCGGCACAAGGTTCCGGCCGAGCTGCATCTCTTCGCCGACCGTTCGCACGGCTTCTGGGGCGGGAATCCGAACAAGGACAACTCGACTGCGTATGACAACTGGTTCGACCGCGCGCACGAGTTCCTGACGCAGCTCGGCGTCCTCGGGCCGCTTGCGCCCGAAGAAGACGTCATGAAGCGCTACGCGAAGGACTTCCATGATTCCACGAAGTATGTGAAAGCAAACCTCTGGCCCGACGGCAAGATCCCGGACATCCAGCAGAATCAGAACGTCCCGTACCTCGAATGGTTCATTCCGTCCAATCTCACGACCAAGGCGGTCCAGATCGTCTACTCGGGCGGCTCTTACTCCGGCAACGACCCGAACGGGTTCGAGGTCGTGCCGGCGCGCCGGTTCCTGAACGAGAAGGGCATGGCGGTCGTCACGATGAGATACCGCATGCCGCGTCCGGCCGCGCCGCTCGCGAAACACACCACGGCCTGGCAGGACCTGCAGCGCTGCATCCGCATCGTCCGCAGCGAGGCCGCGGCGAAGGGTCTTGATCCGAACCGCATCGGCATCATGGGCTCGTCCGCGGGCGGACATCTCACGCTGATGGGTGTCACCAGCTCCCGCAGCCGCGCCTATGCGAACGTCGACAACATCGACAAGATTCCGTGCAACGTCCAGTGGGGCGTCGGCATCTATCCCGCGTATGCCCTCACCGACGGAGCCGATCAGAACAATACGACGGGCGGCAACGATGACTCTGCTCGGCTCGTCCCTGAATTCGCGTTCGACCCGGACACGTGTCCGATGGTCTTCATCCACGGCGACGCGGACGGGTGGGCGGCGATGAACTCGGTCAAGACGTGGGAGCAGATGCGCCGGATGGGCCTCGGGAGCGACCTCCACACCCTCTGCCGGCGCAACCACTGCTTCCAGCGCAAGGCCTCGCCCGGCACCGGAAGTTACACGTGGCTCGGGCGCATCTGGGAGTTCATGAACCACAAGGGGTTCAACCGCTGATCTGGGGATCCCTGATCGAAATGCGGAAAAGGTGCTCGACCAGATGATGGTCGAGCGCTTTTTCCAAGTAGGGGATCACCTCGTGGCGCACCTTGTTGCGCTCGATCGAGACGTCGCCGTTGCTGGCGTCCTCGCGCCACGTTTCGCCGAACTTCCGGAGGTAGTCCTTGAGTTCCGTGTCGCGGCAGCCGAGGAGCGGACGGACGAACCGGACCGTTCCGACCTCGCTCGTCTCGCGGATACCGCAGAGCGAAGCGCGGCGGAGCTTCATCAGGAAGGTTTCCGCGACGTCGTCCATGTGGTGCCCGGTCGCAATGGCGTCGAGCTTCAGCGACTTCATGCACTTGGAAAAGAAGTCCAGGCGTACGCGGCGCGCGGCCATCTCCAGCGATTCGCCGGCCCGGCGGACGACCTGGGCGTGCGTGCCCCTGAAGGGAATCCCGAGGCGTTTCGCGAGGCCGCGGACGAAACGGTACTCCTCCTTCGACTCCGGACGAAGTCCGTGGTCGACGTGGAGGATGACGAAGCGCTTCGCGGCGTTTTTCTTCTTGCCGCCTTTTGTGAGGAGGAAGGCGAGGGCAACGGAATCCGATCCGCCGCTGACGGCGAGTCCAATGCGCCCGCTCGGCAAAATCCTGTTGTTAATCCGCATCAGTTAAACAGTTTGAGAGTTAATCAGTTAAACAGTTTAACAGTTGCCAGCTCCTTGCGGAGACTGGCGGAAGGGGGGGGATTCGAACCCCCGGTGGACTTGCGCCCACACAACCTTTCCAAGGTTGCACCATCGACCACTCGGACACCCTTCCAGTCGTTTTGCTTTCTTGTTCGCTTGGCTTGGTGCCAGGAGCGGGACTCGAACCCGCACGTACTTGCGTACGGCAGATTTTGAGTCTGCTGCGGCTGCCATTACGCCACCCTGGCTGCCTTGGAGCGGGCGAAGGGAATCGAACCCTCGTAGCCAGCTTGGAAGGCTGGAGCTCTGCCATTGAGCTACGCCCGCTTTCTCCAAACGAACGCGCAAAGTATATCACATTTCGAGGTGGCAAAGCAACTCGGAATCGTGTATAATTTCACGCATGAGCGAAAGTTCGTCACTCGCGACGATGATATTGAAGTCCGCCGGCATCTACACCGACGAGCAGCTGGAGCGCATTTCCTCGAATCGCGCCCAGAATCCCGCCATGGGGCTGGCCGAAGCCGCTGTCAAGTTCGGCGGAATCCGAGAACTCGACTTTTTGAAGGGAATCGGCGCGTTTTTGGGTCTTGAGACCGTCGATCTGGAGCATGAGCAGCCGAATCCCGAAGCCCTGACGCGGCTTCCGGCGTCTGCGGTTTATCAATACGGCGTGCTGCCTTTCAAGTCCGATGAAAATTCGATGACGGTCGTTTCGCCGGATCCGTTCGACACGGCGGCGGCCGACGGGCTTCGGCTTGTGGCCGGCTGCGTGATCAAGACGGCTTTGGCGCCCCGGGACGAAGTCGAGAAAGCGGTCAAGAAGTACTATGGCGTAGGCGCCGATGCGATCGAGAAGATGATCGAGGACGGGCGCTATTCCGTCGACGACGACATCGGCGCAATGACGAAGATCGACGTCACTGAGATGGGCGAAGAGGCGTCCATCGTCAAGTTCGTCAACAAGATCATCGCCGAAGCCGACCGCCAGGGGGCGACCGACATTCACATCGAGCCCCAGGAAACGACGCTCCGCATCCGCTACCGCATCGACGGCATGCTGCACAAGGTGGACGTTCCGCCGCAGCTCAACCGCCTGAAATCGGCCATCATCTCCCGCATCAAGGTCATGGCGAACCTCGACATCGCCGAGAAGCGCTTGCCGATGGACGGGCGAATCGGCATCCGCATCGCCGGCCAGGACATCGACATCCGCGTGTCGACGATGCCGGCGGCCTATGGCGAGTCGATCTCGCTGCGCCTCCTGGCGAAGAGCGGAAGCTTCGTGAGGATGGGCGACCTCGGGTTCAACGATCGCGACTTCGCGGTCGTGAACAAGATCATCCACCGTCCGAACGGCATCTTCCTCGTGACCGGACCGACGGGCTCCGGCAAGTCGACGTCGCTCTATTCGTTTCTGTCCGAAGTGAACAAGATCGACGTCCGCATCATGACGGCCGAGGACCCGATCGAATATCACATGGCGGGCATCAACCAGGTCCAGATGCAGTCCGACATCGGAATGACCTTTGCCCGGGCGCTCCGCGCGTTTCTGCGTCAGGACCCGGACATCATCATGGTCGGCGAAATCCGAGACCGCGAGACCGCCGAAATCGCGATCAACGCGTCGCTCACCGGACACATGGTGTTCTCGACCCTGCACACGAACGATGCGGCGGGCGCGTTCCCGCGTCTGATCGACATGGGCGTCGAGCCGTTCCTGATCGCCTCTGCGGTCGCGGGCGTGATGGGACAGCGCCTCTGCCGCCGGCTCTGTCCGAAGTGCATGAAGGAAGTTCCGCTGGATCTGACGCACTACAATCTCGACTATCCGCCTGCGAAGAACACGGTCTTCGAGCCGCGCGGCTGCGATGCGTGCACGCGGACCGGCTACCGGGGCCGCCGCGCGCTTTTCGAGGTTCTGGAGGTCGACGAGGACATCGAGGGCGCGATCGTCCGTCGCGAGAACGCGACGCAGATTCGCAACCTGTCGCTTTCGAAGGGCATGCGGACGCTGCGCGAGGACGGTTGGGACAAGGCGTTCAGGGGTGTGACCAGCGTGAAGGAAATCATGCGGGTCACCGAAGAGCAGTGATGAACGTCTCGCTCTCCAACTCTCTGCAAACCAAGCTGACACAGACCGTCACCCTGGCGCCGCAGATGCGCCAGAGCCTCAAGATGCTCGCGATGAACCTCCCGGAGCTTCGAACGGAGCTCCAGCGCGAGATGAGCACCAATCCGGTGATCGAGGACGTCGAACCGACGCTGGACAAGGCGGTCGTGTCCGATCAGGAGCGCGAAAGCGACGCGACCGAAAGCGCCGACCGGAGCGACTATCCTGAAGACGACATTCCTGATGCCGTCTATACGGCGGATGCGGATGCGCTCGAGCGGCGGCAGAGGTTTTTCGATTCGCAGACGAAGAAGGAGACGCTTGAGGAACATCTCCTGGCGCAGCTTCCCGTCTCTGACATCGATGAAAAGGACCAGCCGCTGGCGGAGATCCTGATCGGGGACCTGGACGACAGCGGACTCTTCGCCGGATCGATTCCGGACATCATGATGGTTTCCGGCGAGAGCGACGTGAAGATCCGCGGGCTCCTCAAGAAGATCTCCCAGCTCGATCCGCCCGGCTGCGGAGCCGCGAACATCCAGGACTGCCTTCTCGCGCAGCTGGACAAGCTCGAGGACTCGCCCTATCGTGAAGACGTCAGGGAGCTCATTCAGAATCATCTCGAGGACATCGGCCGCGGCCGCATCTCGGTCATCGAGAAGGATATGGGCATCAGTCACGAGCGCTACGCGGACATCCTGAAGGAGCTCCGCACGCTTGATCCGCGGCCGGGCCGCGCCTATCGCCGTGGCGGACGTGGCGCCGAATATGTGAATCCCGAGGTTCATGCGGTCAAGACTTCAGAGGGGTGGGACGCCCGCGTCGACGCGCGGAGCCTTCCGGAAATCCGGATTTCGAGAAAATACCTTCAGATGCTGGAGGATCCGAAGACGGACAAGGAAACGAAGGCCTATGTCCGCGAGCGGATCGCCGCGGCCAACGCCATCCGCGAGGCGGTCGTCCGGCGCCAGGAGACGATTACGTCGATCGCGCAGGCCATTTTCGACGCCCAGCCGGGATTCTTCGAAGAAGGTCTCAAGGGACTGAAGCCGCTGACGATGCAGGAAATCGCCCAGAAGGTCGGCGTGCATCACACGACCGTTTCGCGAACGGTCCGCGACAAGTACGCGTCGACGCCGAAGGGCACCGTGGAGCTCCGCAAGTTCTTCACTTCCGGCTTTGTGACCGATTCCGGCGAACAGGTCTCGAAGGACAACGTGATCGACCGTCTCAAGACGCTCATCGCGGGCGAGAACCTTCAGCATCCGCACTCTGATGAGAAGCTCTCAGAGATGCTCAAGGCCGAGGGTTTCCCCGTTGCACGCCGTACTGTCGCTAAATACAGGACGCGCCTGGGAATTCCAGGCGCGTCCGAGCGTCGTCAAGGCTGAGCACTCCGTTTAACGGGGCTCTTCCGCAAGTTCCGAAAGAAGGCTTTTCTTCGTCTCGGCCGGTGTGATCCGGACCTCGCCTTTTCGGAGTTCTGCGTTCTGGCGGGTATCTTCGCTCCCTTGTGTCTCTTGGTTCTGCTCGCCGAGCGTGCGGAGGTCGAGCTTGAGCGCATTGACGGAACCGCCCCGGAAGCCGGGTTCCTTGCGGACTCCGCTGACGTATTCGCGCCCGAAGACGGCATTGGTCGGAAGACCCATGTCCTTCGGAAGGTCTTCGGGATTGGCAATGCCGAGCGTCACGCAGATGACGATTTCCTTTTGTGTTTTCATGCGCATCTTCCAGCCGAAGAAGCGGGGACCGACCCACGGGATGTTGCGGAGCACCGGGATGCCGGTGTCCTGGTCTTCCTCTTCGGTGCGGGAGAGTCCGCCGATGACCGCGGTGGAGCCGTCCTTCATCGAGAAGTTGGTCGTGATGCTCTTCATCCGGATGATCGGGTACTTGCCATAGGCGGCGGTGTCGGCGTCGGCCTTGCTGCCGCTGTTGACGCTGTAGTATCCCGCGTCACCCATGTCCGAGGCGAGGTCGGAGATCGACGGGACGATCTCGACCGAAATGATTCCGTCCGGAGAAATGCGCGGCTTGACGGAGAGCTCGATTCCCCAGGAGAAGAAGCAAGACTGGGCGAAAAGGCCCTTGTCCTTGTCGCCCTGGATCTGCTCGAGCTTGGCGGTGTAGTCGGTGTAGGCGGTCGCCGTGGAGGTGTTGCGCTGGGAGGTGATGGTGAGGTTCGGATACTTGACGGTCTCTTCGATCTTCGCCTCGTTGCCGTTCGCGACGATCACCTTCGGATTCTTGAAGATCTGAGTGCCGCCGAGCGATTCGAAAGCGCTCATCGCGAGGTTGAAGTCCGACACCGAAAGGATGCCCGAGAAGCTGCGGGAGATGTCTGCGCCATTTGCGGCCGTGGCTGTTGTCGCCAGGCCCTTGCCGACGTTGATCGTCTGTCCCTTGCCGTTGGCCCAGCCGAGGTTGCCCTCGAGGTCCTTGACGGACGCGCCCCAGCTTTCGAGCGAGTTCCACTGGACGCCGAGCTTGTGCATGGCGTCGGAGGAGAGCTCGAGGAACCGCGCTTCGATGTAGATCTGGGCGACGGCCTTGTCGACGGCCTTGATGATCGCCTCGCAGTCGGAAATCACTTTTTCGTCGGCGGTGACGACGACGACGTTGGCCCGGTCGAAGCTCGTGGCGATGGGCCGGATGATCTTTCCGGCGGGATCCTTCAGTCCGTAGGACTTGTTGAAAAGGTCGCTCAGCTCTTTGGCGCTCGCGTGGTTGAGCTGGAAGGTGCGGGTGGAGATCGGAATCGTCTGCAGATCTTCGACGACGCGGAAGATGTTCTCGCGTTCGTCGAGGCGGAAGCCGCGCGAGTTGAGGATCGACTGGAGCCCCTGAAGCCACGGCACGCGGCGGAGCGATACCGACACGCGCTGGGTCAGGTTCGAGGAATCTCCGGTGATGATGTTGGCGCCTGTGGCCTTGCGGAATTGCCTGAGGACGTCGGCGAGCATCGCGTCGTCGCATTCGATGTCGACGAGAGACATGGTGTCTCCGTCGGCGACTTCGCCTTTGATCTGCGGCTTGCGCGCGGCGACAGCGGAGTCGTCCTCTTCAAGGTCGATCTCGTCCGTACCGTCCTCTATGATTTCGGCGGCGTCGACGTTCTCGGCCGCGGGAGCTTCCGCGGCGGGTACGGGCGCGGCCTGAGGAGTTTGGACCGTGTCGGCGCCCAGGGCAATGCCGGCGGCGAGTGTCAGGATGGTAACGAAGGGTGTTTTCATTGTGCTGCTCCTTTGGAAGAATCTGCTTCGGTGATGATTTTGGCGCGGATGCGGATGAGCTTCAGTGTCGCGCCTTCGGTGAGTCCTTTGACGCGCCAGGTGAACCGGCGGTTGTAGAGGTTGGCGGAGATGTAGTCTCCGTCGCCGTAGACGAGCCCGTTGATCATGACGCTCTGGCGCTTGCTGCCGTCGGGATTCGTAACCGTGGCGATGCCGCCGATTCGAAGCGACTTCCGGGCCTCGATCCAGTGCTTTCCGGTAATGGTCTTCGAGACGGAGGCGACTGTGACGGCGGTTACGGTGTCGTCGCTTGTTTCCTCGGCAATCGGGTTGACGTCGACGGTTGGCTCGGAGGAAATCACCTGCTGCTCGCCCTCGAAGCCGATCGGCCAGAAGGGGTTTCGAACGGCGATCGCCGCGATGAGGAGAATGGTGTTCATTTGCGTGTCAGCCCTCCCTTGGCCGGCCATTCGATGACCATGGAAATCAGCTGGGCTTCGGGATCTTGCTGTGCCGTGATGGCGAACGATTGCACCGAGGTCAGCGGAAGTTCCTTTTCGAGCCGCAGGAGAAAGGAAATGGCTTCCTGGTAGCTCCCCGTCGCGGTCATCTTGACGGCGGCACGCGTGTGAAGCTGCCGCGGAGCGGGGC
>CAZYQF010000046.1:0-11874 GCA_964650165.1 uncultured Lentisphaeraceae bacterium
AAAAGTATGGTGTTAGAACGCCTTTTGTTTAAAACTCTCATCTACCAAATTGTCTTATTTTAATGTTTTTCTTCTTTTCTGACCATTGAGAAACAAATCCGCCAAAACCACCTAACCTTCTTCTTGTGAGTTATAAACATAAAATGTTGATAACTTGTAATCATAAGAAGATTTCTTTTGGGTGACTTATCAACACACTCTTGGTAATATTCTAATCATAGTAAAAAAGCTATAAAGAGAATAGAGACTGAACATGAGTAACGGAGTTATCGACCTGGTTTCAAAGGGGTTGTGGGAGCGTGCGCGGACCATCTGCATCTCGATGATGCAAGGTGACGAACGCAATCGCGCCGAGCGCTGTTTTTCGCAGATCTCATCCGTCCACCGAGACGAAGACGTCTTTACCATTTACACCTCGAATTCCTTCTCCACGGACACGCTGATGAAAGATTATGCCGAGGCGATCCGGAAGGGCTTCGAGCTTGCAGGTGCCGAGACATCGCTGAGCGTCGAATTCAAGACAGACGCCAACGCGAAGCCCGAAATCGTGATTCCGAAAGCGCAGACACCTGCGCCCGCCGCGGCGGAACCGCGCCGGACCGAACGCCTCTCGAACTTCATTTCGACAATGCCCCTCAAGGAGTATTACGTTTTCGAGGAGTTCGTCGAAGGTCCGTCGAACAGCTATGTGCTGGCCGCCGCAAAAGGCGCGGCGAAAAACCCCGGACGAAAGGCGCTCAATCCGCTGTTCATCCATGGCGGCACTGGACTTGGCAAGACGCACATCATGCAGGCGATCGGCAACGAGGTGAAGCGGCGCAATCCGATGGCCGCGATCTGCTACCTGACGGCCGAGGCGTTCCTGAACGAATACGTGAACGCCCTGTCCAACAACAGCCTGCAGTCGTTCCGCGAGCGCTACCGCAAGACCGATGTCCTTTTGATCGACGATATCCAGTTCATCGCGAAAAACATGCAGAACTTCCAGGAGGAGTTCTTCAACACGTTCAACGCTCTCACGAATGCGGACAAGCAGATCGTGATCACGTCCGATGTCGCGCCGAAGGACCTCCCGGGAATCGAGTCGCGTCTCATCTCCCGCTTCGAAGGCGGCATGCTGCAGGAAATCGAGTCTCCTGCTTACGAGACGCGTCTCGCGATTCTCAAGAAGAAGTCGGAAGGGATGCAGCCGCCGATGTCCGATGCGACGCTCAAGTTCATCGCTCACAACATCAAAAGTCACGTGCGCGCGATGGAAGGCGCCCTCGGTAAGGTCAATATCTTCGCAAACCGGCAGAGTGACCTTCAGCTGACGGAAGAGACTCTTTCTTACATTCTGAAGGATTTCATCGAAAAGGAGAAATCTCGGAAGAAACTGACCGTCGAAGAGGTTCAGACCTGCGTCTGCAAGAAATTCGCCGTGACGATGAACCAGATCCTCTCGCCCGAACGGACTCAGTCCATTGTGACGCCCCGTCAGCTGGCGATGTACATCTCGAGGAAATTCACGACGAGGAGCCTTCCTGAAATAGCAGTCAATTTCGACAAAAGCCATGCGACGATCATTCACGGAGTCAAAAACATCTCAAAAAGGCTCGACGTGGAGCCGGATCTCAAACGCACTCTTGAGGAAATCCTGGCCGAACTCGGTTGCTCGATGAGCGACATGGTGGATTAATCACGGACCGTCGATTGTCAGTTGACAAGATGTCTAAGACCGAGTCACATGTCTACAGTCCGCAGAAGTTATCAATGGAAGTCACAAAACAGTCAATTGGTTGTCTACACCACAAAACATGTTTTCAATCAATGAAATAAAGCGTCCGGACATCTTATTCAACTTATCTACATCTCTAATAATAGTAATAAGGTCTTTGTAATAAAGTAATAGTATTTGATATAATCGTAGAAATCGATTTAAGGGGAAAGAAAAAATGAAATTCAAAATCATCCGTTCCAGGTTTCTTGATGGACTCAAGAACGTTCAGAACATCGTTGCAGGAAAGGGATCCCTCCCGATTCTGCAGAACGTGCTGATCGAGGCAAAGAACGGTTCCATCCGGATGACGACGACCGACCTTGACATCTCGATCAAGAGCGAAGTCGAATGTGAGGTCGCGGAAGAGGGATCGACGACGCTGCCGGTTAAGATGCTGTTTTCGCTGATCACCAAGGCGGCTGAGGGAAATGTAGAGGTTGAAGTCGGAGAGAACGAGCGGTCGACCATCAAGGCCGGCAGCGCGCGTTTCAAGCTCGGAGGACTTCCGGCGTCTGATTTTCCGAAGCTTCCGGAGGACGGAGAGGCCTTCATCTACTCGCTTCCCCAAGTCACGCTCCGTGAAATGCTCCGCAAGGTCTCTTATGCGGCTTCCCAGGACGACACGCGCCGTACTCTCAAGGGAGTTCTCATGAGCTTCAAAGACTCGAAGCTGACGATGGTGGCGACGGACGGACGCCGTCTCGCGCTCGTTGAAAACGAGCTCGAATTTCCGAAGTCCGCCGAAAAGGACATCGTTCTGCCGAGCAAGGCCGTGGCAGAACTCCAGCGCTCGCTCGCCGGCGAAAGCGAAGTTTCGATCCTGGTCCAGAAGAGCCAGATCTGCTTCAGGCTCGAGACGCTGCAGATTTTCTCGAAACTGATGGAGGATGCGTATCCGAATTACAAGCAGGTGATTCCGAAGGAGTGCGCGGAGCACATCGACATCGACCGCCAGCTTCTCCTTGACGCGCTGGACCGCGCCAGCGTGATGACGATGGACGAGGCGCACTCGACCAAGCTCATCTTCGAGAGCGGCAAGCTGACAGTGACTTCCGCCGCCAGCGAAATCGGCGAGGCGAAGGACGAAGTCGCCATCAAGTATGCCGGCGAGAAGATCGAGATCATGTTCAATCCGAACTACGTGATGGACGCGCTCAAGGCGATTGACGACGATTCGGTCACGCTGGATTTGAACAACGGGCATTCCCCGGCCGTCATCAGGTGTTCGATCCCGTTCCTTTATGTGCTGATGCCGCTCCGTATCAATTGAGTTGGGAAGCGACGGGAATTCGTATCAAAACAAGGTAAAATGGAAGACCTATGAAGCTGTGGACAGACAAGGATTATCCAATTATCGTCTCCTGCGCCAAGGAGCTGTCGAAGTGGACTGAAGTCGAGTTGCGCGACCTGGGCTACGAGCCCATCGAAGTGACCGAGAACACCGTCGTCATCCGCGGGTCGATGCGCGACATCATGCGGCTGAACCTCGAGCTTCGCACCGCCCATCGCGTGCTGGTTCCGCTGCTGCGGAAGGAGTGCCGCGACATCAAAGACCTCTACGAGGCCGCGCGGTCGATCGACTGGGAGAACATCCTCGAGGCCGACGGATATTTCTCCGTTTCGTCCATCGTTCACAACTTCACCATCCGCGACTCCCGCTTGCCGTCGCTCTACACGAAGGACGCCATCGCCGACCGCATGCGCGAGAAGTGCCAGCGGCGTCCGGATTCCGGCGGCGAGAACAAGGGCGCGGCAGTGTTCGTCTACTGGGAGAAGGACGAGGTCGTCATCTACCTTGACACCTCCGGCGAGCCGCTCTCGAAGCGCGGCTACCGCAAGATTCCCGGATCGGCGCCGCTGCAGGAAACGCTCGCCGCCGCGTGCATCATGGCTCTCCATTGGGACGGAAAGAGCCCGTTCCTCTCGCCGATGTGCGGATCCGGAACGCCCGCGATCGAAGCCGTGATGATGGCGATGCACAAGGCCCCGGGGTCTCTCAAGGCGCATTTCGCCTTCCAATCCGTCAAGGACTTCGGCCGCATCATTCCGGGAGAGAAGGCCCCGACCGTCGCTCCGCGCCAGCATACGGGCGCGAGCCCCGAGCAGATCTGGAAGGAGCTTGTCCTCGAGGCGAAGGCGAAGGAAGTCACCGAGAACCTGCCGAAGGTCGTGGCGACAGACATCTCCCCGGAAGCGGTCGAGAACGCCCACATGAACGCCATTGCCGCCGGCGTCGCACCCTACATCGAATTCAAGACCTGCGACTTCGCGGACACGCCGATTCCCGCGACGCCCAACGACCAGCAACCGTCTACCAACTCCAAGGGCGTCGTCTTCTTCAATCCGGAATACGGCATCCGCCTCGGCGATCCCCTGGAACTCGCGCCGATCTACGAGCGCATCGGAACTTTCATGAACGAGAAATGCAGGGGATGGACTGGCGGACTCATCACCGGCAATCCCGACCTTGCCAATCTCGTGAACCTCTACTATAAAACCCGGGTTCCGTTTTTCAACGGACCCATCGACTGCCGGCTGTTCATCTATCCCGGCTGCGAACTCAAAGGCGCCAACCAAGAATGAACGTAGAAGAATTCCTCGCGAAGCCCGCCCAGCCCATCGTGACCGAACCCGGCGTGACCGAAAGCGCCGCGACGGAACCCGTTGAAGCCCCGGCGGCCGAAGTCAACCCAGTGGAACTCGATATCCAGAAGGCGGTCGTCGAGGCCCTCGCGGCCGACAAGGTCGAGATGGACGAGAAAATCGCCGCCAAGGATGCGGAAGTGCTTCGGGCCAAGGCCGAAACGGAAAAGGCCCGGACCGAGATTGCGGCCTTAAAGGCGGAAATCGACCGTCTTGAGTCTCGGCTCGCGGCGGTCCAGGTCCGGGAACTTGACCTTCAGGAGCGCAATCCGAACGCCCTGGCGCTTCTGGATCGCGATGTCGACATTCCCGACCGGTTCCCCGGAGAAACCCGCGATCACGTTCTCGAGGTCATCAAGGAGGCCCGCGACAAGGCCGAGGCCGATGGACGTCTCCGCCGCGCACAGATCCTGGAAGGCGTTCTCCTCGCGAACGAGCCGAATGGTAACCTCGCCAAGAAAAGGGCGGAACTCGAGAAGTTGTTCATCGAAAACGCAAATGTCCTCACTGGACCAGTTCTCGAAGAGTTGAAAAAACGTACGATTTCGCATAAAAATGGTGAAGAATACCTTTTGCCGAGCGAAATCATGGCTCGGACGTATTAACGAACGAACACCGTCTATCAACAATTGATAAGAGAATAGTTGATAGACGGGAAAGAAATTCGCTTATTTATCAACAATATCAACAGAATTATCTACATAGTTGATAATCGTGTTGATAACGTTGATAAAAACCTCTTGCGAGTTGATAAAATAAAGTCCATAATTTCCGTGCTTTGAAAAACCTGAGTCCAGAGATCTGCAAGAAGTTCAAGGAGTCCCGCCGCGAGGCCGGGATGACTCAGAGCGAACTTGCCCGTGAAGTCGGCTGCAAGCAGTCAGCCCTCTCGATGTTCGAGCAGGGGGACGGGACGAAGATCAACGACGAAGTGATCGAGAAGCTCGCGAAGAAGTTCGGAATCCGGCTCGCGGCCGAGGACGCGTCCGCAGCGCCGGTTCCGCCGGTGGTGATCCGTCCGGCCGCCATCCAGGGGACGGCATTTTGCCCGAACCCCGGCTGTCCGACGAACCATCCGTACCTGGTCGACGGCCGGCGCTTCTTGAAGCCGGCGCTCGACGAGGCGGATCCGGTCGGCGGCAAGTTCTGCGCGCTGTGCGGCGAGCTTCTGGAGCGGAGCTGCCCGAACTGCGGCGCGCCCGTGCACGCCGGCGCCGTCTGCTCGCATTGCGGCGAAGCCTACGTGGCATCCCTTTAATAGCTCATTAGCCTACGCTTGCGCCTATTTCCGTGCTTGCGGGGGACGCTGGAGACGGATTTCAGAATCTTCCGGAAATTCGTGACTGCTGATTCCTTTGCTTTATGGAAAGGAATTGATATAATCAAATGGTCATGAAAACAAAAGCCCTTGTTTTTCTGTTCGCGCTCGTCGCGTGTCTCACCTCGTTCGCCGCCACCTTTGAGGACGCGAGAAAGCTGATGGCCGACGGCCATTCTGCCGAGGCCTATGACGCGTTCACGAATTTCATTCTCTCCGTCGAGGGGAAGAAGGGCGATGATCCGGTACGGGGCTCCGCGCAGTCGGTGCTCGATGCTGCGCGCTGTCTCGCGAACGCGAAGCGCGTAAACGAGGTCGAGGGCTTTCTCGAAAAGGTCCGCGCCGCGCGGACCGAGTTCCCCGTCCGTCTCGCCTGCGTCCAGGCGCGGCGCGAACTGCCGCACCGGGGGCAGACGGTCAAGGGCGAGTTTGTCCGAGGCGGCTATTCGTGGGAAAATCGCGCCCTGTCGACCGAACGCGACCGCGTCATCCAACTCCGGGAGCTCGAGGAGCTGATGCCGCAGGTCGCGCAGCAGACTCATCTGCGGCAGCGGTGGTTCTGGAACGAGACGGTCGGAGCGCTCGGCATGAACGAACGGACGGGAGGTGCGGCCTGGAAGCTTCAGGAGCTGACCGACCTTGCCGCGATTCCGGAAATCAGGGAGGGCGGAAACTGCTGGGGTTCTGACTTCGAGAGCGGAGCCGCGCCGGTGGATGCGGACGGCAATCCGGTCTTCCACGCAATCCCCGCAAGCTGGTTTGCGGCAAAGACGGACGGCGAGCGCTGGCGGTTCGCGAACGCGGAGCGCGCGAAGGTCGACGAGGACGGACGTTGGACTTCGTCACACGAACTCGCCACGTTCGCGGAACGGCAATTCGGAGTCCAGCGCCTGGCCTACGAACAGGATGTGCTCAAACTCGTCGACGACCTGAAGTCGCTGGAGGACGACGAGACAATCGCGCGCCTCGCGAACGGCATTCGGCGATTCCGGCTGCCGGCGGACTATCAGTATCTCAAACTCAGAAAGGAGATCGGGGACTGGCAGTCCGCGGGGTACGAGCACGAGCGGCGCTATCAGTTCGAAAAGGCGGCGGACGCATTCAGGCGGGTTCATGATACGAACGCGCTCGTCCGAATCGTCGGTCCGAACGCCCGGATCGAAGGGCGAGTTCCGTCGGTCAGCGGCCGTGCCCGCGGCACGTTCACGGTGGCCTACCGCAATGCCAAATCGCTGACGTGCAGCGTCCGCCTTCTCGACGAGGAAAAATGGCGCGCCGATTTCCGCGCGCGGATTACGCGCGGCGAAAAGATTGAAGAGGAGTGGAAAACGCATCCCATCCTGTCGGAGGCCTTGGACTATTCTTACCAGACACCGACCAATGCAATTGCCGGATATTTCCGAGCGGACGCCCGGACGTGGGTTCTTCCCGTCGAATCGGCCGCGGACCATTCCGACCGGCGCACCGAGGTCGAGGTCCCGTTCGGCCTTTCGGCCGGAACCTATCTTCTCGAGGTCGCGACCGACGGGGGCACGCGCGCGCATTCGGTTCTGAAAGTGGAGTCCTTGGCCGCGGTGGCCTGCGATTACGAGATCGAGCGCGGCGGCGAGATCCGCATCGTCGATGCCGAAACCGGAGCGCCGGTCGCCGGCGTTCGGGTCAATCTGTTCGGGTGGTGGACCCGGGGCGAGGAGCGGAAGTTCCGCTGGACGGAGAAAGAATTTGTTACGGATGCGGACGGGGCGTTCGCCGTCCCGGAGCTGCTCGGATTGGACCGCGCAGAATACGAGAAAAAGCATTCTCGCATGCTCAACGGATACGCCGTGTGCCGCGCCCCGGACGGCCGGGAGATGTCCCTGAACCTCAGAAGCTTTTGGAGTACGCGGTGGTACAGGGACTACAATCGGGAGGAAGACGCCGGAATCGTCATCACCGACCGTCCGGCCTATCGTCCGGGCGACACCGTCAAGTACAAGCTGTGGAAAACGAAGCGCGACTACGCGCAGGACGGGAAGAGTCCGTACGCGGGCTCGACCGTCGAGTTCAAGGTCCTCCAGGCGAAAGACCAGAAGGACGTGTACGTGCACGTGGAGAAGCTCGACGAATTCGGCGGTGCCGCCGGGGAGTTCGCGCTGCCGGCGGACGCCACGCTCGGCGAGTATCGGATGCTCGTGACGGCGCGCCATTACATCCGCGGGAGCTTTCGCGTCGAGGAATACCGCAAGCCGGAGTTCGAGGTCGCCGTCGCGACGCCGAAGGTCGCGCCGACGCTGGGCGAGAAGGTGACGGCCACGGTGAAGGCGAACTACTATTACGGCGAACCGGTCCGAAGCGGACTGGCGAAGGTGACGGTCCGCCGGACGCCGAAGCGCGTCAGCTGGTACCCGACCTGGGACTGGGACTGGCTCTACGGCGCGGGATCGTGGTGGTGGTTCTACGATGCGGACTGGTACGCGGGACCGGGATGTCTCTGGATCTGCCGTCGGTACGAAAGCTGGATGCCGTGGTGGCGTCCGATGCCGCCGCCCGAGACCGTCATTTCGATGACGGTTCCGCTCGACGCGAAGGGCGAGGCGAAGGTGACATGGGACACGGCGTTCGTCCGCAAGCTCTACGGCGACGACGACCAGGAGTATTCGCTCTCCGTCTCGGTGACGGATTCGTCGCGGCGGACGATCGACGGATCGGGCCGCGTGCTTCTCCGCGCGGAACCGTTCCGCGTGTTCGCGTGGACGGACCGTCCGCGCTACCGCGTCGGCGACAAGGTCACGGCGTTCAGCCATCTCGACGGCCTCGACGAGTCCGGCGTCGCGACGCGCGTCTGGACGCTCCATGAACTCGACGGCGGGAAGGCCCGCAAGGTCGCCGCGGAGTTTTCGGCGACGAAGCCCGGCCAGTACCGCCTGTCCTGCGCGGTCACCGACCGCGAGGGGCGCACGCGCGAAGGCTCGCGCATCGTCAACGTGATCGGAAACGGCGACGACGGACACGGCTTCCGCTACTCCGCGCTGGAGCTGATTCCGGACAAGATAATGTACGCGCCAGGCGAGACGGTGAAGCTCGCGATCAACGCGGACTATCCGGACTCCACAGTCTTTGTCCGAATCCGCGACGAGAAGACGCGCGTCGTCCGCATCAAGGGAAAGTCCGCTGAGATTTCCATTCCGATTCATCCTAACGACCAGCCGAATTTCTTCGTCGAGGCGTGGACGTTTTCCGCCGCGCGCGAGCATCGTGAAAAGTGCGAGATCCGGATTCCGCCCGTCAAGAAGGTCGGCGCGGCCATCGTCGAGATTGGCGGCGGAAAGGGCGGCACGTTCAAGCCGGGCGAAACGGTCACCGCGACGGTTCGGATTTTCGACGAGAACGGAAAGCCCTGCGCGGCCTCCGGCGTGATGTCGGTCTACGACAAGGCGGTCGATGCTGTGGCGGGCGGCTCGAACGTCCGGTCTTTGCGCGATGCGTTCTGGAACTGGAAGCGCGAGCATGTGTGGGCATTCGCGTCGCGGAGCGGCCTCGGCTCGTGGGAAAAGTTCCTCGAGGGCGACAAGCGGTTCGAACCTCTCGGGCTGTTCGGATCGAGGGCGATCGGATTCGGCGGGAGTAACGGAAGGCTGAGACGGGAGACTTTTCCCGAGGGGAAGCTGCGGAGTGTTAGCGCAGACGGCCACAGGAGCGTCATGGCGTGCAAGGCCGCGGCGCCGATGTCGGCGGTTGCCGAAATGGAAGAGTCGACGCCGGACGCAGAGGAAGCTTCCGGCATGAGGTCCGAATTCGCGGACACTGCCTACTGGAACGCGGCGCTGGAGGCGACGGGAACGCAGGGCGTGTATCGCGTGACGTTCAAAATGCCGGAGGACATCACCGGCTGGAACGTGAAGGTGTGGACGATGGGCGCGGGCGGACGCGTCGCCGAGGTCGCGACGGAGATCAAGACGAAGAAGGACCTGATGCTGCGCCTGCAAGCGCCGCGGTTCATCACCGAACGCGACGAGGTCGTTCTGTCGGCGAACCTCCACAATTACGGCGCGTCCGCGCGGAACGTCACGGCGACGCTCGCGCTCTCCGGCGTGCGGACCTTCGGCAACATGAAGCCCCGGACGTTCGAACTTCAGCCGGGCGGCGAGGCGCGCGCCGACTGGCGGGTGAAAGTCGGTGCGTCCGGCAAGCTCAAAGTCCGGATGCGCGTCACGGACGGCGCGGACGCCGACGGCGTCGAGAAGGAGATCGACGTCGTCTCGCATGCGATCGAGAAAACCGAAAGCGTCTTCCGCCTCGGACGCAAGGGCGGATCGGGTCCGTTCGCGACTGTCGCGCCCGGAATCTACGACGGCGGGAAGGGCCGCGAACTCTACGCGTCGCTTGCGCCGCTTCCGAAGGCGGCGGCGGACGGCACCGTCGCCGCGGTCGTCGAAGTGTCGGACACGCTCGCGGGCGCGATCGACAAGGCGCTTCCCTATCTCAAGCACTACGAATACGAATGCACGGAGCAGACGATGAACCGCTTCGTGCCCGCGGCCGTCGCGCGCCCCGTGCTGAAGGAGCGGAAGCTCGACGGCAACCTTTCGGACGTCGACGCGCTGATCGAAAAGGGCCTCGGCAAGCTCGCCCGACATCAGAACTCGGACGGCGGCTGGGGCTGGTTCTCGGGATCGTACGAACGCTCTTACGAGCACATGACCGCAACCGTCGTCCGTGGTCTTGCCGCGGCGAAGGCGGCGGGGGTGAATGTTCCGGACGGCCTGCTCGACCGCGGCGTCGCGTGGCTCGCGGCCGCGCAGAAGGATTCGCTCGCATACGAGAAGAAGCACGGATGCGATCCGAATGCGACGGACGTGCTCACGGCGTATGCGCGGCTCGTCGGCGGACGCGACGCCGCGGACAAGACGCTGAACGAGATGCTCGACCGCGCGTATGACGCCCGGCTGAAGCTCCCGTTCTACGCGCAGGCGCTGCTCGGGCTCGCCTTCGACCGGACGAAAGACGTCGGCCGACGCGAGACGATCGTGCGGAACCTCAAGCAGTTCCTGAAGACGGACAAGGAAAACGGCACGGCGTGGTTCGAGCTCCGCAACGGCGACTGCTGGTGGTGCTGGTGGGGCAGCGACCTCGAGGCGCAGGCCGTCGCGCTGATGCTCCTTCTCAAGTCCGAACCCGAGAGCGACACGACGCGGGCCGTCGCGCTCTATCTCCACAACAACCGCACGGGGCGGACGCATTGGACGAACACGCGCGACACCGGACTCGCGATCGAGGCGCTCGTCGAGTACTGCACGAAAGTCGAGAAGAAGGACCGGGACGCCGTCTATGTCTCCGGCTTCGTCACCTACACGACGCTGGAGGACCCGATTGCGGCCGCGGGGCTCGAGGTCAAGGTCAGCCGCGCGATCTCGCGCGTCATCGAGAAGTCCGCCGATTCGACCGGCCGCGGCGCCGCGGGACAGTCCGTCGCGCAGAAGCACACGGCGGCAACGCTCGAGCCGCTGGCGGACGGCGACCTCGTCAAGGCGGGCGAGGTTCTCGAGATCCGTCTCGACGTCGAGTCGAAGAACGACTGCGAATACCTGCTGATCGAGGACCGCAAGGGCGCGGGCTTCGAGCCGGTCGACACGACCAGCGGCTACAAGGACCTCGGGGGCGGCTGGGCCTACGTCGAGTTCCGCGAGAAGAAGACCGCGGTCTTTCTCCGCGAGATGCCGCGGGGCGTGCGCTCGCTGACATACCGCGTCCGCGTGGAAACTCCGGGATCGGTCCATATCCTTCCCGCGGCGATTCAGGCGATGTACGCCCCCCGGCTCAAAGGCAATTCCGACGAGCTTCATCTCCGCATCGCGGACTAAGCGGATGATTCAAGCAACATTCGCTCAGTTTGATATAATATGCCTATGAAAAAAGTCATCATCACTGTCGTCGGCAAGGACACCGTCGGCATTCTCGCGAAGACGTGCACCTACCTCGCGAAAAACGACATCAACATCCTCGACATCACGCAGACCGTCACCGGCGGTTACTTCAACATGATGATGATCGTCGACGGCGCCAAGTGCAAGAAGACCTTCGACAAGGTCGGCGCGGAGATGGCGAAGCTCGGAATGGAGATCGGGCTCAAGATCCGCTGCCAGAAGTCCGAAATCTTCGAGAAGATGCACCGCGT
>CAZYQF010000047.1:0-9947 GCA_964650165.1 uncultured Lentisphaeraceae bacterium
TCCGCGCGAAGGGTTCGGCGGGCTTCGTCTGGAGCGTCGGATACGACCCCGAGAAGCTGGAGAAGGGCTCGCCCTCGCCCGCCGATTTCGACGCGTTCTGGGCGGAGGCCCGCGCGAAGCTCGCACGCGAGGTGCCGATCGACGCGAAAGTCCAGAAAATCGCGGAGCGGAGCACGGCCGAGTTCGACTTCTTCCGGATCTCGTTCGCGACATACGGACGGCGGGTCTACGGCTACATGAGCGTGCCGACGGACAAGTCCAAGGCGCCGTATCCGGTGGAGTTCCAGGTCTCCGCCGCCGGCTTCGGCGGCTGGACCAATGACATGTCCGGCGACGCCGGCCGGATCAAAGTCTTCTTCGCGGTCTATCCGTGGGCGCCGCACTGGGACTGGAAGGCGCTGGGACTCAACGTCGCCTACGACTACATGAACGCCGCCTGCAAAGCGAAGTACGGAACCGAGTATTCCCAGTCGGGCATCGCGAAGAGCCGCGAGGACTATTTCTTCTATCCGGTCCTGCTCGGCCTTGACCGCGCCGTCACCTGGGTCGCGGCGCGCGAGGACGTCGACCGCTCCCGCTTCTGCTATCAGGGCACGTCCCAGGGCGGTGGCTTCGGCTTCTACCTGACCGGACTCAATCCCGCCTTCACCCGCGCGGCGTTCTTCGTCCCCGCGATCACGGACACGATGGGCTACCTGAAGGGCCGGCAGAGCGGATGGCCCCAGGTCGTCGAGAACCAGCCGGCGGACCAGAAAGCCGCCGCCGAGAAGAACGCGCCGTATTTCGACGCGGCGAACTTCGCCTCCCGCATCCGCTGCCCGGTCCGCGTCGCGGTCGGCTTCTCCGATCCGACCTGTCCGCCCTGCGCCGTCTATTCCGCCTACAACGAGATCAAGGTCGCGGACAAGGGCATCGTCCACGGCTTCGGCATGACCCACAGCTGCTACGGCTGGATCTACGGCCAGCTCGGCGACTGGCTCTGGAAGTGACGTGATCATGAGAACGAAGGCTCTCGGACCTTCGGTCGTACTGGCGGCTTTTGCGACATCGGCTTTCGCCGGGGGCTGGAAGTACGTCTGGCCGGAGCTCGTGCCGGCCCCTCGATATCCCGCGGCTTCACCGAGCATTGGCGGCAGGCCGGCAACGACACTCCGGGCGGCGACGCCTACGAGGAACAGTGCTGTCCTCCGGCCTGTCTCGATGAAGCGTAGTCGAAGGCGGGTCTCAGCGGGAAACGCTCGAATTCTACGGCTTGAACTGTTGCAGAGCGAATGACTTGTTTGATATACTTGGTCTCGAGTTGAGCTGAGTATGATTCTAAAAGAGGGAGATGGTTATGAAAAATCCGCAAGCGGATTTCGAGGATTCTATTTTTGGACCGAGCGGAATGCACCCGACGCCAGGCGCATTGCCGTATCCGAGTCAGCCGCTGAAGACGCTTTTCGGTCTGACGACCGAATACCTGATTCCGGAAGGGCAGAAGGAGAAAGTCCTCAAGAAGCTTTTTCCGTTTGGAAATCCTCCACCGCTTTCCGCGGTTTACATGGACATCCATTCGAACAAGGAGTTCAGAATCGGAGACTTCAAGGTTGTCGGGCAGAACGGCTATGTGATGCCAGTGAGTCCGTTTTTCGCGGAGGACGGGGCGTCTGTTGTTGACTGGCAGCCCAAGGGCGCGGCCGAGGAGGAGGTTCGGGTTGAGATGGTGTCCGATGAAACCAGCGACAATGCCTTTCGCGCCGGATATGCGGATGGTTTTACCGGCATGCCGCGCGGAGCCGCCAAGCCGTCGAAAACAGCTGAAATCGACGGGACGCGCTACGGCATGATCGAAACAGCTTATGAGGAAGGCTACGAAGCCGGCTCCGGGGAGCGCGAGGCGTCGCGCTGTGATTTTTCCGTGATCTTCACCTCGGGAACAAACAGAAGAATCGGACGGCGCCCGAGTCGGTAATGCATGCTCAACCGTTTTTGGTTGGCGTTGTGATCAGGGGGTCTGACGGCCAGTCCGATGCCATGAGCGCTCTTTCACTAAATATCCCACTCCCGCTTTTCGCGAAAAGCGGGAGTGCGTTCATGGAGTTTTGGCTCTGGCGAATGAGATGAGGAAGAGTGATTTCTGGAAGGTTTGCGCGGCATTGGACAACCCGAAACGGCTGGAGCTTCTTCGTTTGCTCATTGAGACGGATGATTTTCCTTGTGTCGTTGAGATTGCCGAAAGACTGGAGCTCTGCGCCGCTGCGGGGAGCGAATACCTTAGAAAGTTGCGGGAGGCGGGTCTTGTGACCTCGAAGTGTGAGAACCGTCGCGTGTACTATCGCGCTTTCCCATCGACAGAAGTCGGGGCCTGCGTTGTCGATTCGTTTCGCCGATTCTTTGCGGCGAATCCGTCCCGTTCCCGCATAGACGATCTTCTGGTTGTCATCCGCGCTCTTGCCCATCCGCGTCGGAATGCCTATCTGCGCTTCCTCGTCAATCAGTGCGACGCCAGTCCGGAGGAAGCTACGGCTCGACTGGAGATCCCTCCGACGACCCTTGACCGTCTCTTCGATCAGCTCGGCCATGCTCGGCTGGTCGATGCGAATGGCCATGTCTCTCGCACGGGTCGCGAACCGGAAGACACGTTGCTGATGCAGACCCTGGCCTAGACAGATTCCC
This sequence comes from uncultured Lentisphaeraceae bacterium, assembly GCA_964650165.1. Lineage (GTDB taxonomy): Bacteria > Verrucomicrobiota > Kiritimatiellia > RFP12 > UBA1067 > UBA1067. The sequence continues at coordinate 2,659 of CAZYQF010000047.1, forward strand.
ACATTTCGCGAAAAGTGGGAATCTGGACGACTTGTCCTTGTCGGAAGTCTTCGCATTGTTTCAGAAATAGATTCGTTTGAACGTTATTCTTGCAGATTCGGCATTTCAGTGTTGAACCTGGTTGTGTTAGAGCAGACACATCCCGATGACTCCGGTACTGCTGACAAAACAAAGACCTCCTCGCCTTGATTTGGTATAATTATGGGAGAATGTTCACTCATCTGCATCTTCACACGACGTTTTCGCTTCTGGACGGACAGTGTGGCATCGTTCCGCTCGTTGACAAGGCCAAGAAACTCGGGATGACCTCCCTCGCCGTCACCGACCACGGCAATCTCTTCGCGCTGAAGGCGTTCTACGACGAGGCCCGCAAGCAGGGCATCAAGCCGATCCTGGGCGTCGAGGCGTACATCGTCGACCATGACCATCGCGAGAAGGCGGAATACTTCCAGAAGCACCGTGACCGAAAGGAGAAGCGCTTTCACCTCTGCCTGCATGCGAAGAACCTGGTCGGCTACCGCAACCTGGTGCGCCTGATCTCCGAAGCGCACATCAACGGCTATTACTACAATCCCCGAATCGACCATGCGCTCCTCGAGAAGTACCACGAGGGCCTGCACTGCTCGTCGGCCTGCATCGCCGGCGAGGTCGCCTACTATCTCGACACCTCGCTCCGGGGCGGAAACGACCCGGCGAAGGCGGAGGCGGTCGCGCTCTGGTACAAGGACCTCTTCGGCGACGACTATTCGCTCGAGGTCATGCTCCATCCGCCGGGAAAGGGCGAAGGCGACGGCAAGCAGATTCCCGTGTCGACGATCGACGAATTCCACGAGCTCCATGCGCGCCAGACGAACGTCAAGAACGCAATCGTCGCCCTCGGCAGGAAGCTCGGAATCCGCGTGATCGCCACGAACGACGTCCACTTCCTCGACAAGGAGGACGACGATTCCCACGACGTCCTGCTCGCGCTCTCGACGGGCAAGAAGATGTCCGACCTCGACCGCATGATCTACACCGGCCAGGAGTATTTCAAGACCGAAGAGGAGATGCGCGAGCTCTTCAAGGACCATCCCGAGCTCGTCGACGCGACGCAGGACGTCGCGGACCGGGTCGGGGAATACGAGCTCAACTCCGATCCGATCATGCCGAAGTTTCCGATTCCGGCCTCGTTCGGAACCGAGGAGGGTTACGCGAAGCGATTCTCCGAGGAGATGCTCCGCGCGGAGTTCAATACGGATGAAAACCCCGGCAACTTCGACCGACTCGGGGGCTTCGACAAGGTCCTTCGGATCAAGTTCGAGGCGGATTACCTCGAATCACTCGTCTACGCCGGGGCGAAGCGCCGCTGGGGCGATCCGTGTCCGCAGGAAATCTGCGAGCGTATCGACTTCGAGCTCAACGTCATCAAGACGATGGGCTTCCCCGGCTACTTCTTGATCGTCAACGACTACATCGAAAACGCTCGCCGGATGGGCGTGTGGGTGGGCCCGGGCCGCGGCTCGGCTGCAGGCGCCGCGGTCGCCTACGCGCTCGGCATCACCAACGTCGACCCGATCAAGTACGACCTGCTGTTCGAACGCTTTCTCAATCCCGACCGCGTCTCGATGCCCGATATCGACGTCGACTTCGACGACGCTGGACGCGCGAAGGTCCTCGAGTTCGTCACCGAGAAGTACGGAAAAGACCGCGTCGCGCACATCGTGACGTTCGGACAGATGGCGGCGAAGTCGGTGATCAAGGACGTCGGCCGCGCGATGGACTATCCGCTGCCGGACACCAACAAGCTCGTCGCGACGGTGCCGGACACCCCGAAGGTCACCTTCAAGAAAGCGACGAGTCCGAAGGACAAGAACGGGGGCCCCAACGGCGACTACTCCCAGGGGCTGGTCGACGCGTTCAACTCGGAGGATCCGACCGTCCACCTCCTGATGGAGCGCGCCAAGCGCCTCGAGGGCGGCATGCGCCAGCCGGGCATCCACGCCTGCGGCGTCATCATCTCGCGCGATCCGCTGATCGAGACGATTCCGGTCATGCCGACCGAAGGCGAGTCGCTCCTGACGACGCAGTACGACGGACACTTCGTCGAGCCGGTCGGACTGCTCAAGATGGACTTCCTCGGGCTCAAGACGCTTACCGTCGAGAAGGAGTGCGTCGCGATTTTGGGTCCGAACAATCCCTGCGTCCCCGAGGCCCTGCGCGGACCCGACGGCTGCCTCGATCCCGACCGGATCCCCGACGATGACCGCGAGACGTACGAGCTTTTCGGACGCGGCGAGACCACCGGGCTCTTCCAGTTCGAATCGGACGGCATGAAGAAGTGGCTGATGGCGCTCGGGCCGGAGAAGCTCACCGACCTGGTCGCCATGAACGCTCTGTACCGCCCGGGCCCGATGGACTACATCCCGACGTTCGTCCGCCGCAAGAAGGGCGAGGAACCGATCGTCTACGACCATCCGCTGATGGAGAAGTACCTGAGGGACACATACGGCGTCTGCGTCTATCAGGAACAGGTCATGCTCCTGTCGCGTCTCCTCGGGGGCTTCACCCGCGGCATGTCCGACAAGCTCCGCAAGGCGATGGGCAAGAAGCAGATTGCCGTGATGGAGTCGCTGAAGGTCAAGTTCGTCGACGGCTGCCTCGCAAATCCCGAGTTCCGCATCGGCAAGTGGACCGACGAAACCAAGGCCCGCAAGCTCATCGACAAGATCTGGGACGACTGGCGCGCCTTCGCGTCCTACGCGTTCAACAAGTCGCATGCCGTCTGCTACGCGTGGATCGCCTACCAGACCGGCTATCTCAAGGCGCACTATCCCGCCGAGTTCATGTGCGCCCAGATCTCGTCCGAAATCGGCAACTTCGACAAGCTCCCCGGCTTCGTCGCCGAGGCGCAGGAGATGAACCTCGAGATGCGGCTGCCGGACGTCAACGAGTCCGGCGCGCGCTTCGTGCCGACCTCGGACGCCAAGGGCATCCGCTACGGCCTCGGCGGAATCAAGGGCGTCGGGGAAGGCGCCGCGGACGCGATCGTCTCGGAGCGGAAGAAGAACGGACCCTATTCGGGATTCCTCGACTTCTGCGTCCGTCTCGCGGGCACGCCCGCCTGCAACAAGCGCGTTCTCGAGAACCTTACCCGCACAGGCGCGTTTTCGACGATGGAGCCGAACCGCGCCAAGCTCTTCAACAACATCGAGTACGCGGTCAAGAAGTGCCAGCAGAAGGTCAAGGACGATTCGAGCGCGCAGGCGAACTTCTTCGACCTCATGGCGCACGACGGCGAGGAAAAAGTGTCCGACGCCGAACTTCGGGACTGTCCTCCGTTCGCTCCGGCCGAAGACCTCAAGAACGAGCGCGATCTCCTCGGCGTCTACGTCTCGGGTCATCCGCTCCAGTCCTGCCGCCGCGTCATCTCCGAGGTCGGGACCTTCAAGAACCAGCAGTTCAACGACGAGGAGGGCGTGGACGAGCTTCTCAAGGCTCAGCCGGTGGACAAGTGGCTGAAGAAGTCGAATCCGAATCTCGCCGAGCAGCGCGGGCTCAAGCGGCTGAACGTCCGCATCGTCGGCATCCTCGCCGCCTGCACCGTCAAGCTCGGCAAGCCCCGTCCGGACGGCACGCCCGGCCAGAAGTGGGCGATCCTCCAGGTTGACGACGGCACCGGCGTCATCGACGCGTTCTGCTTCGCGAATCCCTGGGCCAAGTATTCCGCGATCGAGTCGAAGGTCGACCAGCTCGTGGTCCTGTGCGGAGAGGTCTCCCATCGCATCAACTACGACAAGGACGACAGGTTCGACAAGAAGAACCCGACCGTCGGCGACCTCAACTTCACCGTCAAGGAGGCCTATCCGCTCGATGACGCCCTCGCGATCCTCTCGAAGGGCATGCACGTCCTGTTCAAGTACGACGACCCCGACCTTCCGGCGAAGCTGGAGAAGCTCCGCGACGTCGTGCAGAGAAATCCGGGACGGCTTCCCGTCCTCGCGGACCTCGCCTACGCCTCGGGCGGCGGCGTCGAGATCGATCTCGGACCGAATTTCCGCGCTGCGGTTTCGATTTCGCTTCTCTCGGAGCTCGCGAAAATCGTGCCCCAGCACGACGTGTCGTTTCGTCCGGACGAGAAGATCTACCTCGCGCCGTCGGAGCCCAAGCCGTGGGAAAAATGATATACTATTCCAATAAAGGAGTAGTTATGGCAGAAGTTTCCGCTGAGATGAGAAGGCATTCCGCTGCGCATTTGATGGCGCGGGCGATCATGAACCTGTTCGAGGGTGTCCAAGTGGACATCGGACCGGCGACCGACGAGGGTTTTTACTACGATTTCGACCTGGAGCACCGTCTGACGCCCGAGGATTTTCCGAAGATCGAGGCGGAAATTGCCCGCCTGATCGCGCTTGACGAGCCGTTCGTCCGCAAGGAGGTCTCGGCCGACGAGGCGAAGGCCGTTCTCGCCGGACAGCAGTACAAGCTCGAGCGCCTCGCGGACGTTGTCACCGACGGCGTCGCGATCTCGACCTACACGGTCGGCGATTACGTCGAGATGTGCCGCGGACCTCACGTCGCCCACGCGAAGGAGATCGGCGTCGTGAAGCTCACCCGCATCGCCGGCAGCTACTACCGCGGCGACGAGAAGAACAAGATGCTCCAGCGCGTCTACGGCATCGTCGGCAAGGACCAGGCCGAGATCGACGACATCGTCGCGCGTGCCGAGGAGGCGAAGCGCCGCGACCACCGCCGTCTCGGCGTCGAACTCGATCTCTTCCACCTCGACCCCGAGGATCCGGGCCAGGTCTTCTGGCATCCGAAGGGCTGGTCGATCTACGTGAACCTCCAGGACTACATGCGCCGGAAGCTCGTCAAGGACGGCTACCAGGAGGTCAACACCCCCGCGCTGATGCCGCGCTCGCTCTGGGAGAAGAGCGGACACTGGGAGCACTACAAGCAGAACATGTTCATCACCGAGTCGGAGAAGCGCATCTTCGCCGTCAAGCCGATGAACTGCCCCGGCGCCCTCGAGATCTTCAAGAGCCGCCAGCGTTCCTACAAGGACCTGCCGCTCCGCCTGGCCGAGTTCGGACACTGCGCCCGCAACGAGCCGAGCGGAACCCTCCACGGCATCATGCGCGTCCGCGGCTTCGTCCAGGACGACGCGCACATCCTCTGCACCGAGGAGCAGATCGAGGTGGAAGTCGCGAAGTTCTGCCGTCTCCTCAAGGACGTCTACCACGATTTCGGCTTCGACAAGAACCTCCTCATCAAGCTCTCGACGATGCCCGAGGACCACGTCGGCGACGTCGCGACCTGGGAGCACGCCGAGAAGGCGCTCGCCGCGGCGTGCAACGCCAGCGGCCTCGCGTACGAGATCCAGCCCGGCGAGGGCGCGTTCTACGGACCGAAGCTCGAGTTCACCCTGATCGACGCCCTCGGCCGTCCGTGGCAGTGCGGCACGATCCAGCTCGACTACCAGCTTCCGAGCGAAGGACGCCTCAACGCCGAGTACGTCGGCGCGGACGGCGCCAAGCACCATCCGGTCATGCTTCACCGCGCCGTCCTCGGCTCGCTGGAGCGCTTCATCGGCATCCTCATCGAGCATTACGCGGGCGCGTTCCCGCTCTGGCTCTCGCCCGAGCAGGTCCGCATCCTCCCGATTTCCGACAAGGCCCAGGCCTACGCCGAGAAGATCCGCGGCGGACTGATGGACGCGGGCTTCCGCGTCACGATCGACGACTCCGCCGACAAGCTCGGCGCGAAGATCCGTCTCGCGGCGGTCGAGAAGGTTCCGTATCAGGTGGTCGTCGGCCCTCGCGACGAGGCGGCGGAGCAGATCTCCGTCCGTTCCCGCACCGATGGCGACCTGGGCGCGATGAAGCTCCCGGAATTCCTCGCAAAGCTCGCCGCCGAACTCACGCCCTCCGCGAACTGATTCCGGAATGTCGGCCGAAATCCATCCCTGCTGCCTCACGATCGCCGGCAGCGACTCTGGCGGAAACGCCGGAGTCCAGGCGGATCTTCGGGCGTTCCATTCCTACGGTCTTCACGGCTGCACGGTCTTCGCGGCTCTGACCGCCCAGAATCCGTCGGGCGTCAGCGCCATCCATCCGGTTCCGCGCGACTTCGTCGCCGCACAGCTGGATGCGGTTCTGGGGACGTATGATATCCGCGGACTCAAGACCGGGATGCTCGCCGACCCCGCCTCGATCGAGGTGATCGCCGACCGGCTCGCGCAACATCCCGAAATCGCGAAGGTTCTGGATCCGGTCATGATCGCGACGAGCGGCGCCCGCCTCGTGACGGCCGAGACGATGTCCGTCATCCGCGCGAAACTCCTCCCGCTCGCGACTCTCATCACCCCGAACCTTCCCGAAGCCGTCGAACTCGCAGGCGTCGAAGCCGCGCCCGAGGAGCTCGCGAAGCGGCTGTACGACGAGTTCGGGACGTCCGTCCTCGTGAAGGGCGGACACCGCGGCGAATCCGCCGCGATCGACGTTCTCTTTGACGGACGCGACTTCCGCGAGTTTTCGATGCCGTGGGTGAAGAATCCGGTCTCGACGCACGGCACGGGCTGTTCGCTCGCCGCGGCCCTGGCCGCGGAATTCGCGCTCGGTCACACCGTCTTCGACGCGGTCAAAGGCGCCAAGGACTACGTCCACCGCGCCATCGAGAACGCCTTTTGGGTCGGCCCCGACTGCGGCGTCCTCGGCTTCGTCTCCCGCTGATCAGGTCCTATTGCGTCCGGATCCGGAAGAAGCCCTGCGGATGGCCTTCGAGCGGCGCGATGATGACGCTGTTGGTTCCGCAGAAGGGACCTCGGAAAACGCTCCATTGAGACGTGGGCGAGAGATCGGGCCTGAAGTCCACATACACGATCTCCTCGGGTGTGCGCGATCCGAACTGGAGCCTGAAGCCGGCCGGATCGGGAGTGAACGCCTCTACCGGCATGCTGCCGAAGATGAACGAACTTGCGGCCCACTCTCCCGCTCCGCCGAACAGGTCCCAGGCGCGCACCCGCCAGTAGCAGAGCGCGTTGTTCGGGAGTGCTGACGGCTCCGTCAGGTCCTTGAGCTGCAGCGAGAGGGCTGTCAGGTAACCGAGCGGCGGACCGAAACTCTCGGACGCAGGCTGAAAGACATCGGCCAGCAGCGACGCGAAGGACGCATTCGTGGAGATCTGAATCTGGTAGCTGTCAATCGCGTCGTCCGGATTCGGGTCGGCCGCCGAAAGCCAGGTGAGCCACGACGAGAGGTCCTTGAGCCGCTCGTCGGGGTCGGGCGCCAGAAGAAGAACCGGTTCGGGGG
>CAZYQF010000047.1:10047-11725 GCA_964650165.1 uncultured Lentisphaeraceae bacterium
AGGTCCTTGAGCCGCTCGTCGGGGTCGGGCGCCAGAAGAAGAACCGGTTCGGGGGCGAAGTTGACGCGGTTGACATAGAAGGATGCGACGGGCGTCCAGGGGCCGGCCGTCACGCCGTCCGAAGCCCGGCACCGCCAGCAGTAGCGCTGTCCGGTGACGAGCGGCTCGTCCACGGTCCAGGCAGTGGTTCCCAAGCCCGACGCGAGGACGGGGACGGTGGCGACCAGCGAAGAGACCTCGAGCGTCTCGTTCGAGTACACCTCGAACTGGTAGGTGAGCGCGTCATTCTGCGAATCGAATGCGTTGGTGACCACCAACTGAGGCTGGAAGACCGTTACGCTCTCATTTGGCGCAGGCGCGGCCAAGGCGGGCGCCGAGGGCGCGGGTCCGCCGATGCCGACGTTGTCCATGAGCAGGTTCATCTCGGGATGATAGCGATAGCCATGCAACTGGAAACGTACCCGTACGACCTTGCCTGTGAAGGCCGCCATGTCGGCTTTCACCAGCTCCCAGGCGCTGGCCGTCCAGCCGATGTCTCGGTTGGCCGAGGGGAGTTCGGACCAGGACAAGCCGCCATCTTTGGACATCTGGACTCTGAAATGCGCATAACTCGAACCGGACAGCGATCCCTTGATCATGCAGGAGAACTGAGTGCCCGTCACATTTCTCAGGTCCAGCTCGCTGCCGAGGATGAGCCGCTGGAAGGTGGAGCATTCGCCGTAGCTGCCTCCATTCGGGTGTATGGTCGTGCCGATATCCCGGATGCACGCCGAGCCGGAGACGCCCTCGTTCGTGCTGATGCCCCAGTCGGACTTGAGCCAGCGATCCGATCCCTGGTCGAAGTCTTCGAAGAACGGATAAGGAAGCGCGACGGGCGTGTGGTTCGTGACCGAGACGTCGTCAATGTTCCATCCGTAGGCCGTGGTGACGGGATCGCCGTCGGAGACGAGGCGGAAACGGATGCGCAGGTTCGTCTGGTTTTTCCATTCCGACAGGTCGATGACCTGTTCGCGCCAGTCGCTGCGGGTGCCGTTGAAGATTCCGTAGAGGCGCGTCCATCCGTTGCCGTCCGTGGAAACTTCGACGCAGGCCCAGTCTCCTGCCGCGAGGTCGTAGCGGTCATGGAACTTCAAGACCGGCCAGGCGCTTCCCTGAAGGTTGACGGCGATTCGGGCTTCGGTATCCCGGTTCGGCAGATAGAAGGTGTTCGGCGAATCCCCGAGGCTCGTGCCCCCCGCGAAAACGCGGTTGGAATCGACCGACCATGTCCCCGTCACGCCCCAGTTGTTCAGGTTCTCGAGCGGGTCGCTGAACCCGACGGCGAGCGGCGCGGCCACGACGCCGCGTTCCGATCCGCCGGAATACATGTCGTCCGCATTGACGACGAAGAGCCGGTAGTAGTAGGTTGTTCCGGGCATCAGTCCGTGGTCCGTGAAGTTGGTGACGGAGCCGTCTGAGATTTCCGCGAGCTTGGTGTGGGCGATCGTCACGTTCGGGGACGTGTGGCGATAGAGTTCGTAGCGCTTGAAGGCGGATCCGAGCGCATGGGGTTCCCAGCTCAGGCTCATGGTCGTGGCGGAGGGAACCGGCGGTTTCAAAACCACATCGGCGGTCCGTTCGGAAATCGTGAGCTTGTCCACCCGGACGTCGACGATGGGCGTGTAGCGAAAGCCCAAGG
>CAZYQF010000048.1:0-11614 GCA_964650165.1 uncultured Lentisphaeraceae bacterium
GGGTCAGCCTGGATGGGACGGGAATGAGGTTTGAATGAAAGGCGGAGGGAGGGTTCGCACCCTCCCGTGGGAATGCCCTGATGTCGATCCCTTCAAACAGGGGATTTTTGATATAATATCAACGATAAATGTTTGAAGTCCGCAATATAGCGTTCACCTATGGCGACAAGCCGGTGCTGAAGGACGTTTCCTTCGTCTCGTCTCCGGGGGAGACGGTGTGTGTCGTCGGGGCGAACGGAGCGGGAAAGACGACTCTCCTGAAGGTGCTGTCAACGCTGCTGGTTCCCGATTCCGGCTCGATCATGGTGGACGGACAGAATGCGTTGCTGCGTCCGCTCAAGTACCGCCGGCTGCTGGGCTACATGCCCGAAGCCGTTGCGCTGTACGAGGACATGAGCGTCCGCGACTATCTCACGTATCGCGCCAATCTGAAGGGCGAGCCCGCCAAGCGGATTCGCCGTCGCGTGGGCGAGGCGTGCGAGATGTGCCGGATCTCCGATCTCGCCAAGACGCCGATTCGGGGACTGTCGCTCGGGCTCAAGAAGCGCGTCGCGCTCGCGGACGCGCTCCTGTTGCGTCCGCGCGTCCTTTTCCTGGACGATTTCCTTGCCGGGCTCGACAGCGAGATGCGGACCGCGGCCGGCACAATCCTGTCCGATGCCGCCGCGTTCTCCAGCGTGGTCGTCACGGGACACGCGCTCGAGGACCTCGTGAAGTGGACGACCCGGTTTCTCGTGCTCAAGGGCGGCGTCATCACGGCGTCGATTCCCACGGCGGGCGCGGACCGGTCGGTTCTGCTCGCCCGCGTGGATGCCGCGCTCAGGGGGGAGGCGTCATGAGTCCGGCGCGCGTGACGTTCGGGCGGACGGTCGGCATGGTCCGCGGCCTCTATTCGACGGCGCTGTCCGTCGCCGGATTCCTGTCGTCCGTCGGATTGCTGTTTGCCTTCAATCTCCAGCGCGGCGAGGGCGGAATGATGACGCTGGCCGAAATCTGGACGGTCAGCGTCTCGCCGTTCCTCCCGCCGTTGGCGGCGCTTCTTGCAATGGACGTCTGGAGCGACGAGCGCCAGACCGGCCGCATCGACGTCTTGCTCGCCTCTCCGGTCACGGAACGCGATTTCATGCTCGGGAAGTTCTTCGGCGTGTGCGCGTTGCTGGCCGGGACGGTGATCCTTTCCCTTGTGATCTCGCTCGGCGCGCTCCAGTATTTCGCGCCGTCCGCGCTGTCGGGGTCGGGTCTCGTCGCGTTCATTCCGGGCTTGATCGCGCTGTCGTTCCAGGGCGCGCTGTGGTGCGCGGTTTCCGTCGCCATGAGCGCGGCGTTCTCGCATGCGGCGACGGCGGCCTGCGCGTCGCTGACGCTGCTCGTGGCGCTGCCGCGCGGCGGATGGATGGCCGCGCTCGCATGGGCGCCGCAGGGACGCACGGCGTTCGGCGAGATGCCGCTGGATGCCCATGCGCTGGACATGGCGGGAGGTCTCTTTTCGTCCGGAACGATCTTCGCCTACGTGATCCTGACGGTTCTCTCGCTCTTCGTCGGGTCGAAGTTCGTCGCCTTTCTGCGGCTCGCGGGACGCGGCGGGCGGCGTCTTCGAGTCTCGACCGGTTTTTCCGTTGCCCTGGCGCTGGTCGCGGCGGCGCTCGCGATCGTTCTGGCGTTTCGCATGGACGACAAGCTTGATGTGCCGCTGGCGCATGTCGAGACCGGTTTTTCGGCGCGCACCCGGGACATCCTCGCCGAATCGAGCGGGGAGATGTCCGTCACCTGCTTCCTCTCGCGCAAGGACGCGAGGTTCCGTCCGATCGGCCGCTTCCTCCGGGAGCTTCAGCGCGAGTCGGAGGCGATGAGCGGCGTGCGCATCGAGCTGAGATTCGTCGACCCGAGCTGGGATATCGGGGCGGCCGAGCGGCTGGTCCGTCTCGGGGCGACCGAGGACAGCCTTGTCTTCGAGATGGGGCGGCGCACGGCGATTCAGCCTCTGGCGGACGGCTACGGCGAGCGGATCTGCGCGTCCGTGATCCTGCGTCTGACGATGCCGCCCCAGCGCCGCAACGTCTACTGGACGGTCGGCCATGGCGAATCGGCTCCTGACGCGTACGGTCCCTTCGGCTTGAGCGATATCGCCCGCGAGCTTTCCCGCGACGGCTACCGGAACGCATCCATCGACGTGTCGAGCGGAGCGCAGATTCCGAACGACTGCGCGCTGATCGTGATCGCGGGCGCAAAGGACGACTTCTCGCGCATGGAGCTCGGGCGCATCGACGCCTATCTCCGCGAGGGCGGAAGGCTCCTGGTGCTGATGGGATCGGCGTCCGGCGGGGTCGCATCACTCTTGCCGAGCTGGGGTCTTCGGCCGGAGTCGGTGACGCTGACGGGCAAGGGGACTCTGTCGGGAACGGACGTCATCGTCGGGGATTTCGCGGACCATGCCATCACGCGTCCGCTCTGGGGCTCCCGCATCGTTCTGGAGCGCCCGATCGGCTTCATGCCGTCCGCGGCGGCCGAGGCGGGCGCGGGGGCGGATCGGATCGAGTTCACGGCACTCGTCAAGTCCGAGTCGGCGGCGTCTGCCGTTGTCGTCGAGCGCGGCGCGGGCACGGGCGAGGACCTTTCGATCCGACCGACGCGCATTGTCGCAATCGGCGACGCCGGGTTCGTGATGAACGGGCAGCTGGCGTCGCGTGCGAACGCAAATCGGGACTTTTTCCACAACTGCGTCGCATTCCTCTCGGGCACCGACGCATCCGTTGCGAGCGGCACGGAGTCGGCGGTTCTCGTGACAGGACTTGACCGTCGCGCACGGCTCCGTTTTGCGGCGGTTCTCGCCGGCGGGATGCCGTTCGCGATATTTCTTGCAATGCTCCTGTCCGTCCGCCGGAGGAGGCGTCGCGCATGAAGAACCGCCGTACCATCGTCTGGCTCCTGTTCGCCGTCCTGTTGCTCGCAGGGGCCAATGTCTGGCTGTCGGTCGGAAAGCGCGACGAGCTCGCGCTTTCCCAGCGCGTCAGCCTCCTGGCGGCTTCTGACGACAGCGTGTCGATGCTCGTTTTCGAACGTCCGGGCGAGCCGGCGACGGTCCTTGCGAAAGCCGGTGCCTGGCGGCTGGTGGAACCGTTCTCGGGAAGCGTGGACGAACAGACGGTTCTGAAGCTGATTGACACGCTGGTGTTCGGGCCGATCGATGACGTTCTGTCGGACCAGGAACTGCTGCGGCTCGGACGCACGCGCGCCGACTTCGGGCTCGATGCGCCGGCTCTCACGGTCAGGATTCGCCACGGCGGCGCGGAGACGGCGATTTCCTTCGGTTCCGAGACGCCGTCCCGCAGGGGGGTCTATGCCTCCGTGGCGGGCGTTGGCGCGGTGTTCGTCGTATCCCGCGCGATGCATGCGGCGGTGGACGTCCGGACGGACGGTTTCCGGCGGCGTTCGCTTTTTTCCATCGGCGCCGCCGAGGTCGTTTTGCTCGACATCAAGCGGCATGGCGATTCGTTCCTCCGCTTCCAGAAGGAGGGCGACGTCTGGCAGATGGTTCAGCCGATGCAGACGCCGGCGTCCTCGCAGCGCATCCGCAACCTTCTGACTGACATCACCTCCGCGCAGGTCAAGGACTTTGTCTGGCCCCGGGACTCGGCGGATGCGGGCGCGGGCGCGACCGCGGCGCTTCTGACCGGGTACGGACTCGACCCCGATGCGGCGGTTTCGGTGTCCTTCAAGTCGACGGACGGCATGGAGAACCGCATCTCCTTCGGGGCGGACGCCACGGACGGCTGCGTGTATGCGCTCGTGCACAGCGGCGCGGCGGTCGTGACCGTGCCGAAGACCCTCAAGGACCAGTCGGTGGCCGAGACCTCGCTGTTTGCCGATACGCGTCTTTTCCCGTATGAGGCCGCGCAGCTGACGTCCGTCTCGGTGTCCGACGGCGGATTGGTGTGCCTCCTGGCGAAGGAACCCAACGGCACCTGGCGAATGGACGCCCCCGTCGTGGCGCCGGCTGACGTCGCGGCGGTCGAGGCTCTGATTTCGGCAGTGCTCGAGCTTCGCAGCGCCGATCTCGCGACGAACGGGGTCGAGATTTCGGTTTCGGCGGATCCCAAGACCGTGTCCGTTTCGCGCGAGGCGCTGCCCTCGGGCTTCCGTGCGAGGAACCTCCGCAGCACCGACATCCTCTCGATGAAGGCGGCTTCGGTGAAGCGGATTTCCGTGACCCACGCCGAAGCGGAGAAGCCGACGGCGGTCGTGTATGATGCCGACCGGCGCGCATGGAACGTCGAGTCCTCTCCGATGCAGGGCACGGTTTCGTCCGCCGGCGTGGACAAGCTGCTTGCGGCGATCGATCCGCTCAGGGCCGTGCGCATCGTCAAGCTCAAGGTCGGGGCGAACGACCTCCGGGACTACGGACTCGAGGCGCCGCGGCTGATCGTGGCCGTCGATCCGCGGCGCGACGACGCGGTCCGCCGCAACATTCTCGTCGGCAACCCGACCGAGGGTGGCCATTTCGCCACGATCGGCGTTTCCGACGCGGTGTTCGTGCTTTCAGCCGAAACGGTGGAGGCCCTGTCCTCCGCCCTGGTGGAGGAGTGATTCATATGACCGACACGAGTCTCAAGACCTACGGAGAGGACGTCTTCTCCGAAAAGGAAATCCGAAAGTACCTGCCCAAGCCCGTCGCGACGAAGCTTCTGGCGACGATGCGGGAGGGAAAGACGATTGATCCGTCCATTGCGGACGCGGTCGCCAACGGCATGAAGGAGTGGGCGCTCGCGAAGGGCGCCACGCACTTCACGCATTGGTTTCAGCCGCTGACCGGCGGAACCGCGGAGAAGCACGACGCGTTTCTCGAGCCCACGGGCGTCGCGACCGCGGCATACCGCTTCTCGGGGAAGAACCTCATCGGCGGCGAGGCGGACGCGAGCTCCTTTCCCTCGGGCGGCCTCAGGTCCACCTTCGAGGCGCGCGGCTACACCGCGTGGGACCCGACCTCGCCGGCGTTCATCAAGCGGCACGAGAATGGCGCGACCCTCTGCATTCCGACGGCGTTCTGCGCCTATACGGGCGCGGCGCTCGACATGAAGACGCCGCTTCTCCGCTCCATCCAGGCCGTGACCCGCGCGACCGAACGGCTGATGAAGAAATTCCGCCGTCCGAAGGCCCACGTCTCGATCACGCTCGGCGCGGAGCAGGAGTACTTCCTCGTCGACCGCGCGTTCTACATGAAGCGCCCCGACCTCCTTCAGACCGGCCGCACGGTCTTCGGTGCGGCTCCGGCGAAGCACCAGCAGCTCGACGACCACTACTACGGCGCGATCCGTCCGCGGATCCTCAAGTTCATGACCGAGGTCGAGGACCGTCTCTGGCGCCTCGGCATTCCGGCAAAGACCCGTCACAACGAGGTCGCTCCCGCGCAGTTCGAGCTCGCTCCTATGTTCGAGGACCTGAACCTCGCCGTCGACCACAACATGCTGATCATGGAGACGCTGCGGCTCACGGCCGAGGCCAACGGGTTCGTGTGCCTCCTCCACGAGAAGCCGTTCGCGGGCGTCAACGGGTCCGGCAAGCACTGCAACTGGTCGATCGCCTATGGCGGCAAGAACCTCCTTACCCCGGGCGACAATCCGCGCGACAACGCCATCTTCCTCACGTTCCTCTCCGCGATCATCCGCGCGGTCGACCTGCACGCCGACCTCCTGCGCATGTCCACGGGCGGCGCGGGGAACGACCACCGGCTCGGCGCCAACGAGGCCCCGCCGGCGATCATCTCGATCTTCCTCGGCGACGAACTTTCTGCGGTCATGCGCGAGATCGAGACCGGACAGGCGGAGAAGAAGACCGGCCGCACGGCGATGAAGATCGGCGTCGACGCGATGCCGCCGATTCCGCGTGACGCGACGGACCGCAACCGCACCTCGCCGTTCGCCTTCACCGGCAACAAGTTCGAGTTCCGCACGCCCGGCTCCTCGCAGAACTGCGCCGCGAGCCAGTTCGTGCTCAATACGATCGTCGCCGAGTCGATCGATGCGATTTGCGACAAGCTCGAGGCCGCAGGCGGCGACTTCAACGAGGAACTCCAGAAGCTGCTCGGAAGGCTCATCCGCAAGCACAAGCGCGTGCTGTTCTCCGGCGACGGCTACGGACCGGACTGGCCGAAGGAGGCTGTGAAGCGCGGACTCCCCAACCTGCGTGACACGCTCGAGGCGATCTCGCCGCTTGAGAATCCGTCGAATGTCGCGCTCTTCGAGAAGTACGGCGTCCTGACGGCGGGCGAAATCGCCAGCCGCCGCGAGATCGCAGTGGAGGGCTACGACAGCCGCATCCGCATCGAGGCGCGTGTCGCGCTCGGCATCGCACGGTCGATGATCCGTCCTGTCGTGGCGGACGAGTTCAGCCGTCTCGCGACTGCAATCGGACAGGCGCGCAAGGACGGCATCAAAACCGGCCTCAAGGGCCTGACGGCGCTTTCGCTCAAGCTGGGCGCCGGCCTTGACGACTTGCACGTCAAGTGCGAGCGGGTCGAGCGCGCGCTTGCCGAGGGCGGGCACGCCGACGTTCTCGCGTCCGCGGCGGACCTCCGCAAGACCGTGGACCGGCTCGAAGAGCTGGTGGACGACGCCAGGTGGCCGCTCCCGAAATACCGCGAGATGCTGTTCGTCTACTGAACGCGTGCATGAGGCATCGAGGAGACGGAGTTCGAATGAAAGAGGAAATCTACCGACTCAACTGCTACGTCGAGAACAAGCCGGGCGTTCTCGCCAGGATCGTCGGGCTCATCTCCGGCCGCGGCTACAACATCCAGACGCTGAACGTCGGGCCTACCGAGGACGGCACCGTCTCGCGCATGAAGATCGACGTCCTCGGGACCGCGCGCGTGGTCGAGCAGATCATCCACCAGCTTCGCAATCAGGTGAACGTCATCGAAGTCACCTGCCGGCGGATGTGAATTGTCCGGCTTGTTTGTTTTTGAAAAATCCGCTGATTATCGGCAGAAGGAATAAGTAAAATGATCGACGTCAAGAAGCTCAGGGAAGAATTCGACGAAACCGCTCGGGCGCTGGCCCGCCGCGGCGTCGAAGCGGACAAGCCGGAGAAGGCCCGCGCGCTCGACGCGGCACGACGTTCGCTCCTCGCGGAGACGGAGTCCCTCAAGGCGAAGCGCAACGCCGCGTCCAAGGACATCGGGAAGATCGCCAAGGAGGGCGGAGACATCGCCGCCGCCAAGGAGGAGATGCGCAAGGTCGGCGACCGCATCGCCGAGATCGACAAGGAGCTCATGACGGTCGAGCGCGACCTGCGCGAGGCGCTCCTGATGATTCCGAACATTCCGGCTCCGGAGATTCCGACCGGGCTCGACAGCTCGACGAACACCGTCGTGCGCCACGTCGGTGCGTGGAAGGATCCGGATTTCAAGATCCCGACCCACATCGAGATCGGCGAACGGCTCGGCATGTTCGACTTCCCGCGCGGCGTCAAGCTCACGGGCACGGGATTCCCGATTCTCCTCGGCCAGGGCGCCAAGCTTCAGCGCGCGCTGATCCAGTACATGCTCGACCTTCACTGCCAGAAGCAGGGCTACACCGAGATGCTGCCGCCGTTCGTCGTGAACAGCGAATCGATGACCGGCACCGGCCAGCTTCCGAAGTTCGCAGAGGACCTCTATCACTGCAACGTGGACGACTTCTGGCTGATTCCGACCGCCGAGGTCCCGGTCACGAACTACTATCGCGACGACATCTTCGACGGCGTGAGCCTGCCGAAGATCACGCCCGACAGTCCGGTCAAGATGACGGCCTACACGCCGTGCTTCCGCCGCGAGGCGGGTTCGGCCGGCAAGATGACCCGCGGCATGCTCCGCGTCCACCAGTTCGACAAGGTCGAGATGGTGAACTTCGTGCATCCGTCGGTCTCGTTCCGGCAGCTTGAGGTCCTCGTGAAGGAGGCTGAGGAGGTCCTGACGGGCCTCGGACTCGCGTTCCGCGTGCTCCTGCTGAGCTCGGGCGACATGGGCTTCTCGGCCGCCAAGTGCTACGACATCGAGCTCTGGGCGCCGGGCGAGCAGCAGTGGCTCGAGGTGTCGAGCTGCTCCTGCTTCACCGACTACCAGGCGCGCCGTCTCAACTGCCGCTTCAAGGATGCGGACGGCAAGACGAAGCTCGTCCATACCCTGAACGGCTCGGGCGTGGCCCTTCCGCGTCTCGTCGTCGCTCTTCTCGAGCAGCACCTCAATGCGGACGGGTCGGTGACGATCCCCGAGGTGCTCCGTCCGTACATGGGCGGCATCGACAAACTCCTGCCGGTCAGGTAAGAGATGCTGATCGTCTCGCTCGTCATGGCATCCGCGCTGGCTTTTGACGCCGGGGCGGACTTGCGCGTCCGCCAGGAGATCGTGGATCACGTCCCGGGCGTTCCCTATGGCGTGCTCGGCACGCCGCGGGCGGGCGGCTACCGCAACCACATGCGGTTCCGTCCGCGCGTCTGGGCGGAGCTCAAGGGCGACGCGGGCGAGGCCGGCGCGTGGTCGCTGTACGCCCGGCTGGCGGACGAGTTCCGCTGGAACGTCCGTCCGAAGAACCGCGGCAACGTCTGGCCGGGCGAGGCGGTCCTCGACAACCTCTACCTCGCGGGGAAGGGAATTTTCGACGGGTTTCTCGACGTCAAGGTCGGACGGCAGGACCTCGTCGGGCTCGCCGGGCTCGAGCGCGTCTTCGTGGACGGCACGCCGGGCGACGGTTCGCGCACGCTCTACAGCGACGTCGCATCCGTCCGTTTCCATGTGACCGAGACGTCGACCCTCGACGTGTTCGGACTCTACAATTTCGACTCGAACGGTGACTTCCGCCTCGGCGATGACGCGCGGCGGATTCCTTCTCTTGTCGCGCGCGCGCCCGACGGGACGCACGACCAGGATGACTGGGGCGCGGGAATCGTCTGGGGGCATTCGCCGGTCGAGTGGCTGAATTACCAGGTTTTTGCCGTGACCAAGCGGATGCGCGATGCGCACGGGACGAGAGACCGCGCCGATGTTCTCGGCGCGCGGGTGCAGAAGAACCTGAGCGAGACGGTCAAGACCGATTTCGACGTCATGTATCAGACCGCCGGACAATGGAGCTCCTTCGCCGGGATCGGTTGGAAGAGCGCGCGCGAGGGATGGAAGCCGACGCTGGGACTTGATTACCGCTACATGGGTCCGAAGTGGGATCCGATGTGGCATCGCGACGCAGTCGACTCCGAAATCTTCCTCTACGGCACGCACGACGGCGTCGGCTGGTGGACGAATCAGCATTATCTCAAGATCTCCGCCGGCGCCGAGTTCGCCCCGCGTCATACGGTGGTCGTGTCGAGCGGACCGATCTTCGCCGCGGAGCCGGACGGGCTCGGCGGCGGGAAGGGAAGCTTCAAGGGCCTTTTGTCGCGTGCCTGCTACTCGTTTCCGATCTGCGTCGCCGACAAGGCGAAGGGGGAGCGGTTTGAGGTCTGCGGACACGTCATTGGCGAGCTTTTCAATCCCGGCGACTATTACGACACGGACAAGCCGGCGCACTTCTTGCGCTGGCAGGTCGAGTTCCGTTTCTGACATGAAGTTCTCAATCAAGCTGTGTCTCGCGGTGCTGTCGCTTTATCTGGGCGCGGCGCTCTACGGCGAGGTTCAGTATCGCGTGTCCCGGAGCCGCGACGTCACCCCGTCCTACAATCAGGTCAATACCGATGAACGGTTTCTTCCTCCGGGCGCGGGACATCTTCTCGGGACGGACAACCTCGGACGCAGCGTGGCGCTCCGCCTCGTCCAGGGCACGCGCATCGCGTTCCACGTCGGCATCATGACCTCGCTGATCGCGATTCCGCTGGGCGTTCTCCTCGGGCTTCTCGGCGGATACTTCGGCGGCAAGACCGACTCCGTCGTCGTCTGGCTCTGCGCGACCGTCGCCTCGATGCCGGGGCTTCTCTTCATCCTCGCGATTTCCCTGGTGGTCGGACAGGGCCTCCTCGGAATCTACCTTGGAATCGGGTTCACGACCTGGGTGGGGGTTTGCCGCACGATCCGCGCCGAGGTGATGAAGCACCGCGACCGCGCCTATGTCCAGGCGGCGAGGACGCTCGGATATTCAAATCTGCGGATCATGTTCCGTCATATCCTTCCCAACGTCGCGCACATCATTCTCATTCAATTCTCGATCCGCTTTCCGTCCGCCGTCGCCACCGAGGTTTTCATCTCCTTTCTCGGCATCGGAGTCCAGGGCGAGCCCAGCTGGGGTGTCATGATCAACAACGCCCGAGCCCGGCTCTGGCAGGGTGTCTGGTGGGAGATGGCTTTCACCACGACCGCCATCTTCGTCCTCGTGCTCGTCTTCAACCATCTGGCGGATTACTTGCGCGACCGTCTCGATCCGGCGCTCCGCAGCGAGCGGTGATTTTGATATAATAATCCAAATGACAAAGATTACTTCCTTTTTTGCCTCAATCGCCGTACTTGTGGCGGTTTCGTCCGCTGTTGCAGCGCCGAACGTGCTGGAGAAGGGCTATCAGCCCCAGGTGAAGCCCGTTGCGCCGGCGCGTGCGGTTGCAACCCGGGTTCTCGAGGTTCCTGTGATGGCGAAAGGCGCTCCGGCAACGGCGGATGCGGCTCTTGAAACGACCAACGCGGTGCAGTCCGCGGAGAAGCCGGCGAAGAAGCTTTCCGGGCGTCCGGCGAAAATCACGTCCAAGAACACCGTTTACAACCGCAAGGAGGGCGTGGCCTGCTTCGAGGGAGACGTATTTGTGGACGACGAGCAGTATCAGCTTCACGCGGATCGGGCGTATGTCTTCACTGAGGGTACCAACGAGCTCAAGCGCGTTGTCGCGATCGGACACGTCGCGATGACGAACGAGCTCAAGTATGCCTATGGCGACAAGGTGACCTACAACCGCAAGAGCGGACTTGTCGTGCTTTACAGCGGGAACGGCATCGACGCCGAAGTCCAGGACGCGTCCGAGGGCGAGCCCCGGACGGTCAAGGGCAGCAAGATCCGCTTCTGGATCAATTCCGAGCAGGTCGAGGTCGACGATGCTGACATCACCGGCCCCGCAGCGGGCGCCGGCGGCGTCTCGGGACTGAAGAAGGTGCTGGGCAAGTGAGATACGACTTATGAGCGAAAAGATCACCCTGAAGAACGGGAAGCTGTGCGTTCCCGAGAACCCCATCATTCCCTTTATCGAAGGAGACGGCACGGGTCCTGACATCACCCGCGCGGCGATGACCGCCTGGAACGCCGCGGTTGCAAAGGCCTACGGCGGCTCGCGCAAGATCGAGTGGAAGGAGGTTTTTGCCGGCGAGAAGTCGTTCAAGGCGAACGGCGAATGGCTTCCGCAGGCGACGCTTGATGACTGCCGCGACTGCCTCGTCTCGATCAAGGGCCCGCTCACGACTCCGGTCGGCGGCGGCATCCGCTCGATCAACGTCGCGATGCGCCAGGAGCTCGACCTCTACGTCTGCCTCCGCCCCGTGCGCTGGTTCAAGGGCGTTCCCTCTCCCGTGAAGCGTCCGGAGCTCACCGACATGGTGATCTTCCGCGAGAATACCGAGGACATCTACGCCGGCATCGAGTGGATGAACGGCACTCCCGAGGTCGAGAAGGTGAAG
>CAZYQF010000049.1:0-10729 GCA_964650165.1 uncultured Lentisphaeraceae bacterium
GAAGTTCAGTATACACTTTCCGTGCCTTGCCCGCAACACAGATCGCGGGGTCGTCGCGTCCCGGCGCCATCGCGACAATGACGCCGTCCTTCGCCACGGCCGAGGACGCGAGGCCAGAGGCGACGAGCGCCTTCATTTCCGCGACAAGGTCCCCCTCGGACATCTTCCGTACGAGCCGTTGCGACCGGTAGCCCTCCACCGTCATCGCCGGCTCCGGACGCGCGGGACACACGTGCTCGCAGGCGCCGCAGCCGATGCAGGCGTTGCGGTCGACGACCGGCACGTCCGCGACCAGGTGGATCGCCTTGACCGGGCAGTTCAGGACGCAGGCCGTGCAGCCGACCTTCTCGGTCATGCGAATGCAGACGTCTCGGTTCCAGATCGCCTGGCCCATGTGGCAGTCCTTGCGCGCCACGTCCTTCGGCTTCACGATCGCCCCCGCGGGGCAGAGCTTGCCGCAGCGGTAGTCGCAGGCCATGAGACAGAATCCCGTCCGAAAGTCGAGCTCGGGCTGTCCGAACGTCTTGAGCGACAGCGACGGCTTGAGGCAGTCCCCCGGACAGTTCCGAACGCAGAGCTGACAGCCGACGCACTTGAGGGGGAAGGCCTCGACGGACACCGCGCCGGGCGGCAGCACCCGCACCGAGCGCGTCGGGACCCCGGGAAGCGAGACCTCGGCGAGACCGCCGTCCGTCGTCTTCTCGAACGACTCCGCCGCCGCGAGGAGCGCGACGCCCTGCAGCGTCGCACGCCGGGTGACGCCGTCCCCCGTTCCCTCTTCTCCGTTCCCCGTTGCCCGTTCCCCCTTCCCCGCTCCCCTCTTCGGGAAGCAGGCACGGCAGTTGCCGCAGTCCGGACCCACCCGGTGGCGGAGAAGCGACTTCTTCGACAGGAGAGCGAAGAGCGTGCCGACCGGACACACCCAGTTGCACCAGATCCGGCCCTTTCCGACGAGCGCGAGAGCGAGGACGGCTCCGGCGAGAACGACTCCCGGGGCGAACAGGGCGAGCGCCTTGCCGTAGATCGCATAGGGCGTCAGGTTCCAGGCGATGGCGGAGAAGCCCGTCGCGGACGCGATGAACGCGGCGGCGAAGACGGACCACCGGACGACCTGTCGGGCGGCCGTCTCGGGAAGGCGCGTGCAGACGCGGCGCACGCGGGTCTTCGGATGCGCGACGAAGCTGACAAGCGTCTGGAGGATGCCGAGCGGGCACATCGTCTCGCAGAAGAGACGTCCGACGAGCGGCGTCAGGGCCAACATGGCGAGAAACGTCCACGTCAGCGCCGGCTGGACGCCGCAGGCGACCGCGCAGGCGCGGACGCCGAAGAAGGCCGCGGTCACGGACGCGAGCATGAAGACGGCCAGGACGGCCTTGAGGATCTTCTTCATTTCGAGACCTCCTGCGCCACGAGTCCGTCGATCCATTCGTCGATTGCGGTGACTTCCCGCGGGATGTCGATCGATTGCGGACAGTGCGGACGGCAGCGTCCGCAGCCCGTGCAGTGCTCGGCGCGCCGGAGGCTCTCGGGAATCCGCTTTCCGTAGAGCTTGAGGACCTCCCGTGCGGACGGCAGGCTCTTCTTGAGCAAGATTTCGTTTCGGAACGTCAGGATCGCCGGGATGTCGAGTCCGTACGGACACGGCATGCAGTACTTGCAGTCGTTGCAGGGGATTGTCTTCAGCTTGAGGAGCGACTGCGCCGCGCGATCGAGCGCCGCAAGCTCCCTCTCGTCGCACGGCTTGAGCGGAGAGCAGGTGGCGACGTTCTCCTCGATGTGCTCGGTGCGGGTCATGCCGGAGAGGATCGTCATCACGTTCGGGAAGGTGCCGCAGAAGCGAAGCGCCCACTTCGCGAGCGAATCTCCCGGATTGACGGGAGCGAGCTCCTTCGCGACCGCGTAATTGTAGTGCGCGAGACGCCCGCCGAGGAGCGGCTCCATGACCACGACGGGGATCTTCTTCGCGGACAGCTGCTCGTAGAGGTACTCCGCGTCAAGGTTGCGCGCGTTGGTCTCGCGTCCGTGCCGCCAGTCCACGTAGTTCATCTGGATCTGGCAGAAGTCCCACTTGTACGTGTCGTGGTGCGCGAGGCACCACTCGAAGGTCTTCGGATCGCCGTGGAAGGAGAAGCCGAGGTTCCGGATGCGCCGCGCCGCACGGAGGCCGCAGCACCAGTCGAGCGCGCCGTTCTCGAGGAAGCGCTTCGAAAAGGTCTCGAATCCGCCGTTGCCGATCGCATGCAGCAGATAGTTGTCGACGTAGTCCGTCTGCAGGTTCGCCAGCGAGTCCTCGAACATGGACTTGCACGCGTCGAGCGTCTGCTGCCCGGGGGCGAAATTCGAGAGTTTGGTGGCGACGAGGACGTCCGCGCGGTCGTAGCCGCTTCCCTTGAGCGCCTCGCCGAGGCAGGCCTCCGACTCGCCGCGGCAGTAGGCCGGCGACGTGTCGAAGTAGTTGACGCCCGAATCGAGCATCAGCCGGACCTGGCGCGCGAGGAGTTTCCGGTCGATGCCGGTCTTGGAGGCGTCGCACTCCCAGCCGTTGGCGTGTCCGCCGTCGACCGTGGGAAGACGCATCGCGCCGTAGCCGAGGAGCGACACTGGGGTCCCGTCGGATGCGACACGATGCGTCATGGACATGAAGTCCCCCCTTGTTTTTACGTCAGAGATTGACCGGCTGGACGTGCCAGATGTCTCTGGCGTATTCCATCACCGCGCGGTCGGACGAGAAGTAGCCCGACTTCGCGATGTTGACGAGCGACATCCGGTTCCAGCGCCGGGGATCGCGATAGGCGGCATCCACCTTGTCCTGCTTGTCGCAGTAATCCCGGAAGTCCGCGAGCAGCATGTAATAGTCGTTGTAGTCGAGGAGGTTCCGGAGAATCGGATCGAAGAGTCCCGGCTCGAGGAGCGAGAACACGTTCGTCCGAATCATATCCAGCGCCTCCTTGATCTCCGGGTCGTTCTCGTAGAACTCGCGGGAGACGTAGGTCGGGCGGAGTTTCGCGACGTCCTCGGTGCGGAGTCCGAACAGGAACATGTTTTCGTCGCCGACCTCGCGGTGGATCTCGACGTTGGCGCCGTCATAGGTGCCGAGGGTCAGGGCTCCGTTCATCATGAACTTCATGTTGCCCGTTCCGGAGGCCTCCATGCCCGCGAGCGAGATTTGCTCCGAAACCTCGGAGGCCGGCATGATCTTCTCGGCGAGCGAGACGCGGTAGTCGGGGAGGAACGCCACGGAGAGCTTGCCGCGCGTTCTCGGGTTCGCATTGACGACGCTCGCGATCCCGTGGATGAGGCGGATGATCAGCTTCGCCATGTAGTAGCCCGGGGCCGCCTTCGCCGCGAAGATGAACTGCCGCGGCACGGGGTCGTAGGACGGGTCGTGCAGCAGGCGGTTGTAGAAGACGATGATGTAGAGCGCGAGCATCAGCTGCCGCTTGTACTCGTGCAGGCGCTTGACCTGGACGTCGAAGATGGCGTCGGGGTTGAGCTCGATGCCGGCGTTCTTCGCCGCCCACGACGCGAGGAGCCCTTTGTTGGACTTCTTGATCTTCGCGAGGGCGTCGAGGAAGTTCCCGTCGTCCTTGAACTTGAGCAGGCGCTCGAGCTGGTCGAGGTGGGTGATCCACCCGTCGCCGATCGATTCGCTGACGAGCTGCGACAGCGCCGGATTGGCCTTGAGGAGCCAGCGGCGCGGGGTGATGCCGTTCGTGACGTTATGGAACTTCTCGGGCCAGAGCTCGTAGAAGTCCTTGAAAAGGTCGTCCTTGAGGATCTGCGAATGGAGCTCGGCGACGCCGTTGACGGACGACGTGCCGACGAGGCAGAGGTTCGCCATGCGCACGTAACGCTCGCCCGTCTCGTCGATCAGAGACATGCGCTGGAGCTTCTTGATGTCGCCCGGATAGAGCACCGAGATCTGCTGGAGGAAGCGGCTGTTGATCTCGTAGACGATCTGCAGGTGACGGGGCAGGAGGCGCTCCATCATCGTCACGGACCACTTCTCGAGAGCCTCCTGGAGGATCGTGTGGTTCGTATACGCCGTCGAGCGGCGGGTGAGGTCCCAAGCCTTATCCCAGTCGAGCCCCTCCTCGTCGATGAGGATGCGCATCAGCTCCGGCACGACGAGCGTCGGATGGGTGTCGTTCAACTGGATGAACACCTTGTCCGGAAGCGCGTCCCAGCTCTCGTTGGTCATGCGGAAGCGGCGCAGGATGTCGCGGAGCGAGCACGCCACGAAGAAGTACTGCTGGCGGAGGCGGAGCTCCTTGCCCTCGAGCGTGTTGTCGTTCGGATACAGCACCTTCGTCAGATTCTCGGCGAGAACCTTGGTCTCGACGGCCTCAACGTAGGAGCCGTTGTTGAAATCGGCGAGGTTGAAGTCGTCCACGGCCTTTGCGCTCCAGAGGCGCAGCGAGTTGACCGCGCGGTTGTAGCCGACGATCGGAAGGTCGTAGGGAACGCCATCGACGATTTCGGACGGCACCCAGTGCCACTGCTGGCGGCCCTTGACGGTGAGGCACTCGACGTGCCCGCCGAAGCTGACGTGCTGGCTGTACTCCGGCCGCGCCATCTCCCACGGATAGCCGTGGCGGAGCCAGTTGTCCGGCTCCTCGACCTGCTGGCCGTTGACGATCTTCTGACGGAAGATGCCGTAGTCGTAGCGGAGCCCGTAGCCCATGCCGGCGAGCTCGAGGGTGGACATCGAGTCGAGGTAGCACGCGGCGAGGCGGCCGAGGCCGCCGTTGCCGAGGCCGGCGTCGGTCTCGAAGTCCCGGAGGTCGTTCCAGTCGATGCCGTAGTCCCTGAGGGCCTCGCGGCAGAGCTGGTCGGCCTTCAGGTTGATTACGTTGTTGCCGAGGAGGCGTCCGATCAGGAACTCAAGTGACATGTAGTAGACGCGCTTCGTGTTCTGGCGCGAATACTCCTCCTGCGTGGAAATCCAGCGCTCCACGATGCGGTCGCGGACGGCGTTCGCAAACGCCGTGTACTGGTCACGCGGCGTCGCGCGCAGATCGCCCTTGGCGAGCGAGTACCTCAAGTGCCACGCGAAGTCCTCCTTGAGGCCCTCGACGGACATCTCGACGCGACGGTCGACCTTGCACTTACAGACGGTTTTCTTTTCCATGTCTGAGATTCGCCTTAGTTGAACAGGTCCTTGATTCCGCGGCCGAGGTCTTTCCCCGCGTCCTTGATCGAGCTTCCCGCGTCCTTGATCGAGCCTCCCGCGTCCTTCAGAACGTCGCCCGCGCCCTTCCCGAGCGAATCAAGGCCCTGGCCGACGGAATTGAGCGACTTGAGGACGGCCTCCATGATGTTCGCCCAAGCCTCGCTGAGGGTCACGCCGTCCGTCTCCTTGCCAAGATCGTTCAGCTCGATGTCCATCGGGACCGGAATCACGAGGAACCCGTACTTGACCTTGACGTTGGAGATCTTGATGTGATTGATCACGACCTTCTTCTGCGGCTTCGCCTCGGCCTCCTCGTCCGGCGGAGGCGGCTCTACCTTCGCGACGGCGTTGGTGTCCGCCGGGCCTACGGCGTTCTCGGCGATCACGTCGAAGTTGTACTTGCCATCGTCCTTGACGTAGGACGCGTAGATTCCGTCGAGGGCGATGTCGCGAACGACGATCTTGTCCCCGGCGAGCGAGCCCATGTCGATGTCGATGGAGAACTTCCCGAGCTTCGCCGCGTACTCGTCGGAGTAGTTCGTCGGATTCCACAGGCGCAGGTCCGTGAGGGAGATGCGGCCCGAGTACAGGTTGATGTCCAGCCCCGCGATGTTGAACTTCACTCCGAGCACCTTCGGGGCGACGGCGTTGGCAATGCCCTTCGCCGTCGGGCCGAGCCACAGCGGATGCGCCGCGAGGGCGAGAACGGCCAGCAGGACCATCGAACCGAGGGCGATGGCGGTCCATTTGAGAACCTTGCGCACATTTGTCTTCATTTCAGTTCCTCCACTGTGATCTTGGTGCGGTTTCCGGAGCCGAGCGTCTCGACTTCCATGACATTGGCCATCCAGCGTTCGCCGAACCTCTTGATGCGCGTGCCCCAGAGGCGGCGGACGGCCTTGCCGCCCTTCATCTCCTCGGCCTGCATCAGCGCGCCGGTCTTGCGGTCGACCCAGACGCGGACCTCGCGGTCGCCGCGCTTCATCGCGATCACGCTGCAGACCTGTCCGTGAACCGACTCGCCCTCGCGCCCCTCGACATACGAGAAGTCGTCCCACCAGAGGTACTCGAGCGCGAGATCGCTCCAGGTCACGTCCGTGCCCAGGATCGACTGCCCGACCGCGTTCGTCACCGACTGCCCGTCAGCGATCAGCTTCGTCTCGCCCGCAGCCCGGGTGAGGACATAGGGAAACTCCTTCTGCACGATTCCCTTGCGGGAGCGGAGGATCACGCGGCCCTTGAGCTCGGCATCCTCGGGAACCATCGACCGGCACGTCGCGACGACCTCCGCCGCCGGGGCGTTGGTCGCGATCATCACGCTGGCAAGGAGCGCGATCATTTCAGGAGCGCCTCCAGCTTCGCGTCGCGCGCCCCCCCGATGCGGAGAGCCGTCTCGTAATAGCGCTTCGCACCGCTGCGGTCCCCCTTGGACTTCAGGTAGAGGCGCGCCATGTTGTAGTAGGCGTAAGGACTGCGCGGATTCGAGAGGATCGCCTGGTCCAGCGTCTCCTCGGCCGCCTTGAAATCGCCCTTCCCGACCTCGGCCGCAGCCTTGAGGTTCAGCGCCGCCGCGTCATTCGGCTTCTCGGACAGCAGCTCCTTCGCCATCAGATCGACCGCGGCGAAATCCTGTCGGGCGAGGTCTGCGGAAGCCGTCGCAAGCTTTTCCGCGCGCGTCATCGGACCCTTCTTCGGGACCGCTTTCTTCTCGGTCTTCGCCTCGGGCGCCGGCTCGGACTTCGCCTCGATCTTCGGCGCGGGCGACTTCCCGTCCGCCGGCTCGGACGCCGCCGCGTCGCGGGCCTCCGGCTTCAGGCGCGCCTCGGCCTCGCGATCTTTCGCGGCTGCTCGCGCGGCACGCTGGGCGTCGTACTTCTTCTGGAGCTCGGACGTGTCGGAAACCGCCACGGGCCGCGCGTTGTCGCGCGCCTGCGCCAGGAGAAGCGAATCAATCGCGGCCTCGACGTAGGCGCGCTTGTTCTTGAGAGAGTTGAATTCGGGGGTCGCGGCCCGGTCGGCGTTCGCCAGCTCCACGCGGTCGAGCTCGACCAGAGTCGCGCGGTACTTCGCGACCGCCTCTTCGGTCTTTCCGTCGGCCGCGAGGTCGGCGGCCTCGTCGATGAGAAGCGACGCCTGTTCCATCAGCTCCGAAAGCCGCGGCGGAGCCTTGTCGTCACGCTCGCTCGAAAATGGCCAGTACCAGGACGCGTGCGCGGCGGCGGAAACGACAATGACAAACAGGGAAAATGCCCACTTTTTCATTTGTATTTCTATTATACCAAAAAAAGACCCGCGGCAACACGGCCGCGGGTCCTTTTTTCAATACGCGTCGGAGCGGATTACTTCGCGATCACGCGGACCATCTCGACGACCTTGTTCGAGTAGCCCCACTCGTTGTCGTACCACGCGCAGACCTTGACGAACGTCGGGTCGAGCTGGATGCCCGCCTTGACGTCGAAGACCGAGGTCTTGGACTCGTCGCGGAAGTCGGTCGAGACGACCGCCTCGTCCGTGTAGCCCAGAACGCCCTTGAGGCCGCCCTCGGAGATGGGCGTCTCGGACGCCTTCTTCATCGCCGCGCAGATTTCCTCGTAGGTCGCCGGCTTCTCGAGCTCGGCCGTGAGGTCGACGAACGAGACGTCGGAGGTCGGAACGCGGACGGACATGCCCGTGAGCTTGCCGTTGAGCGCCGGGAGAACCTTGCCGACGGCCTTCGCCGCGCCCGTCGAGGACGGGATCATGTTCTCGAGGATGCCGCGACCACCGCGCCAATCCTTCTTGGACGGGCCATCGACAGTCTTCTGCGTCGCCGTGGCGGCGTGAATCGTCGTCATGAGGCCGCGCTTGATGCCGAAGTTGTCGTTGAGGACCTTCGAGATCGGCGCGAGGCAGTTCGTCGTGCAGGACGCGTTGGAGATCATCTTCTGGCCGGCGTACTCCTGGTGGTTGACGCCGTAGACGAACATCGGGGTGGAGTCGCTCGAGGGAGCGGACATGACGACCTTCTTCGCGCCGGCGTCGAGGTGCATCTGCGCCTTCTCGGCCGTGAGGAAGAGACCCGTGGACTCGACGACGACGTCGACGCCGAGGTCGCCCCACGTGATGAGGGCCTTCTTGTTCTCGTAGTCGTACGCGGACTTCTCGGCGAAGACCTTGACGACCTTGCCGTCGACGTAGAGCTCCTTCTTCTCGTTCGAACCGGAGACCTCGTGCTTGAACCTGCCGTGCACGGAATCGTACTTCAGCATGTACGCGAGGTACTCGGGGTCGAGGAGGTCGTTGATGCCGACGATCTCGACGTCGCTGAAATTGTCAACCGCAGCGCGGAAAACCATGCGGCCGATGCGGCCGAAACCGTTGATGCCAACCTTGATAGCCATTTTTAGTGTTCCTTTCTGTTGATTTTGTCGATCGATTAAGCCTTCGTGACCTTGCCGGACTTCAGGCAGCGGGCGCACACGCACTTGCGGGTGACGTTGCCCTTGCCGTCCGTGACGCGCACGGACTTGAGGTTCGGAAGGAAACGGCGCTTGGTGATGCCGGTCGTGTGGAGACCGATGCCACCCTTGTACTTGGGCGAGCCCTTGCGGACGATCGTGTTGCCGACCGAGGGGCCCTTACCGCAGATATCACAAACTCTGGACATTTTATCGTTCCTTTCGTCTGACGTTTACTTGCCTTCGCCAGGCTGCCACTCGACGTTCGCGAACGCGCTGTCGAACGCGGCGGAGAGTCCGCCGAAGTTCTCGCCGCCCGCCGACTTCGCAGACTGGGAAACGGGCGACTCGCCGGCGGTCTCCGACTCGAGCGCCCTGACTTCGTCCTCGGTCATGCTCATGGCGCGGATCGAAAGGCCGATGCGGCGCTCGCCGCGGTCCACCTTGACGACACGGGCTTCGACGTCCTGGCCGACGTCCAACGCGTCCTTGACCTTCTCGATGCGCTGATCGGAGATCTGGGAAATGTGGACGAGTCCGTCCACGCCGTCCTCGAGCTCGATGAACGCGCCGAAGGAGGCGACCTTCGAGACCTTGCCCTTGACGACCATGCCGACCGGGTACTTGGTGGCGATTTCCGTCCAGGGATCGTTCTGCGCCTGCTTGAGGCCGAGCGAAATGCGCTGTTCCTTCGGGTTGACGTCGAGAACGACCGCCTCGACCTCCTGACCCTTCTGGAGGCACTCCGACGGATGGTTGATCTTGCGCGTCCAGCTCATGTCGCTGACGTGGATCATGCCGTCGATGCCCTCTTCGAGCTCGACGAACGCACCGTACGCCGTGAAGTTGCGGACCTTGCCCTTGACCTTCGAGCCGACCGGGAAGCGGTCCTGCACGGTGTCCCAGGGATTCGACTGCGTCTGGCGGATGCCGAGCGCGATCTTCTGGTTCTCGACGTCGATCGAGAGAACGACGACCGGGACCTCGTCGCCGACGGCGAGCATGTCGCTCGCGCGGGCCACGCGCTTGGTCCAGCTGAACTCGCTGATGTGGACAAGGCCCTCGATGCCGGGAGCGATCTCGACGAACGCGCCGTAGGCGGCGAGATTGACGACCTTGCCGTTGACGCGGGCGCCGACCGGGAACTGGTCGCTGATGGCGTCCCAGGGGTTGGACTGCGTCTGCTTGAAGCCGAGGCTGACGCGCTCGCGGTCGCGATCCACGTCGAGGACCATGACGTCGAGCTCCTGGCCGACCTTGAGGAGTTCGCTCGGGTGCTTGATGCGGCCCCAGGACATGTCCGTGATGTGGAGCAGTCCGTCGAGACCGTCGAGGTCGATGAAGGCTCCGAAGTCCGTGATGTTCTTCACGCGGCCCTTCTTGACCTCGCCCTTCTGGAGGGACGCGAGCAGATCCGCCTTCTTCTCGGCCATCGTGCCTTCGATGAGCTCGCGGCGCGAAACGATGAGATTGCGGCGTTCGTTGGAAATCTTGATGACCTTGACCTCAATGGTCTGTCCGACATAAGCCTCGAGGTCCCTGACGGGCGTGACTTCGACCTGGCTTCCGGGGAGGAACGCCTCGACGTCGTCGATCTGGACGAGGAGACCGCCGCGAACGGCGCTCTTGACCAGTCCCGTGACCACGCAGCCCTCGACGTAACGCTCCAGGATCTTCTCCCAGCGAATCTTGTCGTCGGCGGCGCGCTTGGAAAGCGAAACCATGCCGGTCTTGTCGTTCTCGAGCTCGCGGAGCATGACCGTGACCTTGTCACCGGCCTTGACTTCGGCGCCTTCGCCGAATTCGGAGACGTCGATCGATCCCTCGGACTTGTAACCGATGTCGATGAAGACTTCACCGTCCTTGACGGAACTGACGGTGCCCTCGATGAGGCTGCCGTTCTTGAACTTGGACTCCTGTCCGGCCTGCGCGAGCATTTCAGCCATCGCCGCAGACTTCTCCCCCTTGGGAGTGGGCTTTCTAATTGCCATTAACTTACTTTTTTATTTGGTTTTTTTTCACGCACGGTTTTCAGCCGCGTCCGCCCCGTCTTTGGGCACGGAAGACAATAGTATATCAAAAAAAACCGCTTTACGGCAATGGTAAACTTGCATTTTCG
>CAZYQF010000050.1:0-9987 GCA_964650165.1 uncultured Lentisphaeraceae bacterium
ATCGGTCCGATGAACGACCCCTTCCCCCCACCCACCATCGCGTACTTCAGGCGAGCTTGTTCCTCAAAGCTACGAATCTTGCTGATCTTACGAATCATACGAATCCCTTTTTAGTCGGCTTCGCCAATTTTATCACATCTCTCAGACGAGGAGGTCTGGAGGAGTCTTCCTCCAGCTATCAATCGATTCGACAGATTCGTTCGATTCGACAGATTCGTGGCACTCATACAATTGAGCCCTATGATTTGTCTGCTACGAATCTTTCTAATCTTACGAATCATGCGAATCCTTTTTCAATCGGCTTCGCCGGCTCTTCCCGCATTCGTCAGATCCGTTTGATTCGACAGATTCGTGGCCCTTATACTTTTGTTTGCCTCAAAGCTACGAATCTTGCTGATCTTACGAATCATACGAATCCCTTTTTAGTCGGCTTCGCCAATTTTATCACATCTCTCAGACGAGGAGGTCTGGAGGAGTCTTCCTCCAGCTATCAATCGATTCGACAGATTCGTTCGATTCGACAGATTCGTGGCACTCATACAATTGAGCCCTATGATTTGTCTGCTACGAATCTTTCTAATCTTACGAATCATGCGAATCCTTTTTCAATCGGCTTCGCCGGCTCTTCCCGCATTCGTCAGATCCGTTTGATTCGACAGATTCGTGGCCCTTATACTTTTGTTTGCCTCAAAGCTACGAATCTTGCTGATCTTACGAATCATACGAATTGTTTTTAAGTGTTTGCGTTCAGGCGAGGACGCGTGAGTATTCAAGCTTTTCGGGATTGCCGAAGTTGACGAGCAGGCCGAGCTTCAGACCCGTTGCCGCAATGTAGTTCTTGACCTGCGCATAATGATCGGGCGCCAGATTCGATACGGCCTTGATTTCCACGATGATTTTGCTGAAGCACAGGAAGTCGGCGAAGTACTTCTTAAGAAGGGGCTTGCCTTTGTAGAGTATCGTCAGCGGCGCTTCCTGCACGAACTCAACGCCCGCGTTCTCGAACTCCAGCGCCAACGCCTCCTGATATACGCCTTCGAGAAAACCCGGTCTCAGGTTGTTGTACACTTCCATGCAACAACCGATGATCTGGTATGATTCCTCTTTGTAAATCAATTCGGCGTTCATACGAATTCCATTATATCAGGGCTTCGAATCTTGCTGATCTTACGAATCATACGAATCTCTTTTATTCGGCTTCGCCGACTCTTCCCGCATTCGTCAGATTCGTTGGACTCGACAGATTCGTGGCTTTACATTTTTCCAGAGAGCGCGTCGATCAGGTCGCAGAGGCGCCTGTAGGCGATGCCGAGATCGTCGTTCGTCACCTGGAACATGTACTCGTCCGCGCGGGCCATCTCGCCTTCGGCGTTCCGGAGCCGCTTCTCGATCACGTCCTGCGCGTCCGTGCCGCGGCTTTCGAGCCTCCGGCGCAGCTCCTCCATCGACGGAGGCTGGATGAAGATGTCGACGTAGCCGATCTTGAGCGGATCGTTGTTCGGCAATTTCCGCACGTAGTCGCGGACCTTCGCCGCGCCCTGCACGTCGATGTCGAGAATCATCGAGTTGCCCTCGGCCAGCACTTCCTCGATCGGACCCTTGAGCGTTCCGTAGTAGTTGTCATGCACCTTCGCGTATTCGATGAACGCGTTCTTCTTGATGAGTTCCTCGAAGCGCTCCTTCGTCTTGAAGTGATAGTCGAGTCCGTCCTCCTCCTCGCCGCGCGGCTCGCGCGTGGTGCAGGAGATGGAATACACGATGTCGCTGTACTCCTGGAGGAGCATGTCGATGAGCGTGGACTTGCCGCAGCCCGAAGGCGCGGACATGACGATGAGCAAGGGTTTCGTTTTCATAAATGTTTTTTCTCCTGAAGTTTGAATCAGGGCCACGAATCTCTCGAATCTTACGAATCAATCGAATCAATTCATATTCGGCTGCGCCGATGGGTTTGGGGCGGAGCCCCAATTCTTCTCACATTCGTCCGATTCGTTGGATTCGTCAGATTCGTAGCTTTTCTATTGTTTCTTACCTTCTTAGTTTCCAGGCGATGCGGAGAGATTCCTTCGCGATGCCGGCGGTGATCTTGGAGTATCCGGCGACGCGGTCGGTGAACGAAATCGGGATCTCCTTGATCTGAATCCCCGCCTTCCACGTGCGGTGGTTCATCTCGAGCTGGAAGGAATAGCCCGCGGACTCGACGGTCCTGAAGCCGATCTTCTCGAGCGTCTCACGGCGCCAGCACTTGAAGCCGCCGGTCGGATCCCTGACCGGCAGGCCCGTCACGGTGCGGATGAAGATTCCGCCGCAGCGCGAAATGAGGCGGCGCTTGAACGGCCAGCCCGGCGTCGAGCCGCCGGGAACGTAGCGCGAGCCGAGGACGAGGCCGGGGAAGTTTTCGGGTGTTTGGGTTGTTTGAGTGTTGGGGTTGTCGAGGGGCGTCGTGATCGCGGCGATGAGCCTCGGGATGTCGGCGGGATCGTGCGAGAAGTCGCAGTCCATCTGGATGACGAAATCGGCGCCGAGCTCGAGCGCGCGCGCGAAGCCGGCGACGTAGGCGCGTCCGAGACCCTCCTTCTTTTCGCGATGCAGGACGTGGACACGCGGATTCTCCGCGACAAGTCCGTCAATCACGGCTCCGGTCCCGTCCGGCGAATTGTCATCGACGAAGAGGAGCTCGAGGGAGGAGAGAGAAGGGACGGGGAAAGAGGAAAGAACGGCGGAGGACATCGGCCGGACGTTGTCCTTCTCGTCGAAGGTCGGAATCACGACGATCGTCTTCATCGGGCAATCCTGAAATCGTAGAAGCGGCCGGTGCGGATCGGCGGATTCCGCGTCAGGGCCGACTTCATCTTTTCCTTCGCCGCCTTCGAGCGCGCGATCGCGAACATGAATCCGCCGCCGCCCGCGCCGCAGAGGCTCACTGCGGAAATCCACGGCGCCATCCGCGCGATGATCAGCTCGACGAGCGGATTCGTGCTGCCGGGGTCCAGCGCCTTCTTCGACAGCCAGTAGCCGTTGATCGCGTGCGCGAGCGACTCCCAGTCGCCAGCCTCGATCGCGTCGAACGCGCGCACGGCGTCCGCCTTGAGCCGCCGCACGATCTCGTGCGCGAGGTTGTCAGGGTTCTGATGGAAAAACGACACGACGCCGTGCAGGATGTTGCGCGCCATGCGCTTCCGTCCGGTGAAGTAGAGGAGCGCGCGCTCGTCGAGGAATTTCGCGAGGGCCTTCTCGGACGCCGCCGACGCGCGCCGCACCTTGAGCGCCTGCTTCGCGCCCGGCTTCGAGACGATCAGCTTGACGCCCGGCAGCAAGCCGCCGACCTG
The DNA here is from genome assembly GCA_964650165.1 of uncultured Lentisphaeraceae bacterium. Lineage (GTDB taxonomy): Bacteria > Verrucomicrobiota > Kiritimatiellia > RFP12 > UBA1067 > UBA1067. The sequence continues at coordinate 3,327 of CAZYQF010000050.1, forward strand.
GTCCTGCCAGCCGCCGCCGGTGCGCATCTCGCGCTCGAGCGCGAGCGTCAGCTCCGAGACCCGCTCCCGGTCCGAGGGACGCCCCGCGATGCGTTCGAACGCAGTCACGGCCGCGGCGCCGAGAATCGAACTCGTCCCCATGCCGCTGCCCTTCGGAACGTCCGCCGAAATCGAGATGTCGAGTCCGCCGCCCGCGAAGTCGAATCCCGTCACCGTCAGCGCGCTCTTCACGAGCGCGCACCAGTCGTGCGGATCCTTCGGCGCGCGGATCTCGGCGAGCGTCTTCAGGACGCCGGACTTCCCGAGGTCGCGGCTCTCGACGCGGACCTCCTTCTCGGGGATGCGCTTCACCGTCACCTTCACGGGCTTCACGCCCTCGAGCGTCGCCGCGAAGTTGAGCACCGTTCCGCCGAGCTCGTTGCAGATCGGCGGAGTGTCGCTCCAGCCGCCCGCCAGGTCGATGCGGAGCGGCAGCTCCACCGTCACGCGGTTGCGGATGTCGAGAAGCCGCGCGTGATCGACGGCGCGCATCTTCTCGGAGAGCGCGTGCTTCTCCCAGAGCCCGTCTTCCTTGAACGTGTCTGTGATGCGGTAGGCGAGCGGATACCACTCGTCCTTCCCGAGCGGCAGGCCCGTGAGGCATTCGCCCTTCCCGAGCGAAATCTTTCCGAATGACGCGGGAATGTTCGTGACGATGTTGTCGCCCGCGAGCTCCAGTTCGTTGCCCTCGACGCCGTCGACGAGACGGCCGTCCCTGCCGAGGAGCTTCAGGAGCTCCGCGCTCGAGCCGATGTGGAAGAAGGTGCAGCGCTTCGCCGTCGAAACCGCGAACGGCGCGAAGCCCGCGAGAAGCATCTTCGGAAAATCCTCGTAGATGTCCCCGGCGACCGGCAGATTCTTCATCTTCGCCGCGGTCTTCCAGTCGACGTGCAGGATGCCGGTGTCGATCAGGAACTTGCCCTTCGTCACCTTCGGCTTCTGCAGGAAATTGACGACCCTGCCCTTCCGTTCCTCGTAGACGCCGTGGCGGCGCGCCTTCTCGGGTCCGTCGGGATAGGCGACGCCGGTCACGCCGTCCGCGGCGAACGCGACGCGCGTCGCGTCGAGATACGGGATGACGTCGCCGCAGCAGACGGTGAGGCCGGCGGCGGACGGAAGCTTCTCCATCTCCTCGACGATGTGGTCGAGCATCGGACGGCCGTCCGCCATCGGGACGAACGCCTTGCCCATCGCCGCATACGCGGGCGTGCGCTTCGCGTCGCCGCCCGAATGGCAGACGAGGACGCGTCCGCGGTTCGGAATCTTGCGGAGGACGTTGACGGTCGCTCCGAGGCTGCCGACGCGGCGGTCGCCCGGATCGGGAACGACGAAAAAGCCCTTGCGTCCCTTCAGCTGCGCGCGATAGCCCCGGGCCTGCGCCGCATTCGCCGCGGTCACGACGACAAGGTCGAACTTCACACAAGCTCCTTCGCCGCGGCGAAGATCTCGGCGGGGCCCGACATGCAGCCCTTGCCGGTCACGCCGCAGGCGAGCTCGGCGTCGGCGGGCCCGACGAACGCGACGCCGCGGCTCTTCAGGACCGCGATGTTCTCCTGCGTCGCCGCCGCCTCCCACATCCCCGTGTTCATCGCAGGCGCGACGAGGACCGGCGCCTTCGTCGCCAGGAGCGTCGCGGTCAGCAGGTTGTCTGCGATTCCCATCCGCATCTTGGCGATCGTGTTGGCCGTCGCCGGCGCGACGAGGACGACATCCGCCCCGTCCGCAAAAGCGATGTGCTCGGGCTTCCAGTCCGCGGGCGGCTCGAACTGCTCGATCCCGACCGGGTTCCGCGAGAGCGTCTGGAACGTGAGCGGCGCGACGAACTCGCAGGCCGCCGGCGTCATGACGACGCGGACCTCGTCGCCGGCCTTGATGAAGAGGCGGACGAGTTCCGCGGACTTGTAGGCCGCGATCGAACCGGTGACGCAGAGAAGTATTTTCATGAGATTGACCTCCGCAGATCGGCCACCGCGGACTTCATGTCCGCCTGCTTGAAGAGATAGGAGCCGGCGACGAACTGGTTCGCGCCCGCCTTCGCGGCGAGCGGAATCGTCTCGGCGTTGCCGCCGCCGTCGATCATGATGTCGAGACCGGGCTTCCGGTCGCGGATCCACGTGACCTTCGGCAGGCACCCGGCGATGAAGGACTGTCCGCCGTAGCCGGGATGCACGGTCATCACGAGAACCTCGTCGCATTCGTCGAGATACGGCGCAAGCGCCTCGACGGGCGTCTCGGGGTTGATCACGATCGCGCTCTTCGCGCCGAGTTCGCGGATGCGCTTAAGCGCGGCGTGCACGTCGCAGTCCGCCTCGACGTGGATCTGGATCGTCTGCGCGCCGGCGGCGGCGAACTTCTCGAGGTAGAGGTCGGGACGCGACATCATGAGATGGACGTTGCGGTAGAAGTCCGGCGCGGTTTTCTTCGCGAGCGCGACGACGTCGGGTCCGAACGACAGGTTCGGGACGAAGTGCGGGTCCATGATGTCGAGGTGCAGGGCGTCCGCGCCGGAGGCCTCGGCCCTCCGGATCTCGTCGGCGAGCCGTCCGAAGTCGGCCGCCAGGAGCGATGGCAGGATTTGGTTTTTCATCTTACATGCATTTCGCGGCGATCGCCTCGAACTCCTTCTCCTGTTCCTCGAGCGACTCGACCATTCTGAACTGGTTGCGCGCGCGGACGAGGTTGTGGTCCGCGTACGCGGTATGGAAGTAGACGTCGCCCGCGAGATAGTCCGCGAGGAAGCGGATCCCGACCTCGAAGGTCGCGAGCTTGCCGGAGAACACGAGGTTCTCCTTCTCCGCGCCGTTCAGGAACTTCGCGCCTTCGAGGTAGCCCTTGACGAGCGCCTCGAAGTACTCCTTTTTCGCGCAGACCTTCGAGAGGTCCCTTTCGTCCTCCGCGGCGGCCGCGGTCGACGTGCGGACCATGTCCCCGAAGTCGAAGAGCGCCGACCCCGGCATCGTCGTGTCCAGGTCGATGACGACCGCCTCGCCGGTCGCGTCGACCATCACGTTGTTGATCTTCGTGTCGTTGTGAGTGACGCGCTCGGGGATCTCGCCCGCGGCCATGAGCTCCATGATCCGTCCGGTCCACGGACGCCGGGCCTCGACGAACGCGAGCTCAGCGGCGACCGTCGCCTTGCGGCCCTTCGCGTCCCTCGCCGCCGCCTCGTCGAGCTGGCGCAGGCGGTTCGGCGTGTCGTGGAACCTCGGGATGATGTCCGCGAGGCGCGGCGGCGGGATGTCCGCGAGGTCGTTCTGGAACTTCGCGAAGGCGCGGCCGACGTCGTACGCCTGCACGGGCTCGCTCACGACGTCGCGCGACGCATAGCCTTCGAGAAACTTGTAGATGCGCCACGGATTCTCGTAGGCGACGACCTCGAGCGAGGGAACGCCCTTGGCCTTGAGGAATTCCGTCACGCGGACGACGTTCGTCTTCAGGAGCCCGGCGTCGAAAATCGAGGTGTTGACGCGCTGCAGGATGTAGCGGACGCCAGACGCGGTCTCGACCTTATAGGTCTCGTTGATGTGTCCGGATCCGTACCGGCTCACGTCCGTCACGTCCGTGATGTCCGCCCGGCCGAGTATTCCCTTCTGTTCTTCTGTCATCGTCTCTCTCCCTGTTTGCGTCGCCCCCGCCTCTCCAATTGAACCTCTCTCCTTCTCACCGCCTCCTGATCACCGGAATCTGCGCGGCGGCGACGGACTGCCCGAGGCGGCGCGCCTTCTCGTCCGGCATGAACACGTCGATCTTCTCGGCCCATTCGGGATAGACGTCGAGAAGCTCGTTCTTCGCGGACTCGAGCACGATCTCGCCGCCGAGTCCGGAGGTGACGCGTCCGAGGATCATGAGGTTGGAGTAGTCGTAGAACTCGTTGTACCACGGAATCGCGTGCGCGAGGAAGCGTCCGATCTGCAGGTACACCTTGAGCGCGCGAGCGTCGCCCCTCTCCATCGCGGACTGGACTTCCTTGAGCCGCTCGGGGAGCTTCATCGCCTTCGGGAACTTGAAGCCGTAGTCCTGCGCCAGCCAGTTGACGGCCTGCTGCGAGAAGTACATCGCGCCGACGCCGGCGTCGCCCGACCACTCGTCGCGCGGGGCGTTCGGATTCATGTCCACCGGCGCGAAGGCGAGCTCGCAGATGCGGCCGGTCATCCGGCGCTTCGGGTCGACGTAGCCGACGGCCTCCGAGGAACCCATCGCGACGCCGAGGATGCCCTTCTTGTCCATCGAGATCATGCCCGAGAGCGCGGTGACGTCGCCGTCGTTGTACACGGCGAACGGCACGCCCCAGTCCTTCTCGATGCGGAAGAAGAGGTTCTGCGCGTCGGCGAACTTCGAGGGATTCTTCTCCTTGACCGCGCGGAAGAGAGAGGCGAGGCCGAGCTTCTGACCGACCAGCACGCCGGCGGTGGACCCGCCGATCGCATCGACCCGCGGTAGCGCGGCCGCGGCGGCCTTGAGGCCCTCGGTGAGCTTCGCATAATGGTACTCTGGGTCGGCGGCGTTGCGCGGATCCCAGGGGAACTCCTTCGAGAAAACGACCTTGCCGTCCTTGAGCGCGGAGATCTTGAAGTCCGACGCGCCGAGGTCGAAGCCGATGCGGCAGCCGTCCGCGACCGTCTTCACGGCCGACAGCTTCTCGGTCGTCTCGGGCATCTTCGAATGCGGAACGACCACGGCCTCCACGGGGCGTCCGTAGATCGAGGAGAAGAAGTCGAAGTCGAACTTCCTCGCGCCCTTCTTCGCATAGGCCTTCGCGATCGGCTTCACGATCGCGTCGGGACCGGCGAGGTAGAGCTTCCATCCGCCCGCCGCCCAGAGCGCGAACTTCGCGACGCGCTCGACCACACGGGTCACGAACCTCGCCGCCTTCGGATCGAGGCGCTGCGGAATGGGGAAGTCGTAGCGGTAGACGTTGCCGTTCTCGCGCTCCCAGGCGACGGAGACGACGTCGGCCTTCGAGTCGATTCCATCGTAAACCTGCCAGAGCGCCGACATCGGGGGATGATACTGGTACATGCTGTTTCCTTTCATGGGTCTTTCCTTGAAATCACGAGTCGTAGGCCGCAAGGAGCGCGGGCGTGACGTCAACGAGCGACGAGACGCGGTCGCGCAGGAACTTCTCCTTCGGGCCGAACGCGATGAACGGGACGGGGTTGCGGGTGTGTCCGCGCTCGGAAACGCTCTCGACGTTGCCGTGGTCCGCCGTCATCACCAGGGTGATGCCCGCCGCCTCGGTGAGGCGGACGAGCGATGCGAGAAAAAGATCGTAGGTCCGGAGGACCGCGCACGCGCGCGGGTAGTCGAGCGAGTGGCCGGACACGTCAGTCTGAAAGAACTCGTAGAGCGTGAAGTCGTGCTGCTGGGCGATCTTGAAGAGATGCTCGGCCGCACGCTGCGGCCGAATCACCGCGATGTCGGGCCAGCGGTCCTGGATCGTCTCGCGCGTCAGGTCCTGCATCAGCGCGTTGTCGGCCGCTAAGTCGCCCGCAACCCGGATCGTCTCCGGCACCGTCAGGGCCATCACGGTCGTGACGGATTTGAACCGCCGCGACGCAAGCTCCTCGACGGAGTCCACGAGATAGGCGTCGGCGAAGCAGACCTTGAGTCCGCGCTTCTTGAGCTGCAGGAACAGGTTGTCCTCCGAGACGACCTGCCGGAGCTCCTGCCCGGGAAAGCCCTCGCAGTGCTTTCCGACCAGCTTCGAACAGTTGACCCCGGTGAACATCGTCGCCTGGCCGGTCGCGCTCTGTGGAAGGCCCTCGACCCCGAGACAGGCGTCGATCGGCTTCGAATGATTCGCGATAAGCCGGCACAAAGCGGGACAGACCTCGGGATTCACCGGATTGTCCGTGGATGCTTCCCGAAGACCGACTCCATCAATGAATAGATATATTACTTTCAACTATTTGGTGATTATAGCAAAATAATTCCTTCCTCTCAACATGAACTCCTCTGCATTGAGTGAGAACGCCGGCGACGTGGTCGTTGATTCGTCTCCTGCGGGTTGCTGGCCTTCACGAACTCCTTGATTCACTCGTATCGTGTTTCTACATTAACACACCTCGCGTGCGTTCAGATTTCCGCTATCCTCCTATCCGTGTTATTTTTTAATCGCAACCTTAAAATAGAACTTTTTCAACACTTAATCTCGGATGTTGATAACCGATTGATAACTGTAGATAGTTGAAGCTTATAACATTCTCTATACCCCTTTTATTTACGCAAAGTCTCAAATAAATCATCATATTTAGATACTTATTTTTATTTTGATGTCGCATAACCCGTGTATTTTTTTTGTTCACAAGACAGTAGATAATTGCTATAATCTCGTACGAAATGCAAGAAGTCCTCATTCGTCCGAATGTGATCGTGGTCGGAGGCGGGCATGCCGGCGCAGAGGCGGCTCTCGCAGCCGCGCGCATGGGCATTCCGACCCTTCTCATTACCACGCGAAAAGACGCGATTGCTCGCATGCCGTGCAATCCGTCAATCGGCGGACTCGCCAAAAGCCACCTTGTTTACGAGCTTGATGCGCTCGGCGGGGAAATGGGCCGCACGGCCGATGCGACCGCCCTTCAATCCAAGACCCTCAATACGAGTCGAGGTCCGGCAGTTTACG
>CAZYQF010000051.1:0-9886 GCA_964650165.1 uncultured Lentisphaeraceae bacterium
CCCGGACTTCCTCGGGGAAGATCAAGCTCTGAAGCGATCAAAATCCGCGGCCTTTTTGGTATAATACCAAACCTATGGAATTCGAGAATACGATTGGGCTGGAGACGCATGTCCAGCTCAAGACCAACACCAAGATGTTCTGCTCGTGCCTTCTCAAGACCGGCTGCGAGCCCAACACGAACGTCTGCCCCGTCTGTCTCGGCTATCCGGGCGCGCTTCCGGTGATGAACAAGGAGGCGGTCAAGCTCGCGGTGATGAGCGGCATGATGCTCGGCTGCGAGGTGAACCGCCATGCGACCTTCGACCGGAAGAACTACTTCTATCCGGACATGGCGAAGGACTATCAGATCTCCGAGAACGGCAACCCGCTCTGCCTCGGCGGCGGCATCGAGATCGTCCGCGCGGACGGAACGAAGAAGTTCATCCGCATCAACCACATTCACCTCGAGGAAGACGCCGCGAAAATCAATCACTACGCGACGACCTCGGGCGTCGACTTCAACCGCGGCGGAACGCCCCTCATGGAGATCGTCTCGGAGCCGGACATGGAATCCGCGGACGACGCGATTGCCTATCTCACGGCGCTCAAGGAGATGCTCGTCTACGCGGGCGTCAGCGACTGCAACCTCGAAGAGGGCAACATGCGGTCGGATGTCAACATCTCCATCCGTCCGAAGGGCGACAAGCCCGGCGTTCTCCCGGTGAAGGCGGACGGTTCGATCGACTTCTCGAAACTCGGCACGAAGGTCGAGATCAAGAACATGAACTCGTTCTCGGGCATCCACGCGGCGCTCGTCTACGAAGCGAAGCGCCAGCGCGCCTGCGTGGCCCGCTCGGTCCCGATCGTCCAGGAAACCCGCCGCTGGGACCCCGAGGCGACGGAGACCGCGTCGATGCGCTCCAAGGAGAACGCCCACGACTACCGCTACTTCCCCGAGCCGGACCTCGTCCCCGTCGAGCTGTCCGAGGAGCAGATCTCCGAATGGCGCAAGCTCCTTCCCGAAAAGCCCGAGGCGCGCCGCGCGCGCATGATCGCGGACTACGGCATCGCCGAGTACGACGCCGAGGTCCTCTCGCAGCACAAGGCGAATGCCGACTACTTCGAGCGCACCTGCGGCGCGATCAGGGAAAAGGCGAGGGGAAAAGGCGAAGAGAAGAAGTGCTGCAAGCAGCTCTGCAATCTCTTCATGGGCGATGTGATGGCCCTGATGAACGCGACCGGGAAGGCGATTGACGAGTGCGTCATGAAGCCGGAAGAGCTGGCCGCGCTTTCGTTCCTGGCGACGGCCGGCACAATCAACGGTCCGACCCTCAAGGAGCTCCTTCCGGAGATCTTCGAGAAGGGCGGCGATCCCGAGGCGATCGTCCGGGAGCGGGGGCTCGGCGCGGTCAGCGACACGGGCGCGCTCGAGGCCTTCGTCGACCAGGCGGTCGCGGCGAATCCGGGTCCGGTCGCGGACTTCAAGGCCGGCAAGAAGGCGGCCGCGGGGTTCTTCGTCGGACAGGTCATGAAGCTTTCGCAGGGCAAGGCCGATCCCAAGCTGGTCGGACAGATCGTGGCGAAGAAACTGGGGGCGCTGTCATGAACAAAGTCATTCCTTTCCTGTTTCTCCTGCTCGCGGGATGCTCGACCTTCACGCCCCAGCAGTCGTTCATGTTCACCGACGAGGACGGCCAGATCATCGTGTCAGACTACGGAAACCTCAGGAAGAAGCGCGCGTCGAAGTTCTTTGCGCCGAACGGCAAGGAAATGACGATGCTCTCCGACAAGGTCGTCCGGGTGACGCTTCCCGACGGCGAAGCCTTCACCGCCTACGAGTGCCTGAACCCGCTCCCGATCGGCACCATGTACAAGAGTTCCAACGAGAAGTGGATGTACCATGCGGCGGGCCTCTCGTGCCAGGTCTACCGCAAGACCGTCAACCCCCGCGGCGAACCCGATCACGTGCTGGTCTACGAGGGCATCATCTGCCAGGGACCTCAGAATGACGTCAGGTAAGATGAATCCGCTCGACAACATCCGCGTCGTGCTCGTCGGCACGCTCTACACCGGCAACGTCGGCTCCTCCTGCCGCGCAATGGCCAACATGGGAATCCGCCACCTGCGCCTCGCGGCGCCGAATCTTCAGAACTCCTGGGAGGAGGGCGAGCGGCTCGCGGTGCATGCGACGGACATCCTCGCCGGCCGCGAGGAGTTCGCGACTTTCGAGGACGCCGTCGCCGACTGCGTCGCCGTCGTCGGCACGACGGCCCGCGAGGGCCTCTACCGCCAGCACGTGAAGGCGCCGCGCGACTGCGCCGCCGACCTTCTCGCGCTGGCCGCGACCGGCCCGGTCGCGCTCGTCTTCGGACGCGAGGACAAGGGCCTTCTCAACGAGGAGGTCGCCCAGTGCACCCACCTCATCCGCATCCCCGTGGACGAGGGCTACACCTCCATCAACCTCTCCCAGGCCGTGCTCATCACCTGCTACGAGTTCTTCACCGCCGCGGGAAGCTACGTCCCGCCGCACGAGAAGGCCCCGCCCGCGCCCCAGGCGCAGAAGATGCAGCTGATGAAGAACTGGGCCGAGATGCTCTGCGAGATCGGCTTCATGGAGCCGGTCCAGACCGAGCACTTCATGCAGGGCTTCCACCGCGTGTTCTCCCGCGGCGTGTTCACCCGGGACGACGCCGCGCTGATGCTCGGGGTCGCCCGCCAGGCGATTTGGGCCACGAAGAACAAATGAGCGACGAACTCACCCCGATGATGCGCCAGTACCTCGCGATCAAGCGCGAGGTCCCGCGGGGTGCGATCCTGATGTTCCGCCTCGGCGACTTCTACGAGATGTTCGGCGAGGACGCCGTTGTCGCGGCTCCGATCCTCGGAGCGACGCTGACTCGCCGCGGCAGCCAGCCGATGTGCGGCATCCCCTATCACGCGCTCAACGCGTATCTCGCGAAGGCCATCCGCGCCGGCAAGACCGTGGCGCTCGTCAACCAGGTGGAAGACCCGAAGACCGCCAAGGGGCTCGTCCGCCGCGAAGTGACCCGGATCGTCACGCCGGGGACGGTGACCGAGGACGGACTGCTCGACGAGACCGTCAACAACTACGTGGCGGCGGCGAGCGGACTCGGCCTCGCGCTGCTCGACCTTGCGACCGGCGAATTCGGCGTGGAGGAGTTCCCGTCGCGCGAGAAGCTCGACGAAGCGCTCGAGCGAGTCCGTCCCGCGGAGATGCTGGTCGCGGACGACGACAACCGGTGGACGTTCTCCCTCGATGCGGCGACGGACTGCCTCACGCGCCATTTCCGGGTGATGAGCCTGGACGGGTTCGGCCTCACCGGACGCGGCGACCTCGTTTCCGCCGCGGGTGCGCTCCTCCACTATGTCGGCACGACGCTGCATCACAGCCTCGGCCACGTCCGCAAGGTGTCGATCCGCCAGTCGGACGACGGGCTCGTCCTCGACAGCGGGACGGTCCGCCATCTGCAGCTCCTGCCGGGCGGAGACGTCGCGAAGGACGCCTCGCTGATCGGCGTCCTCGACGTCACCAAGACCCCGATGGGCGCGCGGACGCTCCGCAACTGGATCGCGCGTCCGCTTGCGCGGTCCGCGGACATCAACGCGCGGCTCGACCGCGTCCAGGGCTACGTCGACGACCGCACCGCGCTTGCGCGGCTCCGCACTCTCCTCTCGGGCGTCCGCGACCTCGAGCGCCTCGTCCAGAAAGTCGCCTCGGGCCGGGCGAATCCGCGCGACCTGAAGGCGCTTGCGACTTCGCTGAGGCCGGTGCCCGAAATCGGCGTCGGAACGCCGCAGCCGGACGTCGTCGACCTGATCGACCGGGCGATCGCCGAGGAGGCGCCGGTGATGATGACGGACGGCGGCTTCATCGCGCCCGGCTTCGACGCCGAGCTCGACGAGCTCCGTCAGATCGCGCACGAAGGACACCAGTGGCTCGCCGAATACCAGGCGAAGGAGCAGGCGCGGACCGGCCTCGCCAAGCTCAGGGTCAAGCACGTCTCGACCTTCGGCTTCGTGATCGAGATTCCGAAGGGTTCGGTCGCGCTGGCGCCGGCGGACTACGAGCGCCGCCAGACGCTGACGACGGGCGAGCGCTACACGACGCCGGAGCTCAAGGAGTACGAGCGCAAGGTCCTCGGCGCGCAGGACAAGTCCGTCGCGATCGAACAGCGGCTCTTCCGCGAGATCCTCGCGACGATTTCCGAGAAGACGGTTGCGATTCAGGAGACGGCCCTGGCGCTCGGCGACCTCGATGCGACGCTCTCCTTGTCGGACCGCGCGCTCGCGGCGGGGTACGTGAGGCCGGCCGTCGACGACTCCGACGTCCTCGAGATCACGGACGGACGCCATCCAATCGTCGAACAGCTCCCGGACGCGGAGCCGTTCGTGCCGAATTCCGTCTTTCTCAACACGACCACCGACCAGGTCATGCTGATCACGGGTCCGAACATGGCCGGCAAGTCGACCTACATCCGCCAGGTCGCGACGATCGCGATCATGGCGCAGATGGGCTCGTTCGTCCCCGCCGCCGCGATGCGGCTGGGCGTCCTCGACCGCGTCTTCACGCGCATCGGCGCCGGCGACGACCTCGCGCGGGGAAGATCCACGTTCCTCGTCGAGATGCAGGAGACCGCGAACATCCTCAACAACGCGACGCCGAAGTCGCTGATCGTCCTCGACGAGATCGGCCGCGGCACCTCGACCTTCGACGGCATCTCCATCGCCTGGTCGGTCGCCGAGTACCTGCACGGCAAGGCGCAGGCGAAGGCCAAGACGCTCTTCGCGACCCACTATCACGAGCTGACGGACCTCGCGGACACCTTCGAGGGGGTCAAGAACTACACGGTGAAGGTCAAGGATGAGGGCGGGCGGATCGTATTCCTCCGGCGCATCGTCCCGGGCGTCGCCGAGAAGAGCTTCGGCATTCACGTCGGCGCGATGGCGGGGCTTCCGCAGGAGGTCGTCGACCGCGCCGCGGAGATCCTCCGGAATCTCGAAGCGAACGAGCTCGACGTCACCGGGAAGGAGAAGGCCGTCCGCAAGCCGCGCAAGCGCCTCTCGGAGATGCCCGGGCAGATGACTTTCTTCTAAGACTGCGAAAGGCAGGAACAGGCGATGAAAAGGCTTCTCACCATCCAGGACATCAGCTGCGTCGGACAGTGCTCGACGACGGTGGCCTTGCCGCTCGTGAGCGCCTGCGGCGTCGAGTGCGCGGTGCTCCCTCCCGCGATTCTCTCCAACCACACGGGCGGATTCCGCTCCTGGAGCTTCGCCGACCTGACGGCCGAGCTTCCGAAGGTCGAGGCGAAGTGGGTCGAGCAGGGCATCGCGTTCGACGCGTTCTACACGGGGTACGTCTGCGAGAGCCACATCGACCCGATCCTCTCGATCATGGGCTCGTGTGCGAACGAGGGCGCGATCCGGATCGTGGACCCCGCGATGGCGGACCACGGCGTCCTCTACGCCGGCTTCGCCGCGGACTTTCCGTCGAAGATGGCCCGGCTCGTGAAGGGCGCGGACTACGTTCTTCCCAACCTGACCGAGGCGGCGTTTCTCCTCGGCCGGGAGCCGAAGCTCGCGGGCTATTCGCGCGCGGAGCTCGAGGACCTGATCGCGGGGCTTCACGGACTCGGCGCGAAGAACGTCGTGATGACGGGCGTAAGCTTTTCCGCCGACGAGCTCGGCAGCGCGGTTTCCGACGGCACGTCAGTTGCCTACGATTTCAATCCTCGGCTCGCGAAGACGAGCCACGGGACCGGCGACGTCTACGCCGCGGTCTTCGCGGGAGCGGTGCTGCGCGGGAAGTCGGCCCTCGAGGCGGCGGCGCTCGCCGCGGACGTCGTCTGCGAGGCGATCTCGAAGACTGACGACGGACACTGGTACGGGGTCAGCTTCGAGCGGGCGATTCCGTTCCTCGTCCGTGCGTTAGGGGAATGAGAGATCCCGCTTCCCGGGCTTTTTGCCGGGGAGCTTGTACTTGTTTTCCGCTTTAAGGCGCGAAATCAGGGAGTCGATCGCGTCCCTCCATTTTTTCGGCGTGAGCGGGCAGTACCGGGCGGCGAAGACGAGCGGCGAGTCCTTGGCGTTTTTCTTCAGGGTTCCGGCGGCCCAGGAGCCCTGGACGTAGAAGGACTTGACGCCGTCGCGATAGCGGTGGGCGCGGTGGCCGGAGTTCATGGGCCCGCCGATGCCGAATTCGAGTCCGGGGCGTCCGTTCTCGTATCGGCGGATGGCGGCGAGCTTCCACGTCTGCTCGTCGGTCAGGTCGTAGTTGACGGCGATTTGCCGGATCATCGTCCATTCCCGGGCGGGAATCAGGGGTGCAGGAGCCGTATTCGCCGTGCAGACGGCGGCGAGGCCAGCAAGAACCGCGAGAAGCGCGGTCTTGAGACATGACGCTCCTTTTTTCACTATCCGCATTATAACATAAAGTGATATAATGACAACGTTTAAAAACCTGAAGGCGGAAAGAGTAACATTTCGTGAGTCATCTCGGACAAAAGCCCGTTCTGAAAATCTTTCTTCTCACAGTCGCGGCGGCACTTTGGTCCGTCGCCGTCTTTGCCGCGACCCCGGTCGCCTGGCGCAACCTCGACGAACCCCATCATCTCGGCGGGCGCGTCGCGTCCGCCGGCTATCTGCGGGGCAAGGTCGTGCTCGTCGACTGCCGCGACTACGGGAGCCGCTCCAGTGCGGAGGCGATGCAACGCATGGAGGAGGCCTGGAACATCTTCAAGATGAAGCAGTTCGTCCTGATCGGCAGCCACCGCGGCGCCGCGGGGAAGGAGAAGATCCGGCGCATCGTCGAGGGACTGGATCTCACGTATCCGATCTATGCCGATGCGGGTCTTGCGGATGTCGACAACGAGCCGCGGGGAAAGGAGTCCGACGACGGCTATCTCTACGTCCTCGAGTCGACCGGCAAGGTGGTCTACCGCGGCGTCGACGACCGTCGCGCGCTCGGCGTGGTCGCGGGCGCGCTGATGGCGCAGCGCGGTCCGCAGACGCCGAAGCAGTGGAAGCACTACATCGACTTCGACATCGACGTCCTTCCCGGACGGGCGCTCCTCGAGCTCGAGGAATTCCGCAAGGCCTTTCCGAAAGAGGCCGCCGCCTACGACGAGGCTTACGCGAGGCTTTCTTCGGACGAGGAGGTGAAGCGCCTCGCGAAGCTCGAGCGCCTCGCGCGCCAGGCGAAGGACTACGATTTCAAGGACGCAGCGGCGCGTCGGCTCAGCACGGAGAAGGTCGATCTCGCCATCCGGCAGTTCGCCGATCTCAAGGCGAGCGCGCGGGACGTGGTGTCCCAAGAGGCCAAGAACTGCATCGCCGAGCTCATGTGGACGTCGGCGCGGCTGGGAGGAAAATGATGAATGCGAGACTGATTGTTGGTGCCGCGATGGTTTTTTCCACGGCAACCGTCGCGGCCGCGGAACCGATGTGGCAGGGACTGGGCGAAGACCAGTACTATTCGGGTCCGAAGATCGCCGAAAAGGACCTTCTCGGAAAGGTCGTGCTGGTCGACTGCTGGGGCGTGAACTGTCCGCCGTGCCGCGCGCTCCTGCCCCGCATGGAGCAGCTCTGGCAGGCGTTCAAGTCGAAGCCGTTCGTGCTGATCGGCTCGCACTGCCAGGGACGCAGGCCCGCCGAAGTCGCGGCGCTGGTCGCCCAGAACAAGCTGACCTTTCCGGTCTACGAACGGGCCCGTCACGTCAGCGAGCCGCAGTTCCGGGGCATCCCGTTCCTGTACGTCATCAACCACCGCGGAAAGCTGGCGTACTCCGGGAATTCCGAACGCGAGGCGACCGAGGCCCTCGTGACGGCGATCGGCAACGTCGGGCTGCCGCCGGACATCGTGCCGGGCGTCTCGTTCCGCAGGTACAAGCCGCTGCAGAAGAAATTCAAGCTCGGCAACTCGATCAAGTCGGACGTCAAGAGGCTCGAGGCCGACGTCAAGAAGTTCGAGAAGATGAAGAAGCTTCCGCCGGCGATGCAGCAGCAGTGCCAGGAGGCGAAGGACATCCTCTCGGCGCTCGACGCCGGCAAGGCCGAGATCCGGGAGGAGATCTCCGCGCTCGTGAAGTCCAATCCGGCCGAGGCTCTGAAATACATGCAGCTGTTCATGAAGACCTTTCCCGAGGAGGGCGAGGCGTACAAAGACCAGATCAACGAGCTCAAGGCGGCGATCGCCGAGGAAAAGAAAGCCAAGTGACCATGCCCATGAAGAGCACCGATGACGCGAACAACATCACCGAAATCCTCGAGCGCAATGCGGCCGAATGGCCTGCTGACGTCGCATTGGTCGAGATCAACCCCCAGGAGCTCGAGGCGCGGCACACGACCTGGCGCGAGTATTCGCTGATCGAATCCTCGCCGATCGAGGCGTTCCGGAGCGAGATGACCTGGGCGCAGTTCGACGAGAAGGCGAACCGGTTCGCGAACTTCCTCCTGTCGCGCGGACTCCGGCGCGGCGACAAGGTCGCGATCCTGCTGATGAACTGCCTCGAGTGGCTGCCGATCTACTTCGGCGTCCTGAAGTCGGGCTGCCTGGCGGTGCCGCTCAACTTCCGCTACACGGCGGACGAGATCAAGTACTGCCTCGAGCTCGCGGACGCGGACGTCCTCGTGTTCGGCCCCGAGTTCACCGGCCGCGTCGAGCAGATCGTCGACCGCGTGCCGCGCCTCAAGATGCGGCTGTACGTCGGCGACGACTGCCCCTCCTTCGCGGAGCCCTACCGCAATCTCGTTCCCTACTGCTCCTCGAGGTCGCCGGCGGTCCGCATGGTCCCGGACGACGAGGCGGCGATCTACTTCTCGTCCGGCACGACCGGCTTTCCGAAGGCGATCGTCCTCCGGCACAGCTGCCTGCTGCACAGCTGCCGGGTCGAGCAGGCCCATCACGGGCAGCGGAAGGAGGACTGCTTCCTCTGCATTCCGCCGCTCTACCACACCGGCGCCAAGATGCACTGGTTCGGAAGCTTCCTCGTCGGCGGGAAGTCCGTGATCCTCAAGGGCGTGAAGCCCGAATGGATCGTCCGCGCGGTGAGCGAGGAGGGCTGCACGATCGTGTGGCTGCTCGTACCCTGGGCGCAGGACATCCTGGACGCGATCGACCGCGGCGACGTGAAGCTCGAGGAATACCGTCTCGGACACTGGCGGCTCATGCACATCGGCGCGCAGCCGGTCCCGCCGTCTCTCATCCGGCGCTGGAAGGCGGTCTTCCCGCATCACGACTACGACACCAACTACGGACTCTCCGAGTCGACTGGCCCGGGTGCCGTTCATCTCGGCGTCGAGAACATCGCCCATGTCGGCGCGATCGGCGTCGCGGGCTACGGCTGGGAGACGAAGATCGTCGCATCCGACGGCAAGACGCCCGTCCGGCCGGGAGAGGTCGGCGAGCTCGCGCTCAAGGGACCGGGCGTGATGAAGGAATATTACAAGAATCCCGCGGCCACCGCCGAAATCATGAAGGAGCCGGGCTGGCTGCTGACGGGTGACATGGCCGAGGAGCGCGACGGCTTCATCTACCTCGTGGACCGCGCCAAGGACGTGATCATCACCGGCGGCGAGAACCTCTATCCGGTGCAGATCGAGGACTTCCTCCGGGCGAATCCCGCGGTCAAGGACGTGGCGGTGATCGGACTTCCCGATTCGCGGCTCGGCGAGATCGCGGCGGCGATCGTCTCCGTGAAGGAGGGGCAGACGCTCACCGAACGGCAGGTCGAGGACTTCTGCCTGGACCTTCCCCGCTACAAGCGTCCGCGCAAGGTCATTTTTGCGGAAGTTCCCCGCAATCCGACCGGAAAGATCGAAAAGCCCAAGCTCCGCAAGATGTACGGAGCCGCCGGGCTCGTCGCGCAGCAAAACGAGATCGCGGCC
>CAZYQF010000052.1:0-9799 GCA_964650165.1 uncultured Lentisphaeraceae bacterium
ATTCTTAGCTTGGTTTCAGGCGCACCTTTTGACCGCTATTGCAGAAGGGCCCGCGTGCGTCTTCCGCGGCACAGTCGAGCGTGGCAAATACCAGCTCGCCGTCCAGACGCGCTGCGGAAAGGAAACTGACTTCAAGATCCGCCGCTGCCTGACCGACGTTCAAGTCGCCTGACGTCGGTCCAGAATCCTCACTTCGCTTCTTTTTGGACGCCGGTCATCCACTTCGCCGTGTCTGTCTCGCCGCCGTCGGACGTTGCGGACGAGATCAGCTTCAGGAGACTCTCGGAGACAAGATAGGCGCGGACGGACAGGTTCACGGGCTGGCCGTCGGCCGATGACGCGCGGACGTGAAGAGCCTTCAACGACGCGGGCGCGCCGAGGACGCGGATGCGACGACGTCCGATCGACTTTCCGGACAACACGGTCTTCTCATTCACGGCCAGCTCCCATCCGTCAACCTGCTCGCCCTTTGCGATGTCTTCGGACATCACCACGACGTTGAACGGCTTGTCGAGATCCTTTACCTCGTGCGCGAAGAACGCCTTTCGGAGCGCGGTGAATCCCGCCAGCGCCTTCACGTCCTCGTCGTCAAGACGTCCGTCGCGGTTGGGAGCGATGCCAAGGTTCATCGTGCCGCCGTTGCCGACCGTGCGCAAATAGCATTTCATGAGATAGGCCGCGGTCTTCGTCTGGCCGTGTTCCCGGGCATGGTAGAACCAGCCGGGGCGGAGGGGAAAATCGGCTTCGCAGACGCGGAAGAAACAATTCGTCCCTCCGATCGTCCCGGTATTGATCTCCTTCCCGTACGCGGGATTGCCGTATTTCCCGTCGGCGTATCCGCCGACCGTACAGACCGTCGCGCGCGAATCCGGATCAAGGATTCCCTGCTCGTTACCCGGCCAGCGGAAGTCGGAATCATCTTCCTCGCCAGCGAAGATGCAGACCTTCGGCTGAAGCTTCCGGACGAATCCGAAGACTTCGTCGAAACGGTAATAGCCCTCCGCGATGCGGCGCGCCTCGCGTGCGCCGCCGTAATAGCCGTCACCGCCGTTCGCCCCGTCAAACCACATCTCGAAGACGGGCCCGTAGGCGCCGTCCAGCAGCTCCTTGATCTGAGCATGGTAGAGGTCGACATACGTCGGCGTCGAATAGGCCGCGTTGTTGCGGTCCCAGGGCGAGACGTAGACGCCGAATTTGAGTCCGGCCTTGCGGCAGGCGTCGGACATCTCGCGAACGTAGTCGCCCTCCCCGCCGCGGAACGGCGACTTGGAGATGTTGTGCTCCGTCGTCTTCGTGGGCCACAGGCAGAAGCCGTCATGGTGCTTGGCGACGATGACGAGTCCGCCGAGTCCGCCCGTCTTGCACGCCCCGACGATCTGGTCCGCGTCGAAGGCCGAAGGATTCAGAAGCTTCGGGTCTTCGTCGCCGTAGCCCCACTCGCGGTCGGTGTAGGTGTTGAGCCCCCAGTGGACGATGCCGATGAGGTCTCCGCTTTCCGAATCGAGCCGCTCCAGCAGGGCGGGACGCGGCGCCGGCCGCGACGCGACGCCGGCTGACGAAATGACGGCAACGAAAGCCAGCGACACGAGAACTCTGTTCATTTTCATATCTCCGGAATGACGGGAAAAACCTACAGCATCGGATCCTGCGCGTAGTCGCGGCCCTCGGGCGTCGTTTCGGAGGACTGGTAGTTGTCATCCTCCTTGCGCTCGAGCTCGCGGTCGCCGAAGCGGACCCACTCGCGGTAGAAGTTGACCTTGACCTCGCCGATCTCGCCGTTGCGGTTCTTGGCGACGTCGACGATCGCAAGGGTCTCGTCGTTCGAGTCCTTCGAGGTCACGGTGCGGGACGGACGGCGCAGCAGGAACACGACGTCCGCATCCTGCTCGATCGCGCCCGAGTCGCGGAGGTCCGAAAGCTTCGGCTTCTCCTCCTTGTCGTTGCGCTGCTCGTTCGCACGCGACAGCTGGGAGAGGACGATCACGGGGATCTTGAGCTCCTTGGCCATCGCCTTGATCTGCTGCGAGATCGTCGAGACCTCGATCTGCCGGCTGCCCTGGCGGGCGGCCTCGCGGCACGTGCAGAGCTGGAGGTAGTCGATCACGATCAGCTCGATCTTGTGCTGCTTCTTGGCGCGCCGCGCGCGCGCCCGGAGGTCCATGATGTCGAGGCCGGCCGTGTCGTCGACGAAGATCGGCGCGCCGCGGAGGTCGGAGGCGGCGACGTTCAGGTTGTTGACCATCAGCGCCTTCTCGCTCTTCGCACAGAGTCCGCGGTTGAGCCGCCAGGTGTTGATGTGCGCCCGGCCGGCGACCATGCGCTTCGTGAGGGCCTCGACTGGCATTTCCAGGGAGAAGATCATGACCGGATGCTTCTGGCCGCCGTCCTGCTTGATCGGCACGTTGTTCATGTCCATTCCGAGCGCGCAGGACTCGGCGATGTTCATCGCGAGCGAGGTCTTGCCCACGGAAGGACGCGCCGCGATGACGATCATTTCGGAATTCTTGAGTCCCTGGAGCTTCTCGTCCAGGTGGGTCAGGCCCGTCGCGAGGCCTTCCAGCGTCTTGCCGTTGGAGTCGAACATCGCGTCGATGCGCTTGACGCTCTGGTCGATGGCCTGGTCCCAGGACATCGTCGCGTCGGCGCGGACGCCGATCTCGAGAAACGAGCGCTCGGCATCGCCGAGGATCGCCTGCGAGTCCGGGAACTCACCCTCGTCATAGCAGCGTCCGACCACCTTCGCGGCCTGTTCGATGAGAATCCTCCGGAGGCGCTTGGCGACGATGATGCCGATGTAGTACTCGGCGTGCGCCGTCGTCGGCGTCTGGTCGAGGAGGGACTGGATGTAGGCCGCGCCCCCGATCGCCTCCAGCTTTCCGCCGACGCGAAGCTGCTCGATGAGCGTCAGCGCGTCGAGGGGCTTCGAGACGCGGGAGAGCCCGAGCATCTCGGAATAGATCGTGCGGTTGCGCGGATCGTAAAACGTCTCGGCGACGACACCGGCGGACTGGCAGATGTCCATCACGCGCTCGTCGCGTCCGGTCGTATCCAGAAGAATGCACCCGAGAACCGCCCTCTCGGCTTCGACGTTGTTCGGCGGTGTCTTCATGTCAATCATGCTGTGATTATAGCATTTGCGGAAGGTCTTTCGGCCCCCCGCATGTCTACAGTTGTCAACGGATTGTCAACAGGTTATTTGCCGTCGCCGGAGGATCCGAGGTCCTTGCGGCTGCGGGCCTTGAGGAAGATCCTCAGCGGCGCGCCTTCGAGACCGAAGCGGGCCCGGATGTTCTTCTCGATGAACGAGAGGTAGGCGGGCGTAACCAGCTTCGGATCGTTGACGAACAGCCGGATGGTCTGGGGATTCGTCGTCACCTGAAGTCCGTAATAGATCTTGAGCCGCCTCCCCTTGATCATCGGCGAGAGCGTCTTCTTGGTCGCCTTGGTGATCGCGTTGTTGAGCATGCCCGTCGGAATGCGCTCGCTCGCGCTCGCGGCGGCGCGGTCGATCGCCTCGACGGTCCGGCGGATGTTGTATCCGGACTTGTTGGAGCAGTAGACGGCCGGGGCGAAATTGAGGAACGGCATCATCTTCCGGAGAGCTTCCGACGCCTTGGTCTCGGTGATTCCGTCCTCCTGGGCGAGGTCCCACTTGTTCATCAGGATCACGCAGGCCTTGTGTGCGTCGAGGATCTTGCCTGCGATGCGCTTGTCCTGCATGGTCGGTCCCATCTTCGGATCGAGCACCAGGACGACGACGTCAGCCTCCGCGATCGCCTCTTCCGAACGGAAGAGCGAGAAGTTGTCGACGGACGTCTTGGACATCTTCGTGTGCGGCTTCATGCCGGCCGTGTCGACGAGCATGTAGCGGCGCGCGTCGGGTCCCGAGCCGATCGTGAACGGAACCTCGACCGCGTCGCGGGTGGTGCCCGGGATCTCGGAGACGATGACCCGCGGGGCGTTGAGAAGGCGGTTGACGTAGGAGCTCTTGCCGGTGTTCGGGCGTCCGACGATCGCGACCCGGAGCGGACGCTTCGCGGCCTCCTCCTCGGCGTTGGCGGACGGGAGCCGCGCGATGACATCCTTGACGAGCGCCTCGACGCCGCGTCCGTGCTCGGCGGAAGTCGGGAACACGGGAAGCCCGAACCGCTCGAATTCCGCGGCCCGCCAGTCGTCGTCGGCGGTGTCGCACTTGTTCGCTGCGATGACGCACGGAACGCCCGACTTGCGGATGCGCTGGATGACCTCGCTGTCGAGCGGCGTGATTCCGTCCCGGGTATCGACCACGATGACGCAGACCGCGCTGTCCTCGACCGCAAGCGCCGCCTGGCTCTTCGTCTCCTCGTCCAGGGGATCGCCGGTGACGCGACGGTCGAAGGCGATGCCGCCGGTGTCGACGAGCATGATCTTGCGTCCGAGCACGTCGACTTCCCGGGTCACGCGGTCGCGTGTCACGCCGGGCTGGTCGAAGACGATCGCCACGCGCTTCCGCGCGATGCGGTTGAAGAGCGCGGACTTGCCCGTGTTCGGGCGACCGACGAGAGAGACGACGTTCATATCAGAAAATCCGTTTGCGGGAGAGCACGAAGAACACGGCGCCGACTGCCACGACCAGCACGCCGATGACGCCCATGACGATGGCGAAGGCATGCGGATTGGCCTGGAACGGCAGCCCGATGTTCATGCCATAGAGCGACGCGATCAAGGTCGGGGCCGCGAGCATGATCGTCGCCGCCGTCATGTACTTCATCACGATGCTCAGGTTGTTGTTGATGAGGGACGCGAAGGTATCCAGCGTCCCGTTCAGGATGTTCGCGTGGATCGTCGCGGTCTCGAGGGCCTGCTGATACTCGACCATCGCGTCCTCGAGATAGTCGCGGTCGTCTTCCGAAAGCTGAAGCTGGCGGGCGGTGTTCGCGCGGGCCAGCGCGATCGTGTCGGCCTTCAGCGCCGTCGTGAAGTAGACGAGCGTCTTCTCGATCTGGAAGAGCTTGAGGAGAACCTCGTTGGAAATCGACTCGTGCAGCTCGTCCTCGAGGTAGCTCGTGCGCCCGTGGACGTCGTTGATGTAGCGGAGGAACAGCACGCCCGCGTGCCACAGGAGGCGGAACGCGAAGCGGAAGCTGTCCGCCGGCGGACACACGCGGCGGATCTGGTCGAGAAACGCCGTCGTGACGGGAGTCTGCGCGCTGCAGACGGTGATCACGACCTGGTTGTAGATGATGATGCCGAGCGGCACGGTGCGGTAGGGAGAGACCGCCTCCTCGTCGTCCTCCGGCACAATCGGCCGCGGAACGTGGACGATCAGCAGCGTCGCCCCGTCCTCGTAGTCGAAACGCGGACGTTCGTCGATGTCGAGGGGGTCGGTGAGGAAGTCCCGGGGAACCTGGCTGTGGGACAGGACCTGTTCGAGTTCGGTCGTCGTCGGCTCAACGAGGTTGATCCAGCACGAAGGAGAGATCTCGGGAGACTCCCTGAGTCCGCCGTTTTCCCATTTGTAAATGGTCATCATGTCGATGTCCTCCTTCCTTCATGCGACTCGCCCCGTGCCGGCCTCAGGCCAGCTGCGACAGAAACCTGACGTCGTTCTCATACAGCCAGCGGATGTCAGGAATGCCGTACTTGATCATCGCGATGCGCTCGATGCCGAAGCCGAACGCGTAGCCCGAAACCTGCTCGGGGTCGTAGCCGACGTGCTGGAACACGCGCGGATCGACCATGCCGGCGCCCGCGACTTCGATCCAGCCGGACTGCTTGCAGACGTTGCAGCCCTTGCCCTTGCAGACGTGGCAGGTGAAGTCGACCTCGACCGACGGCTCGGTGAACGGGAAGAAGTGCGGACGGAAACGGACGGTGACGCCGTCGCCCATCATCTCCTTCGCGAAATACGCGAGAACGCTCTTGAGATCTGCGAGGCTCACCGGCTTGGTGTCGACGTAAAGGCCCTCGATCTGGTGGAAATTCGCGCTGTGCGTGGCGTCCGTCGTGTCGCGGCGATAGGTGCGGCCGGGGCAGATCACGCGGATCGGCGGCTTGTTGTCCATCATCGTGCGGATCTGGACGGGCGAGGTCTGGGTGCGCAGGAGGCAGTCCTCGCCGAACCAGAACGTGTCGCTGCGGTCCATCGACGGATGGTGCGCGCACGTGTTGAGCGCCGTGAAGTTGTTGAAGCGGTTCTCGAGCTCCGGACCGTCCGCGACGGTGAAACCGAGCTTGCCGAAGATCGCCGCGGACTCCTCGATGACGCGGGAGAGCGGATGCTTGACGCCGAGCGCCTTCCAGCGGCCCTGAAGCGTCAGGTCGGCATCGACCTTTTGAGATCCGAGATCTGAAATCTGAGATCTCTTTTGAAGCTCGGCTTCAAAAGCCGCCTTCCACGCCTGAACGGCCTTGCCGAAGGCCGGACGTTCCTCCTGCGGGACGTCCTTCATGGCCTTGATCAACGCGGGGATGGAGCCGTTGCGGCCGACGTACTTGACGCGAAGCGCCTCCACGGCCGCGGCATCGGCCGCCGCCGCGATCTCCTTCAGGCTCTCGGCCTGTGCATTCTCAAGTTCTGCCAACGTCATCTGTACTACCTCTAATTTCGGCCTAGTATATCAAAAAAACAGGGACTACGGGACCTTAAATCAGAAGAAGAGGTCGCGGTCGCCGCGGCAGGTCGCCTCGTACTGCTTCAGGACCGACGGATAGAACTTCGGAAGCCACTCGCGGATGCCGGCCAGCTCCTTCTCGATGATCCGGCCGCCGATCTCGCGCGTCTCCGGCGAGGCGAAGTCGTCCAGCCACTCGCGGAACGTCAGGACCGCGTTGATCTTGCAGAACTTGCCTTCGCGGCCGGTCTTGAGCGCGTCCATGATGCACCCGCCCGTGCGGCCGCAGCGGTAGCCCGCGGTGCAGAAGCTGGTGATGATGTCCTGCGACGCGAGATAGCGGACCATCTCGTCGAGCGAGCGGTTGTCGCCGAGCATGAACTGCTGGCGTTCCTTCTCCTGGTGCGCCTCGTTCGCGAAGTCGCTGTAGCCCTTGATCGCGATGTTCGAGGAACAGTCGAGCTGGGTCATGCCGTGATGCAGGACACGGTTGCGGGACCCGGGGCTCTCGCGGGCGGTGATGATGATGCCCGTGTAGGGGACGCTCAGGCGGGCGATCACGACGATGCGCGCGAAGGTCTCGTCGTCGATGAGCCACGGCGACTCTTCCGGAACGCGCGTCCCGGAAGCCGGCTCGAGTCGCGGAAACGACAGCGTGTGCGGCCCGATGTTGAACCAGCGCTCGAGGTCGCGGGCGTGCATGACGGTCGCGAGCAGCTCGTAGCGCCAGTCGCAGAGTCCGTACAGGACGCCGAGGCCGACGTCGTCGACACCCGCCTCCATGCAGCGGTGGAAGCAGGTCGTGCGCCAGTCGTAGTTGCCCTTCACGCTCCACGACGGATGCATCTCCTCGTAAAGCTTGCGGTTGTACGTCTCCTGGAAGACCTGGAACGTGCCGATGCCGACGGAGCGGAGAACCTTGAGGTCGTCGACCGGAAGCGGCGCGGCATTGACGTTCACGCGGCGGATGCCGACGGGCGCGCCGGTCCGCGGCGCCTTGACTTGACGGTTGTAGCAGGTCTCGATCGTGTTGGCGATGTACTCCGTCGAGGTCGTCTGGTGCTCGCCGTAGACGGCAATGAGTCGCTTGTGTCCGATGCGGCCGGCGAGGACGTCAATTTCCTCCTTGAGCTCGTCCATCGTGAGGACGCGGCGCTTCTGCTGGTCGTTTCCCTCGCGGAAGCCGCAGTACTTGCAGCCGTTCACGCAGAGATTGGACATGTAGAGCGGCGCGAAGACCACGATCCGGTTGTCGTAGACCTTGTGCTTGATCCGGTCAGCCGCCGCGCGCATTTCCTCGAGAAGAACCGGATCCTTCACCTGCATCAGGACCGCGGTCTCCTCCGGATGGAGCGTCTCGCAGGTGGATTCCGACTTCGCGATGATCTCGCGGACCCGGACCGGGTCCGGTTCCTTGCCGTCGGTGTCGGCGATCAGCTTGCTGATCAGCGCTTCGTCGATGAAATGCTTGCCGCCGGGAAGATACTTGTCGATTTCGCCTTGGACGATGAAATTCTTGCGGTAATCGTCCGCATCCTTGAACTTCCGAATCTTTGAACAGTCAGCCATCACAAAACCTCGTTAATGGCCAAGTATTATACCACAATACGTAGTGCCTGTTGCCGAGATTCTGCGATTATTCACATAAAAAGGCCGAAAAATCGGACAATCACGATCACGCCGTGACGAGCGGGGCGAGATCGGCGGCGACGGTTCTCTTCATGTCACTGAGGTTTGCCGTCGCGCGTCATCAGCAGGTTCCAGGCGTTGTCGCGGATGTCGAGCAGGCCCGCACGAAGCTTTCCGCAGGCTCTGGGCGTAAACGTGACGAGATGGGTCGCGTGCCCGGGGACGGAGGCGGAATAGCGTCCGAGGAAGACGCCGACGTCCTCCTGCACCCAGACGTCGCGGACGGTCCACTTGCACTCGAGTCCGAGCGATTCCATGTCGAAGACGATCTGCTGCTCCTTGTCGGACTTGTTGTAGAGTCCGGCGGCGATCGAGCCGTTCGCGAGCGGCCGCGCCCAGATCTCCCAGTCCGGTCCCTCGGCGACGACACCGGCCCCTGCGCCGAGCGGATCCTGGTCGATGGCGATGACCTCGTCGTTCGACAGGAGCGAATAGGTGAAGTCGTCGAGCCGCGTCATGTCGCAGCCGATCATCAGCGGCGAGCCGACGAGCGCCCAGATCGAGATGTGGGTGTACTGCTCGTTCGGAGCGAGCCGCGAGCCCGCGAATCCGTTCCAACTCATCTTGCCGACGCAGAGCATGTCGGGGTCGTTCCAGGCGCCCGGCTTCGAGTACATGAAAAGGCGCCTCTGAAGCTCGATCGCCTCGCTGATCGACCGCCAGGTGTCGAAGACGTCGCCCGTCGTGCGCCAGCTCTGTCCGTGGACGAGGTTGCCCCAGGCGGAGACGTTCTCGACGCCGTACTCGCAGAGAGAAAAGACGATGTCGCGGTCCTGGGCCTTGAGGGCGTTGCCCATAATCCAGTAGGGATACGCCCATCGCCAGTGATCCTTGCCGAAGGCCTTGTCGCCGTAGCTGCACCAGTCGTACTTGAGGAAGTCGAATCCCCACGCGGCGTAGGTCGCCGCATCCTGAAGCTCGTGTCCGTAGCTTCCCGTGCAGCTTCCGCAGGTGTACGGTCCGGGCGACGAGTAGAGTCCGGCCTTGAGCCCCTTCGCGTGGATGTAGTCGGCGAGCGCCTTCATCGAGCCGAATCGCGCGTTGACCACGATGGTGCCGTCCGCCTCGCGCGCCGGCCCGGCAAGGCTCCTGTCGTTGAGATACTGCGCCTCCTTGCCATGATAGGTCTGCCAGAAGTCGTCGACCGTGATGTAGCTCCAGCCGTGGTCGGCGAGACCGGAGGCGATCATCGCATCCGCCGCGCTCTTCACCTTCTCGGCGCTCACCTGCTGTGTAAAGCAGTTCCAGCTGTTCCAGCCCATCGCCGGCGTCAGCGAAATCGTGTCGCCGACGCGGACGAGGAGATCGCGCGAACAGGTCCCCTTCGCGTTCGACGCGGTGAAGGAAATCCGATAGTCGCCGGCGGACGGAAGCACGCCGGAGAGAACCTGGCTCGCAGGGTCGAAGGAAAGCCCCTCGGGAACTTTCGCCGCGGCGATCTTCATCGGACGCTCGCCCGTCACCGGGAGACGCCAGAGGACGGGCCGTCCGGGCCTCACGCCGTAGACGGTCGCTCC
>CAZYQF010000053.1:0-9418 GCA_964650165.1 uncultured Lentisphaeraceae bacterium
AAAAATCCGCTTATCGCCATCCGGCATGGCAAGGCCTCGTCCGTCTGGATCGCCGGCGCGATCGAGGGCGATCGGCTCGTCTTCTCCGTCAAGGACAACGGAGACGGCTTCGACCCCGACCTTGCCCCAGGCATCACCGAAGGGCACTTCGGCCTTCAGGGCATCAAAGAGCGGCTCGACCGACTCAATGGCGAGATGAAGATCGACAGCCGGCCCGGCAAGGGCTCGAAGGCGACGATTTCGCTGCCGCTGCCGAAAGACCCATTCCCCCGTCCAGGGGAATGACCCCATCCGATTTTCTATGGTACAATCTTTCCATGGATAATATTCGCATTCTGATCGCCGACGACCACGCCATCGTGCGCATGGGTCTTGCCATGCTTCTGGGCGCGCAGGATGGTTTTGAAATCGTCGGCGAAGCCGCGAACGGAGAACTGGCGGTCTCCAAGGCGATGAAACTCCGCCCGGACGTTGTCATCATGGATTTCGTGATGCCGAAGATGGACGGTGTCGCGGCTACGGCGGAACTGCACAGGCGGCTACCGGGATGCAAATGCCTGATCCTGACGTCATTCGGGGCCGCAGAGGAGATGCAGGCCGCGCTGAAGGCCGGAGCCGCGGGCATTCTGCTCAAGAGCACGGCCAATGGCAAGCTCATTTCCGCCATCCGAAAGGTCTCAAGCGGCGGACAGGTAATCGCCGACGACGTCGAGCAGCTCCTCGCCGAAGAACCGCCCGTTCCCGGACTCTCGCCGCGCCAGCACGAGATTCTCGAGTCCATCACGCGCGGCCTCAGCAACACGCAGATCGCCACTCAGCTCGACATCAGCGCCGAGAGCGTGAAGACGCACATCGCGAAACTCTTCAGCAAGCTGGGCGCGGCCAGCCGCACCGAAGCCGTCGCCATCGCGCTCCGCAAGCACCTTCTGAAAATCTGATCTGACGCGGTAGAAAACGAATCCCGAGGCTGCATGACGTGACGAGCGCCAGGTGCGACTTACGTCAGGAGGACGTTAAGCAGCTCGACGACGAGGCGTCCGACGGCGAGGAGCGAATCCTCGGAAACCTTATCCATCGTGTCCGCCGGCGTGTGCCAGTAGTCGTTGGCGTCCGGCGTGCTGCCGTACTTGAAGTCGATGAGGTCGATTGCCTTGAATCCGGCAGACAGGAACGGCACGTGGTCGTCGGTCACGATGCAGTCTGCAAGGCGGACCTTGTCGGACATTCCGGCCTTCTTCGCCGCATACAGCGCGAGCTTGGCGAGCGCGGGAGTGCCGTTCCTCGGAATCTCGACGTTCAGGTCCCGATCGCCAAGCATGTCGAGGCAAATGACGGCCTTGACGTTAAGCTTACGGTCCTTGAGCACCTGCGCGGCCCGCTTCGAGCCGAAGAGCCCGTCGTTCTCGGAATAGCTTTCGAAGCATTCCTCGCCATCCGTCCAGATCAGCATGACGTTTCCGCGGGGCGTGCGCCAGGCGGAGAGGGCATTTGCGAGGCCGACCAAAAGTCCGCTCGTCGATGCGCCGTCATTGGCACCCGGGCATGCAACGCCGGGCTTGGTGTCGTAGTGGGAAACGAGGACGATCCAGGGAGATTCGGGATCGGACTGGAATTCGGCGTAGAGATTGGTGAACTTGCGTTCGCCCTTCGGCGTCGGCGCGGAGAACCTGTCGCGGCGAACGTCGGCCCCGGCCGCACTCGCCGTGTCGAGGATGTAGTTGGCCGCAATCTGAGCGCCGACCGTTCCGGGGTCGCGGGGGGTGCATTTCGTCACGAGCCCCTCGGCAGCCGTGAATGAAATGCGCGCATCGGCAGGGGAAAAGGCGAGCGACGCCGCCAGAAAGAGAGACAGCATCGCGTCAGTCCACCTCGACGCCGATCATGCGGATAATCCGGTCAAGGTCGTCGTTGTCGAAGAAATCGATTTCGAGAAGCCCCTTGGTATGCTTGCCGTTGGCATGCGTGACGCCACTGGCCAGCCGTACCGCACACCCGAAATGGCGCTTGAGCTTTTCGGAAAGGCTTTTGACATACCCGTCGGGCAGATCGGGTGTCCCGCGGGGACGCTCGGGAACCGGCGCACGAAGCCGCGCGATCCTCTTCTCCAGCGCGCGGACCGTCAGCTGGTCGTTGACGCAGTCGCGGGCCAGCAACACGCGCTCCTTCTCGCCGTCGAGCGAAAGAAGAACCTTGGCATGGCCGACCGAGACGAGCCCGTCCTGAACGAGCACCTTCACCTCGTCGGGAAGCTCGAGAAGACGGACCGCGTTCGCCACCGTCGCACGCCCGCGGCCGACTTTCTCGGCGACGTCGGCCTGCGTGAGGTTGAAGCGGTCCTGAAGCGTCTTGTAGCTGACCGCCTCTTCGATCGGATTCAGATCCTCGCGCTGGATGTTCTCCGTCGTCGTCATGATCGCGGCGGTCTGGTCGTCCGCCTCGATCAGCGTCACGCGGATCTTCTTCCATCCCGCAAGCTGCGCCGCCCGAAGACGGCGCTCGCCCGCGATCAGCTCAAACTTGCCGTCCGCGTTCTTGCGAACGGTCGGAGGCTGCACGAGCCCGTTGTTGCGAAGCGACTCCGCCAGCTCCCTGAGCTCGTCCTCCTTGAAATCGCGGCGCGGCTGGTAGGGACTGCGCTCGATGTCAAGGATATTGACCTCGAGAGGCGTTCCCGGCTCGAACCTGGGCTGCGCCGCCGGAGCTGAAACGGGGGCCTGGGGAGCGGCCGACGAGAAAAGACCGTCAAGCCCGCGCCCGAGGCCGTGCTTGCGCGAGGGAACGGAAGCGGGGGCCTTCGCAGCCCCCGTCGCCTTTTTCAGAAATGGATTCGACTTGGAGCTCACCGTTCGACCGAGCCAAAATAGCAGTTGAAAATCGGGAGAACCTTGATCTGGTTGTCAAGAATGATGTTCACGATGCCGATCTGGCAGCCGGAGGGGCATTCCCGGGCGTAGTTGACGAGCGCAACCTGCATGCCCTTGAGGACTTCTGTCTGGTTGTAGAGGAAGCCGAGCTGGACGCCGTGCATCTGGTTGGCGAAATTGAAACAGCCGGCGGTCAGGCCCCAGCAGTCTTTCTTGGTATAGCTTCCGAGGAGCGAGACCTGCGCGCCGTGCAGGGAATCCTGGACGCCGCAGACGAGCTCCGTGTCAAGACCGTAAAAGTCCTTGCGGTATCCGAAGCCGCCGATGTCCCAGCCGTAGGTCGTGCCGCTGGCGAAGTTGCCGCCGAGAGTCGAACGCACGCCGTAGGCATCGCTGCCGGACCAGTTGAAGATGCCGCCGAACGAAATTCCGGTGAATTCTTCGCGAACGCGGTTGGCGAGCGAAATGTCGACGCCCTTGAGAATCGGCGCGTCGTTGTAGAAAATGCCGAGGGCAAGGCCGAAGACATCCCACCTGGCGCAGCCATAAGGGAACTGGACGGGCGACGCAAGAGACAGCGCGACGGGGGTCCATCCGACAACTCCCTCGCCATCGCTGACGGACTCGTTCGCCGCCGCCGCGGCATCCTGGGCGAACGTCATGGCGCTCGCGACAACAGCCAGCGCGGCGATTCCGGACTTAATCATTTTCTTCATTTGTTCTCCTATTTAAAAATCGGTTATGAATTGACGCTGGTATTTTACATTTTCTCGGGCGATGAAGTCAAGTCCTGTTCGTACTTTGACCGCAGCGAGAGGAATATCCAGCCGGTGAGCGGAACGGTAACCAGGTAAACAAACCCGAGCACGCCCAGCGTCAGCCAGAAATTGGAGACGAGGAAAGCGACGAGCAGCAGCAGAAACGCCATCAACGGCAGCATGTACCTGCGGTTGATGTGGATTGCCTTCAGAGAGATCGTCGGCAGGCGAGAGGCCATGAGAGCGCCGACGAAAAGCAACATGCCCATGCCAAGGTAGGGATTGCGGAAAAAGTCCTGCAGCCCGGGGAACCAGTCTTGCGCGGGAGTAAAGCTGAAAATCGCGGGCGTGAGGACCATCCAGCAGCCGCCGGGCGCCGGCACGCCGGTGAAGAAGTGCTTCCAGTACGGAAGCGTCGGCTGCTCGAGCATCGTGTTGAAGCGTGCGAGACGGAAGCAGTCGCACATCGCATAGAACAGCGCGCAGCCGAGGATCATGCGCACGAGGCGGGGATCGCAGGGCGGTTCGTTCGAGCCGAAGTACTTGCCCGTCAGCCAGAAGAACATGAACAACGCCGGCGCAACGCCGAAGTTGACGAAATCCGCAAGGGAATCGAGCTCCGCCCCGAGCTTGGAGCTCGCCTTCAGAAGCCGCGCGACGCGCCCGTCCATGCCGTCGCACACGCCCGCCACGAGAAGCGCGCAGAGCGCGTGGAAGAAACGGCCCTCGCTGGCAAAGCCAATCGACGTAATTCCCGCGCAGGCCGCAAGGGACGTGATCAGATTGGGAACGATGGCCCGGAACGGAATCCGGTCAGCGCGATCGACGCGCGCCTTTCGCTTCCTGCCCCTGAAACGGAATCGGCTCATGAAAGATGTCCTAAAACGGTCTCGCCGGAGACCATGGTCTGCCCGACCCGAACCTCCGGCTTCACGCCCTCGGGAAGATACACGTCAAGCCTGGACCCGAAGCGGATCAGCCCGAAGCGGTCGGCGCGGGAGAGCTTCTGCCCTTCCTCGACCTGTGGAACGATCCGTCGCGCGACGAGACCGGCAATCTGGGTCACGCCGTAAACCTGGCCGTTTTCCGCCTTGACGAGATAGTTGCAGCGTTCGTTCTCCTTGGACGCCTTGTCCAGGGAGGCGTTCAGGAACTTTCCCGCGGCGACGTATTGCTTCTTCACGATCTCGCCCGCGGTCGGCAGGCGGTTCACGTGCACGTTGAACACGCTCATGAACACGCTCACGCGCCAGTGCTTCCTGCCGCGATACTCGTCCATCTCGCCGAACGCGTCCGGAAGCTCGCACTCCTGGATGAGGCAGATGCGGCCGTCGGCAGGCGACAGGATCGCCTTCTCGTCCTCCGGCGGATAACGGTCGGGGTCGCGGAAGAACAGGAACACGCCGTACGCGAGAAGGAACATCGGCAGCGTCAGCCAACCGAGGAAGCAGAAGCGCCCGGCGGCGACCGCAACGAGAATCGCGATGACGAGGGCGATGCAGCCGAACTTGATCCCCTCGCGGTTGATGCGCGGGAAGAGATAGGCGCTGTTCGAGAAGTCAGGAGCGGGTTCGTTCATTTTCAGTTGACGGAAATGCGGATGGCGTTGACCGACGAAGGAGCGCCTTCATCGGCAGTCCGAGACGCGGAGGTCTTCGGCCCGTTCTTGCGGGGCGGACCGATCATCGCGCCGAGAACGCGGCCCAGCGTCTTCGGAGCCTGTTCGACGAGGCATTCCTCCTTGAGCGTCTCCAGAACGCGGTTGATCACGTCTTCGCCGAGTTCGCGGTGGGCGTTCTCGCGGCCGCGGAACTGGAGCGTCAGCTTTACCTTGCACCCTTCCTCGAGAAAGCCGCGGATCTGATTGAGCTTGTAGTTGAAATCGTTCGTGTCGGTGCCGGGATGGAACTTGATCTCCTTGATCTTCTGCACCTTCTGCGACTTGCGCGCCTGCTTGGCCCTGATGGATTCCTCGTACTTGAACTTTCCGTAGTCCATGACCTTGCAGACCGGGGGGACCGCATTCGGGGTAATCTCGACAAGATCAAGCCCCCGCTCGTCCGCAATGCGCTGAGCGTCGCGCGTCGGCATGACGCCGAGCATGTTTCCCTGAGCATCAAGAACGCGGACCTGGGGGACGCGGATCTTGAAGTTGACACGTGTGAACTGGGCGATAAGACACCTCTTCCTTATTGGTTGATGATGTTCTTATTATATCACAAAACGCGCGCTTTGGGTCAAGCCCGGGGGTGGGATTGGAAAAAGGCTTCCTTCAGCCGCTCCACCGAGACATGGGTATAGACCTGGGTCGTCGAAAGCGACGAATGACCGAGCATCTCCTGCACGCTCCGGAGATCCGCGCCCGCATCGAGAAGGTGCGTCGCAAAACTGTGCCGGAGCTTGTGCGGCGTCAGGTCTGTCGGCAGCTCCGCCTCGCCGAGGTACCTCTTCATCCGGCGCTCGACGAGCCGGGACGTCAGAGGACGCCGTCCCTCGCCCGGAAAGACGTAGTCGCTTTCGGACGCCATCGTAAAGTCCCGAAGCGCCGTCAGGGCCGCGAGTGCTTTCGGACCGAGGATCACCAGACGGTCCTTCGACCCCTTTCCGGTCACAATCGCGCTCCCGCGGCCGAAGTCGACGTCCTTCCACCTGAGCGACACGACCTCGCTCACGCGGCAGCCGGTCGAATAGAGCGTCTCGAACACCGCCGTGTCCCGGAGATACGTCGCGCGGTCGATGGTTTTCGCCTCGAGGTCCCGGAGAGGGCG
The DNA here is from genome assembly GCA_964650165.1 of uncultured Lentisphaeraceae bacterium. GTDB lineage: Bacteria > Verrucomicrobiota > Kiritimatiellia > RFP12 > UBA1067 > UBA1067. Next base: position 6,391 of record CAZYQF010000053.1, read on the forward strand.
CTCGAGGAAACGGGTAACGTCGCCGACCGACAGCACTTTCGGGAGAGTCTTCCCCTTTCGCGGCCCCCTCAGCATCGAGAACGGGTTGTCCACCGCCACGCCCTCGCGCTGGAGGTAGCGGTAGAACGAGCGGAGCGCGGCAAGCTTGCGGCGGACGGTGGTCGGCGACGCCCCGGACTCGGCGAACGCCGTCAGGTACGAACGCGCCGCGTTCTCGTCCGCTTCGCGCCAGGCGTACGGCGCCTCCGCCGCCGGCCCCCACGTACAGGAGACAAACTGAGCGATGTCAATCAGGTATCCGTCCGACGTGTGCGCGGACGCGTTCCGCTCCGCGAGAAGATGTCGCGCGAAGCGGACGACCTGGAGGTCCCGCTCCGCGTTAGGATTCGGAATCGGCGCCATCGATTACTTTCGCCTTCTTCTCGCGGCTCGACGGAACGTCCTTGAGACCCAGCCGCGCCGCGGCCTCGGCGTAGCCGGGAATGCGGTCCTTGTAGGCCACGATCACGCGACGGAGGGCCATGACCTGACGCGGCGAAAGCGAGTGGCGCCGCTCGAACTGCTCCGCGAGCGACTTCACGAACGCCTCGTCGTCGTAGACCTTGCGGCCCTTCTTCGCCGACGGACGCCAGTCGGTCACCTCCGACATCAGCTCGAGAAGGCCCGGTACGGTCGGATCGTCCTCGCGACGTTCGCCGAAGCCGCCCGGGACGAATTCAGAAAGCTTCGCGCGGACAGCCTCGCAGTCCGCGAGCGCGCCCGCGTTCTCGCCCACCGACTTCGCAAGAATCGCAAACTGCTTGGGCGAGAGCCCGCGTCCGCGGTCGACCTGGTCGCGAAGAGACTTGATGAACGGATTCTTCATCATCCCGCCGATCTGGTCCGCCAGGTCGAAGCACCACTTCACGAGCTCGGGATCCGCCGTCTCCACGCGCGTTGCCGAATTTCCCGCCAGGCCGAGCTCCTTGAGCTTCGCCTCGCAGTCTTCGATCTGGGCGGCATAGAGAAGCGCCATGCGGACGAGATACTCGAGCTGGCGCGCCGACATCGGCTTGCCCTCGTCATACTGCTTCCGGACGCTCTCGACGAACGCCTTGTCGTCATAGACGCGCTTGCCGACCTTCTTCGGCTCCTTCCAGGCGGAGACCTGCGCGAGCAGGTCGAACACAGCGGCGAACTTGCCGGGATCCGGCGCCGGTTCCGCACAGTCGGCGAGAGCCCCGAGGAACTTCGCGTAAAACTCGCTCAGCATCTGGTCCATCGGCTCGCCGTTCTCGGCGACCTTGTCGAGCTCCTCTTCCATCTGCGCCGTGTAGCCGACGTTGAAGAGGCCCTCGAGCTTCTTCACAAGCCAGTCGCAGACGAGAATGCCGCGCTCGAGCGGAACGAGCTTCCTCTTGTCGGTCTTCGCGTACTCGCGCGCCTTCAGCGTCTCGATCGTGGCCGCGTAGGTCGACGGACGTCCGACGCCGTTCTCCTCGAGCGCCTTGATGAGCGAGGCCTCGGAATAGCAGGACGGGCCTTTCGTCTGCTTCTCGTCCGCCAGCCACCGCACCGCCTCGAGAATCTCCCCGACCGCCAGCGCCGGCAGCGCCGCCACCTCGTCGGTGTCCTCGTCGTCCTCGCCGTCCGCTTTCTTCTTCTTCAGCGACATCTTCATCACCTTGAGGAAGCCCTCGAAGTCGATCTCGGTCGCGCTCGCCGTGAACGTGTAGGCGTGCGCGAGGGCCGGCTTGTGCGCCGCGAGCGTCACCGTCTTGACCGTCGTCTTCGCATCCGACATCTGGCTCGCGACAAACCGCCTCCAGATGAGGTCGTAGAGCTTCAGCTCCGAGGCCTCCATCGACGCCGCATCGGGCGTCAGCTTCACGTCGGTCGGACGGATCGCCTCGTGCGCGCCCTGCGCATCGGCCTTCGACTTGAAGAAATTCGGCTTCTCCGGATAGAACGCCTCGCCGTAGCTCCCGACGACAAACTCCCGCGCCGCGGCGCGCGCCTGGTCGGAGACGTTCACCGAATCGGTACGCATGTAGGTAATGGAGCCCTGCTCGTACAGCGCCTGCGCGAGCTTCATCGTTTTTCCCGGAGAAAACCCGAGGACGCTCGACGCCGCCTGCTGCAGCGTCGACGTCGTGAACGGCGGCAGCGCGTGGCGAACCTTCGGCTGCCGCTTTAGGTCCGAGACCTCAAGCGCCGCGCCGGCAAGGTCGAGGAGAAGGTTGTCCGCCGTCTGGCGGTTCCGGATCTCCGGCTTCTCGCCGTCGAACCGCGACAGCTTCGCGACGAAAGTCGACTTGGCGGACGCCTTCTTCGCCTCGACCCCCATCAGGAAATAGATCTCCGGCTTGAACGCGTCGATCTCGCGCTGGCGCTCGACAAGGAGACGGAGCGCGACGGACTGCACGCGGCCCGCGGACAGCGAGCGGCTGTTGGCGCAGGGGATGTTCTTCCACAGGAGCGGCGAGACCTTGTAGCCCACGAGACGGTCAAGGATGCGACGCGCCTGCTGCGCGTCCACGAGCGGCATGTCGATGTCGCGGGGCTCGGCCACCGCCTGGAGGACGGCGGACTTCGTGATCTCGTTGTAGGTCACGCGGCGGAACGGCTTTCCGCCGGCAACCGGCTCGAGCGCTTCCTTCAGATGCCAGGCGATCGCCTCTCCCTCGCGGTCAGGGTCAGACGCGAGATAAATCTCGTCCGAAGCCTTCACGGCGGACTTGAGTTCGGCGACGACCTTCTCCTTGCCCTCGGAAATCTCGTACTTCGGAATGAACCGCCAGCGGTTCTCGCCCTGAGCGTCAATGCGGATCGCACCGTTCTCCTTCGGCAGGTCACGGATGTGCCCGACCGAGCTCTTCACGGTGAATTCCCCGCCCAAATACTTACCGATCGTCTTCGCCTTCGCCGGCGATTCCACGATCAACAGCTTATTGCCCATGTTCTTCTCGTCTCCCACGGATTCATTTCCTTATTATTTTTCAATCATACTCTGAAGCGGGGGGAATGTCAAGAACGAAGTCTTTTAACC
>CAZYQF010000054.1:0-2137 GCA_964650165.1 uncultured Lentisphaeraceae bacterium
CCGCCGTCCTGGGTCCTGTACTGAAGGGTGCAGTCGAGATCGGTGCCGGAGCCCTCGTCGTCCCTGGCCTCGCGCTCCACGCCCATGAAGGGGATCTCGGCGAACAGCAGGATGCGGTCGGCGCGGGTGAGCGTGCCGTACGTAACGCCCCAGTACCTCGAATCCTTCGGCCTCGACCCCTTGGAGTTGTCCCATCCGAAGTACGAGTTCATCACATAGCTCCAGCAGGGGCGCTTCCGGTCGTACTTGCGCACATGGTCCGGACAGACGTAAATGTCGCGGTTCTCGGTGACGAATTTCCAAAGCGCGCCGTTGGTGAGGCAGTAGTCGCGGACCGTATCCTCCTGGTTGTAGGCGCTCGCGAAGAACGCCTGGGACGCGGCGTGGCTGCTCGGCTTGGTCGAGCCCCTGTAGGTGTCCTGGGAGTTCCAGCTGATCCAGCCGGCGCGCTCCGAGTAGACCTTCTTGAGGTTGGAGATGCCGTCGCTCTCGTCCAGGTCGAAGACTTCGAACGAGCCTGCGAACGGATAGTGCCCCGTGGCCATGCCGTAGCTCTGGCAGCCGCTCGCGAGGTTCTTCATGTTGGTCATGCATTTGGCCGCGCGCGCCGACGCCGTGCCGCCAGACAGGACGCCGAGCAGCACCGCCGTCAGGATGCCGAGGATGCCGATGACGACCAGCAGTTCGACCAGGGTAAAGGCTCTTTTCATTGTGGACGGTTTCTCAAAGGGTTTCAGGCGTTCGGATTTCATGTGTCGGATTCGGATGTCGCACGGCGACACCCGGGTCCCGGTCATTCGAGCTGGCGGTAGAACAGGATGCGGGTCTGGTGCGGATAGCCCGTTCCGGACTCGGGGCCGGACGCGGCGGCGCTCACCGCGCGCGGATCGCGCCACACGAGCGCCACCGCGCGGGCGCCGAGCTGCGGCGGAACCTGTCCGACCATGCCGCCGCCCATCATCATCGGCTCGGCGCGGACGAAGATGAGGAACAGCTGCTGCTTCGCCTCGAAGCAGTCGCGCCAGTAGCCGTACAGGAACTTGCGGTCGACGCCCCAGAGATCGTCGGTGCTGCCGTCGAGGTCGACGCCGCAGATCCGGTCGGAATCGGCGTTGTCCCAGCCGAGGTTGCGCCAGGCCGTCTTCCAGTCCGTCGGATTCGCGCCGCCGCCGCTGCGGCCGGCGACCGGGCAGATTCGGTCCATGAAGTTGCCGGCGATCCCCGCGAGGGTTTGCCAGGAAACCCGCTGTCCCGTCGGAGCGAAGGCGTTGAACGCGTACTTGGAGTTGAACTCCTTTGCGTCCATCGTCTCGAACTCCTGCTCCTGGTTGTTCGTCGAGGCGACGCGCCAGCCCGCGGGACTGTTGGCGAAGGCCGCCATGAGCACATTGGTGGAGTCGGTGTACGGATTCACCTTGTAGCCGGTGCCCGAGCTCGTGAAGCCGAGTCCCTCGAAGTCGTCGGCGTTGGTGCCGAACGGATTGTAGGTGCGCCACATCAGATGCTCGTTAACCGCAGTGCCGGAGGTGCCGAACGTCGTGCGTCCGTCCGCCGGCGCCTTGAGGGCGCCGGTCAGCGGTGTTCCGCCGACGGAGCTGAGGTTGGAGAAGCGCGGCAGCATCGCGAGCTCGTAGATCGACTGCAGGTAGCCCTGGTCGCTCGTCGCCATGAAGATGTCGCCATCGCGGTCCGCATAGCAGTTGTTATCCAGCCAGGCGTTCTTGGTCGCGTCGGGGGCGACGTGCCAGTTCTCCGGCGCATAGTTGAAGCGGGGGTCGTCCACCATCACAGCCGACGGGGAAATCGCCACGGGCATCCCGGCGTCCAGCCCGGAGACGCCCGCCTCCGACAGTGTAAATCTGACCCCCGTGTCGAAGCGCATCAGCGGGAACTCCCTTCCGCAGACGGCCTGCGGCTGGATCGAGCGCAGGTTGTCGACGTTGTTGAAGGTCTTGTCGTCGTTGAAATGCGCCGGCACGAGGTCGACGGTCTTGCCGTTCTCCGCGACGCGCACCCAGAGCGCGACGTTCATCGACACCGCAATCCCGTTCCTCAACTTGGCGCGGAAATTCACGTTTCCGGGCGCCGTCGGACTGTCGTCCGCCGCGTAGAAATTGTTCGCGGGGTCCTTGGCCAC
>CAZYQF010000054.1:2237-9393 GCA_964650165.1 uncultured Lentisphaeraceae bacterium
CGCGAGCGAGACGGGCTGGTTGTCGGCGTCAAGGTAGTCGTAGAGAGAGACGAGGCCCATGACCGGCATCCCGTCCAAAAGACGGACCTTGGCCTTCTGTCCGCTGGTCATGATGTCGAGAATGGAGGTCGACTTGCCGACCGAGCGGGGTCCGCCGCCGCCGCCGTTCAGGAGCTGCGCCGTGAACGGCTGGCCGTCTTCGGCGTTGAGGTCGAGAAGCTCGGCGTACTCGCTGTCGTTTTCCTTGAGCTCCGCCTCGGGGTTTCGCGGGAACCAGCTGTCGGTGACGAAGGTCATGCGGCGGATGCGGTCTTCGTCCTGCTCGCTCGTGGTGTTGTAGAATCCGGCGCCGCCCTGGCCTCTCACGTACTTGCAGAAGGGGCTGCCGAGGTCGCCGTAGGTGCCCTGTCCGATGGCGAGGTTGAGGTCCGCGACCGAGACGAGGGGCATCTTCGTGCCGAACTTCACTTCGAGCGTCTCCTCGTCGACCGTCCGGAACGTCTCCATGAACGTGTCCCACTGCGCGGCGCCGGTGCCGGTGCCGGCGTGGTCCATGCCGTTCTCGAAGAGATAGGCGAGGGAGACGCGGCGGGTCGAGGCCGAGGAGCGCGCGCTGTCGGCCAGCAGGCGGTTGACGTCGAAGTAGTCGCTGACGTCGATCGCGCAGAAGGCGTAGCGCCCGGAGTCGAAGCCGAACGACTGCCACTGGGCGGACGGCGTCTTGCGGGAATAGTAGCGCGCGGCGTTGACGAGCGGCGGCGGAATGTAGGCGAGCGCCTCGAGCGTCAGAACCGGCACGGTTTTGTCCGCCTCCAGGAGGGCGTTCGTGGCGGTGAAGATGCGGTGCGTCCAGACGTTGCGGTTGCCGCCGCCAATCGAGTCGCGTCCGATGCCCGGATGCGGGTTGTTGGCGATCGCGCGGTCGACGGAGTCGATGGCGCGGGCGACGGCGGCCTTGACGAGCTGGCGCGAAGCGCTCGTGCGGCGCAGGTAGCTCGACGGCAGGCGCGCGACGCGCATGTAGGCGGAGAACGCCACGGCCGAGACGACCATGAACGAGAGCATGCCGAGCACGATCAGCAGGGCCGAGCCCTTTCTCGCGGGAAGGGTGTTCATCGACGTTCCTCCTCCGAAAGCCGGTAGAAGTTGGGCAGGTAGTAGCCGGTCTTCATGCTGCCGGCGGCGCTTTCGATCTTGACCTGGGCGTCGCCCTTCTTAATCGTCACCTTATACGGCGTTCCCCACGGGTCGAGCAGCTTGCCGCCCGCCTGAAGCGAAGCCATCAGGGTCGCCGGGAGGCGCTCGCCCGAATCGTCGTTTCCGCCCTTGCCGAGGAGGAAGGCGAGCGACGAGGCGTCGGCGTCCACGCGGTTCATGGGCTTGAGCTCGTACTTGCCGCTTTGCTTGAAGTTCTCGGATGCGAGAATCGCCTGGGTCGTCACCTTGACGTCGCTCAGCGCCTTCTGGATCCGCGCGCGCTCCTGCGCCGCGGCGACGGACGTCGTGAGCGCGCCCAGCAGGGTCGCGATCATCCCGACCACGACCAGCAGCTCGACGAGCGTAAAACCTCTCTTAGTCAAAGTCATCGGGGAAACTCCAAATGTCGTCCCAGGTATCGAACTCCTTGTCCGGACCCGCGCTCATCACGTTCACCGTGTAGGTGTCGAGCGAGCTGCCCGGGTCGCCGGATCCGACCGCGAGGATCTTGAAGTCGTCCGGCGTGGAGCTGTCGGTGAGGCTCGCCTTCTTGAGAATCTGCGCCGTCTCGCGCGTCTCGAAATCGGCGCCGGTCGCGTCGACGGCGCGGTCGCGCAACCGGCCCTCGTCGTTCCAGAGCCCCAGAATGCGGTGGACCTCGTTGTTCCAGATGTAGGCGTTGTCCGCCTCCTCGCGGACTTCGGCCATGTTGTCGCGAACGTCGTCGAGGTCGGCGACGCCGGCGACGCCCGTGCGCCAGGCGATCGACGACTGGTTGAAGATCATGGTGAGGATGGTCACGAGCATTCCGAGGAGGAGGCTCGCCACCAGCAGCTCGAGTATGGTAAATCCCCTTCTCATTTTTCGGGCAATCCCTGGAACCTGACTTCGGTGTAGTAGAGCGGAGAGGAGAGCAGCATCGCGGACTGCTTCGGCGCGCGGAAGGCGATCTTCACGATCGCGCTGCCCTCGTCGTGGAGGACGACGAGCCCGGCCTTCAGGTTGCCGCTCGCGGAATCGGGCCACTCGGCGTTGACCTCGAGGGATCCCTCCGCCGCGCCCCGCATCTTTCCCATGACGGAGTTGAAGACGCCCTTGGCCTTGCCGGTCGGATCGTCGGTCACGAGCCCGTCGTTGTCGAAGTACTGCCGCCAGCCGGCCTCGTCGGGATAGCTCGGCATGTCCTTGAAGACGCTCCACTTGAGGTTCGTGGCGGAGATCGCCATGACGAGCGGGGAGATCACCGCGTCCGCGTAGGCGGCGGAAGCCACGTCCTCCGAGCTCTGGCGGTTTTCGCGGAACCCGAGCGAGTAGAGCCCCACGATCGACAGGATGCCGCCCGCCATCACCAGGATGGCGAGATTGACCTCGATCAACGTAAACGCCTTTTTCATATCGTCGTCACAAGTCCTTCGTCGGGCTGTCGGAAGTCGCGACCTCCTGCACCGCGAGCGCGCCCGAGGAGTCGGGGCGCAGGCTCGAGACCTTCACGGACCCGCTGCCGCCGTCCGTCGAACCGGCGCCCGCGTTGCCGCTGACCCTGAACGTGATCTTCTTGATCTCCTTGACCGGCGCGCTCATGCTGTCGCTCTTCTCGCTGCCGAAGATGAAGTTGTGGGGCAGCTGAAGCTCCGCGAACTCGAAGCCGTACGCCGACCCGACCTTCCAATCGCACTCGCCCTTCTCGACGACCGTGTAGGCGTAGCACTCGATGTCGACCGACCGGTCGCCGAACAGGAGCGGTTCGGACGTTCTCAGCTTCTTGGTGGTCGAGCTGACGACCGAGCGCCTGAACTGGCTGCCGGAGCCGCTCGTGTCGTCAAGGTTGTAGAGATACATCGTGTTGCCCTCGTTCGCCTCGCCCGACTGGTTCGAGTCCTCGTCCTCGTCCTCGTCGAGCGTCAGCTTCTGGAAGGAAAGGTCGCCGAACTCGTCGTAGAGGTAGCTCCCGGAAGTCGCGGTGATGCGGCCCGAGCGGCGGACGGCGACCGCCTTGCCGACCACGATCAGCGGATCGGTATCCGTCTCCTCCTGAAGCGTCTCGTTCCAGAAGTACACCGAGACGGGGAGACGGTCGATCTGCGCGCGCTGGTAGGCGGAGCGGATGAACTGGTTGACGTTCTGCATCACGCCCCGCTCCTCCATGCCGCGCTGCATCGCGCGGTAGCCGCCGACGGAAATGGTGCCCAGAAGCCCCATGATCCCGACGACCACGAGCAGCTCGACGAGGGTAAAGGCGCGTTTCATCACTGTTTCGAAACCTTCATTTCGTCCGTGGGAATCGAGTACACCACCTTGAAGCGCCGGAAGTAGCCGCTGTCCGTCTCCGGATAGCCGAAGTGCATCTCCGCGAGCTTCATCCGCCTGGGGCTCCGCTTCGTGCCGCGCACCGCGTCCATGAAGTCGAGTCCGCGCTCGCGCGAACCCGGCTCGCCGGGGTGGCGGGAGACGTACAGGCCCGAGATGTCCATCAGGGGGTTCCCGCGCTTGGCCTCGCGGACCATCTCGCGGATCATGCTGTCGATCTCGTTCGCGTTGAGGACGTACTTGTCGGGATCGGACTGGTCGCGGACGCCCTCCTCGTTCGACCTCGGGCCGATCGAGCCGTTCGCGATGCGGTCGCCGATGTCGCCCGGCCACTTCCCGAACTGCGCGTTGTAGGTCGCGAGGCCCTCCTTGATGATCGTGCAGCACGCGTCCGCCTTGCGGGCCCGCGCCTGCTTGATCGAGCTTGACGCCGCAGTGGTCACGATCCCCAGCAGAATGCCGATGATCGCGATCACCATGATCAGCTCGACGATGGTAAATCCCTTTTTTTTCATTTTACGCCAACCGTCTGTCCCTTGGTCCAGCTGTAGACGTCGTCCGAACGGAGGCCCCTTGAATAGGGCTCGAGCTTCCCGTCCTTGCCGCAGCACCAGACCGCGACGTTCGCGCGGATGTCCACGGTCTCGCCGCCGACGTTGGCGCCCTCGATGATGCCGTTGCCGTCGAGATCGAGCGCATAGTGGAGAAGGTGCTCCTGCAGCGTCCCGAGGCCGACGGTGTCCCCGAGCGAAGCGGCGTTGCCCCTCCGCTTCACGTGCGCCGCGCCCCACGGGGAGAGGATGCCAAACTTGTCCAGGCCGGCGAGCTTGCCGTTCTCGACCGTCAGCGACAGGTAGCCGCCCTTGGCGAGCGGATACGCCGCGCGGTCGTCCAGAAACCCGTCGGTCGCCCCCTTCGTCCGCAGCGCCTTCGGCCACACGCCGTCCGCCTGGAAGAGCGCGACGAGCGCGGTCGAGACGTTCGAGACCAGCTCCTGGCACTTCGCCTTGTCCGCCGACTTCGTCATCTTGGAGAAGGCGCCCGCCGTCGCGGCGATCAGGACCGCGATGATGCCGATGACCACCAGAATCTCGATCAGTGTAAATCCTTTTCTCATGTCAGCCTCTCTCGTCCTCTCAGTAGCTCATCTTGACGACATCGTCATGGACCCACTTTCCGACGCACTCGTTCGCCTTCGAGGAAAGCTTCTTGCGGGAAATCCACGGCGGGAAGGTGCGTCCGTTCGGCCCCGCGCTCCACAGCGTGTAGGTCTGGTACGGCGCGGGCGAATAGTAGTAGAACTCGCGCCACCAGCCGTCCTGGATCGTGACGCCGTCGAGCACGTACTGGTCCTTGTAGGAGCCCTGCCCTTCGTTGTCCGGCGAAAAGATCTCGATGCCGAAGTTGCCGCGGACCAGTTCGCCCGCGCTGGTCGTGTCCTGGATGTCCACCCCGAAGAGGACGAACTTGTGGTTGCACTGGCAGATGCCCTCGAGGTTGGGCATCCAGCGCGCGCACACCGCCTGGGAGGGGATGTTCGCGAGATGCGCGAGATCGGTGCGCGCACGCGAGTTGTCGGCGTACTCCTTGACCTGGCGCCAGGTCGTGTATTCGCGGCCGTTGAAGGGGTCGCACGGAATGACGTTGTTTCCGGTCCACTGCGCGTACTCGGTGAAGAAGGCGGCGTCGCCGTTCATCATCACGAGATACCGCGGAAGGACGAAGCTCATGAGGCCGAACTTGAACAGCTGGATGTTGCGCCAGTCCACCTTGTCCTTGTTCTCGTCGAAGCGCCCCGTGCCGCCGCTTCCGGTGCCGCCGTCGTCGAAGCCCGCCGTCAGCTTGTTGCGCGTCTCGTCGTCCACCCCCGAGTCGGGGTCGTTCGCCAGCTCCTTGAGCTCCTCGGATAGGATGCGGATCTTCTCGGAATAGCCCTCCGGGTACGGGAAGCGGCAGCCGACCGGCTGCGAACGGCACGCGGCCTCGACCTGGCTCCACGCGTCGCGCTCCCCCTGCTCGCCGATCTCGTTCCACCCCCAGATCGACTCGTTGCGCCGGTCGGTCTGGATGCCGTGGCTCGAGACCCGCTGGTAGATGTCGCGCGTGCCGTGGAGCTTGACCGGGGGATAGCTTCCGAACGCCGCGTGGTAGCCCGAGAGGCAGTTCTCCAGCCGCTGCATGCGGACGATCGTCCGGTTGCGGTTGTCGGCGCCGCCGCCGATCCCGGCCAGACGGACGGCAATCGTCATCAGCGTCACGATCAGCGCGACGACGATCATCATCTCGATCAGCGTGAAGGCCCGTCTCGTCACACCGCGCCCCCTCCCGAAACCGAGGACACGATCGAGATCATCGGCAGGAACATCGCGACGACGATCGTGCCGACGACCACCGCGAGCACGATGATCAGGACCGGCTCGATCGCCGCGGTCATGCCGGCGACGGCGTTGTCGACCTCGTCGTCATACGTGTTCGCGACGCGCGTCAGCATCTCCGCGATCGCGCCCGTCTCCTCGCCGACCTCGACCATCGACACGACCATCGGCGGAAACACCCAGCACTGGGAGAGCGGCACGGTCATGCCCTCGCCCTCCTTCACCGCGTCGTGCACCTGCTGGATCGCCTTCGAGACCACGCGGTTGCCCGTCGTGTCGCGGACGATCGTCAGCGCCTGGAGGATCGGGACGCCCGACGAGAGAAGCGTGCCGAGCGTGCGCGTGACGCGCGAAACCGCCGTGCGCTGCACGAGCGTCCCGGTCACCGGCATGCGCAGCGAGATCACGTCGTAGAGAAACGCGCCCTTCTCCGTCTTTCCGACCACCTTCTTGATCACCACGAGCGCCGCAACGAAGATCACGATCTGCAGGCCGTTGTGCTGCGCGAACTCCGACGCGTCGATCACCCACTGCGTGATCGCCGGCAGCGCCTTGCCCCCGAGCATGTCGTTGAACACCTGCTTGAACTTCGGAATCACCGTGACGAGGAGAAAGCCCGTGATGCCGACGGCCGCGCAGAGGACCACGACCGGGTAGATCATCGCGCCCTTCACCTTGTTCTTGATCTTCTCCGACTTCTCCGCGAACTCCGCCAGGCGCCCGAGGACGACTTCGAGGACGCCGCCCGCCTCGCCGGCCTTCACCATGTTGACATAGAGGTTGTCGAAGATCTTCGGATACGCCGCCAGCGACTCCGAGAACGTGCCGCCGGCCGAGATGTTCTCCGAGATCCCGTCGAGCGCCTCCCGCATCTGCGGATTCTTCATCTGGCGCTTCAGGACCTCGATGCCGCGCATGAGCGGAAGTCCCGCGGTAACAAGGGTCGCGAGCTGGCGCGTGAACTGCGTCAGCACCTTCGTCTTGATCTTGCCCTGCAGCCAGCTCGGCAGCTTCAGGCTGATGTTCGTATTCAGGCCCTTCCCGGAGGACTTGTCCTTGGGCGCCAGCGCCGCGCCTTTCTTCTGCTCCGGCGCCGGCTGGGGCGCAGAAGCCTTTACCTCGCCCAAGGCGGTTGGAAGAAGCCCCTGCGCGCGGACGGCTGCGATGGCCGAGTTGCGGTCTCCGGCCTCGATTTGTCCGCGCGTCTCGTTGCCTGCCGAATCTTTCGCGATAAACTGGAATGTCGCCATGATATTCGCCCCTAATCGGATTTATCA
>CAZYQF010000055.1:0-9335 GCA_964650165.1 uncultured Lentisphaeraceae bacterium
TCTTCTCGCAGGTCGGCTATGACAACGTGACGCTGATCATGATCGCGTCCGCCGCCGGCGTCGCCCGTACCGTGCTCTATCGCTACTTCCGCTCCAAGCGCGAGGTCTTCAACGCGGCCATCCGCGCCTCCACCCGTGCGATCATGGGCCAGGCGCGGAAGGAGATGGTCAAGCAGGGGAAAGTCTCGGACCGCCTGAGCGGGGTCTGCTTCGTGGTGACGGACGTTCTTTTCGAGAAACGCGAGTTTCTTTCCGCGATCTTCGACTTCGTCCTGTCGATGGTCCGTCAGGGCGAGGATATGAGCGGACGCATCATCGAGCTTACCGGCGGCATCAAGGAAATCTTCAAAACGCTCCTTTCGGAAGGTGTGATGAAGGACGAATTCAAGCCCGATGTGAATCCCGAACACACGAGCGAGATGTTTTTCTCCCTCTTGGAGTCCTGCGTTTTGCGCATTGTGCTGGGAACCGACAAGACCTCGGCTAACATCAAGCGTCAATTTTTGGATTTGATTTCAGCTTTAAATGTAAATAAATTAGATAATTTACATTAAAAATAAGTTTTAATATGAAAGTGAAGATAACTTAGCCGGGGCTATTGACTCCTGTGACAAAGTTTCATATAATGTCGCAACGTTACAGGAAATAACACAAACATATAAAACTATGAAGAAGTTACTTATCCTTGGTTCAGTCGTGTTTGCTGCAGTCTCCAGTTCTCAGGCGGCGGGTTTTGCGCTTTACGAGTCGTCCTCGGCTGCGACCGCTTTGGGCGGGGCGCTGATGGGCAAGGCGTATGATGCCTCGGCGAACACCGTCAACCCCGCGACGTTAACCGACATCGACCGGACGACGCTTCAGGTCGGCTTCGTCACCGAGCATCCGCGGTCTCGCCAGAAGTATTTCAGGAATGGCGTGCCCCTGGGCAGCTCGCAGGCGATGGACCCCGGCTTCTTCGTGTTGCCGCACCTCCAGTTTGCGACGCCGCTTCCGGCCGACCTGGCGTTCGGCGTCGGCGTGACGCCCGAATACGGTCTCGGCACTGAATACTCGGATGGGAACCCGATGAACTGGAGCTCGCAGGAGGTGATGATCCAGGGCATTGTCATCAACCCCAACGTGGCCTACAAGATCACCGACAAGTGGTCCGTCGGAGCAGGCATTCGCTGGCTGTACTTCAACTTCGAACAAGATTCCAAGCCGTATATTCTCCCGGGCCTTCAAGCCAACCATCATCTCCGCGGACACAACAGTTTCCGCAATTTCGCAGGACGGTTCGGCACCTCTTACAAGCTCCGCGATAATTTTTCGGTCGGTGCGACCTATCAGATGCGGCTGAATACCAATGTCAAGGGTCACTCCTCCGCCCGCTATACTGATCCTTTACTCGGACCGGACCCCTGGAACGGTCCCGCCAAGGCGAATCTCGCTTTGCCTCAGTCCGCCTCAATCGGCTATAACTGGGACATCACCGACAAATGGCACTTCGGCAACGTCCTGACATGGACGGATTGGTCTGAACTGGACACTCTCACCTTTAAACTGCCCGCGGGAGCCAAGGGCACCAAGCTCGGCTGGAAGGACACCTGGCGTCTTGGCACTGGCCTGTCTTGGGACTTTGCCGAGGACTGGACGGCGATGACCTCGTATGTCTATGACATGAGCGCCCCCCCGTCCGACCAGGAATCGACCATGCTGCCCCCGGGCGACCGCCATCTCCTCACATGGGGCCTTGCCTGGCACGTGACCGACAATCTCGAGCTCGGTTTCAACTACGGCATCATTCTCATGCAAAGCTCGTCCATGCACATGAACGACGTCATGGGAAACCGTTATGCGATGGAGACCCACCGCGGACTTTCCCACGCCGCCGGCGGCACGATCACCTACCGCTTCTAATGCGGATTTGATATAATAGGCGCATGAAGTACGACAAGAATCATGCGCTGCTCGAATGCAGCATTCCGGGCCTTCCGCAGAAAAACGGCAAGGTCCGTGATGTTTTTGACCTCGGCGACAAGCTGCTGATGGTGGTGACTGACCGCATCAGCGCCTTTGACGTGATCCTCCCCAGCGGAGTTCCGGACAAGGGCAAGGTCCTGAATCAGCTTTCGCTCTTCTGGATGGAGTTCTTCGGCGTCAAGAACCACCTCATCACGGCGAACGTGGACGAGTATCCGGCCGAGCTGGAGCCGTACAAGGAAGACCTGCGCGGACGGTCTATGCTCGTCCAGAAGGTGAAGATGGTCGAGGTCGAGTGCATCGCTCGCGGCTATCTCACGGGTTCGGGATGGAAGGAATACCAGACGTCCGGCACCGTCAATGGGGAGAAGCTCCGCGCCGGCTACCAGAACGCGTCCAAGCTCGACGAGGTTCTCTTCACCCCGACGACCAAGGCCGCGATCGGCGACCACGACGAGGCGATCGACTATGCGGAGACCGTCAAGCTCGTCGGCGAGGTGACCGCGAAGGCCCTCAAGGACATGACGATCGGACTCTACTCCAGGGCCGCGGACTTCGCGCGTCAGCACGGGATCATCATCGCCGACACCAAGTTTGAGTTCGGCAAGGACGCCGACGGATCCCTCATCCTCGCGGACGAGGTCCTGACGCCTGATTCCTCCCGCTTCTGGCCCGAAAGTTCCTACGCCGTCGGAAAGAATCCGCCGTCCCTGGACAAGCAGTTCGTCCGCGACTGGCTCGATTCGATCAACTTCAACCATCAGCCCCCGGGTCCAGTCCTTCCGGATGACGTCATCGCGAGAACGCGCGAAATCTACATCAAGGCGTACGAGGATCTCTCGGGCAAGAAACTCGGTGTTTGAGGGGATGGATTCATCAATTTAGAACAAAGGGAAGACAAGAATCATGGGCATGTTTGACGAGATGAAGCAGGCGATGCAGATGCGTTCCGAGGCGAAGCGCATTCAGAGCGAGATCCAGAAGATCAAGGTCGAGTATTCGAACGGCGGAATCACCGTCATCGCGAAGGGCGACATGACGATCGACAAGATCTCCGTCTCGCCCGAGGCCTATGACGAGGTCAAGGCCGGCAAGCCCGCCCGTTTCGAGACCATGATGTTCAACGTGGTCAACGCCGCGCTCAAAAAGGCGCGCGACACCACGCAGGCCGAAATGGCCAAGATGATGCAGGCCGGCGGCGGCATGGGCGGCCTCTTCGGAAAATGATTAGACCGATCGAGGACCTTGAGAAGTGCCTGGCCAAGTTGCCGGGATTTGGGCGCCGATCCGCTTCGCGGGCGGCGCTCGCGCTTGTCCGCGAGCCTGCGCGCCTGATGGAGCCGCTGATCGCCGCGCTCAAGGCCGCCCAGGGCGGCGTCCGCTGCTGTTCGCGGTGCGGATCCTTCACCACGCTCGACCGCAATCCGTGCGACCTCTGCACCGACCTCACGCGTGACGGGGCGATCGTCTGCGTCGTCGAGGAACCGGCGGACATCGTCCCGCTCGAGGCGTCGGGCGCGTTCCACGGACGCTACCACGCGCTCGGCGGCAAGCTTTCGCCCTCGCGCCGCATGGGCCCCGAGAAGCTCCGCATCGCCGAGCTCGTCGACCGCATCGGCACGGAGGGGATTCGGGAAGTCCTGCTCGCGCTCTCCACCGACATGGACGGCGACGCGACCGCCGGCTACATTTCCGAGGTCCTGAAGGACTCCGGCGTCAAGGTCACGCGTCTCGCGTTCGGACTCCCCGCCGACTCCGGCATCGCCTATTCCGATGCGCTGACCCTTCGCCGCGCCATTGTCAACCGAATCACCCAATAGGCCGTTCCGGACCGAGAATCTGCACCTGATGAAATACGAAGTCCTACTCCTTGCAGCCATCCTGCTTCTTCTGGCCGGGTGCAAGAGCGCGCAGGACTATCGCACGGAGGCGGACAAGACCGAGAAGGCCTATCTCGCGGCGTATCAGCAGGAGGTCGCGGGCCGGACCGAAGAAATTGCGATCGAGACGCCGGCCGACACGCTTCGCCGGAGGCTCATGCTCGACCAGAACCTGCTGGCGGACGATCCGGCGTCGTTCGGCATCCGGGACCTTCCCACGAACCTCTACTGGCGCGCCGGAGACCGGCTTCTTCCCGGCGGACAGGACGAGTCGCTTGCCGTCTGGACGGGCGGCACAAATGCGCTGGAGATCGGTCTCGTCGACGCCGTCCGCATCGCCGCCCACAACAGCCGGGAGTACAAGTCGCAGAAAGAGTCCCTTTTTCAAGCCGCGCTCGCGCTCGACCTCGAGGACGACGCCTTTCGCAACATCTTCAGCGGCGTTCTTTCCTCCCGGGCGTCGGTCTGGCGCGACGAGCTGGAGCGCGATGCCGTCGAGAGCCATGCGATCAGCCATGACGAGGCCGCGAACCTCGGCATCAGCCGCAAGTTCCGGAACGGCGTCCGCGTGACCGGATCCATCATGGCGAACGTGGCGGGCATGCTGACCGGCGACACGCGAACGGCCTGGGGGTCGAGCGCGGACCTCAGCGTGTCGATTCCGCTCCTGCGCGGATCGGGCGAGCTCGTGAACACCGAGCCGCTCACGCAGGCGCAGCGTTCCTTCCTCTACCAGGTCCGTTCCTTCGAGCAATACAAGCGTCAATTCATCTGCCAGACCGAGTCAGCCTATCTCGCGCTCGTGCTCGCGAAGCGCCGGCAGCAGAACCAGGACGAGTCGTTCCGCCGCGTCATCCGCTCCACGCGCCGCTCCTTCCGCATGGCCGAGGCCAATCGGATGTCCCAGTCCCAGTTCGCGCAGGCCCATCAGTCCGAGCTTTCCTCCAAGGCGAGCTGGATTGCCTCCTGTCAGGACTACGAGTCGACCAAGGACTCGTTCAAGATGACGCTCGGGCTTCCGCCCGACGCACGCATCGAGTCGCGCGACCAGGACCTTGTCGACCTCGAGGCCTATGTCGCGCAGTATGCGAAGTTCGGCCTCGGGGCGTATGACATGGGCGAGCCGGGCTCGGATCCGTCGGCGGTCGAACTCGATTCCCCGGACAGCGTGGACGACGGCGACCTCAAGGCGTGCACCGACATCGCGATCGCAATCGCCTTCTCGAACCGCCTCGACTTCGCCTCGAGCCGCGACCGCGTCGAGGATGCGCAGCGGAAGCTTCTGGTCGCAGAAGACGCCCTTCGGGCCGAAGTCACGCTCGGGGCGGGCGTGCAGAACCTGGCCGATGCGGCGACGCCGCAGATGCGCCGGAGCGGACAGGATCGCGGCCGGATGCATCCGCGCGACTGGTCGGCCAACCCCGCGCTCACGATCGATCTCCCGATCGAGCGCCGCGCCGAGCGGAACGCCTACCGCGCCGCCCTGATTGCGGTCGAGCGGGCCGTCCGCGACTACCAGGAGGAGGAGGATGCGCTCAAGAACACGGTCCGCGCCGACATGCGCTCGATGAGCCAGACGCGCGAGAACCTGAGGATCCAGTGGGTGGCGATGAACCTCGCCGAACGCCGCGTCCGCAACCAGGAGCTCAAGCTCCAGGCGGGGCAGGCCGACATGACGGTCATGCTCGAGGCCCAGGACTCGCTCGTCTCCGCCAAGAACTCGCTTTACGCCGCGATGATCAGCTACAAGAACCAGGAACTCGCCCTGCAGCGCGACCTCGGGCTTCTCGAGGTCGACGTGAACGGAACCTGGAGGGAGGCGGACCTCGTCGGACTCGGCGTGCTGCCGAAGCCGAAGCGGTGAGTTGGCAGCCGGTGGTTTGAAATTCGGGAAAAGGCATGAACTTGAGAGAAACTTTTAAAAGCCGGAAGGCACGCGTGATTCTCGCGGTCGCGGCGGCCGTCGCGACCGCGGCCGTCGCGATGCGCGGCTGCACGTCGCAGGACGAAAACGCCGAGGAACTTTTCGCCGAGGCGCAGGAAGGTCCGCTCGTCATCAACATCGAGGAGTCCGGCGAGATCGTCCCCAGCGACAAGATCACCCTGAAGAACGAGGTCCAGGGCCGCGTCTCGATCATCTCGCTCGTTCCCGAGGGTGCGATCGTGAAGGCCGGAGACGTTCTCGTCCAGCTCGACGTTTCCTCCAAGATCGACGAGAAGGACGCCCAGGAGATCACCCTCCGCAACGCCGAAAGTTCGCTCGAGGTCGCGCGGGAGGAACTTGAGATCCAGAAGAACCAGTCTGCGAGCGACGTCGAGCTCGCCGAGCAAGACTACCTCTTTGCCAAGGAGGATCTCGCCAAGTACGAGGAGGGCGAGTATCCGACCAAGCTGATCGAGCAAAAGGGACAGCTCGCCCTGAAGGAACAGCAGGTCAAGCAGGCGAAGGACAAGCACGAATGGTCGCAGAAGCTCTTCGCGGAGAAGTTCATCTCCGAGACCGAGCTCGAGTCGGACGAGCTCAGCCTCAAGTCGAGCCAGCTGACCTTCGAGACCGCGCAGCGCGAACTCGAGCTTCTCGAGACCTATACCCACCGCCGCGAGCTCGCGAAGTACCGGAGCGACGTGAAGCAGAAGGGCATGGCCTTCGAGCGCGCCAAGAAGAAGGCGGCTTCCGCGATCGCGAAGCAGGAGAGCAATCTCCGTGCGAAGGAGAGCGAGTTCGTCAAGCAGCGCCAGAAGTACGACAAGCTCACGAACCAGATCGACAAGGCCACCATCCGCGCGCCGCGCGGCGGACAGGTCGTCTACGCCGATACCGGCTGGCGTCAGGAGCCGCTGCGCGCGGGCAGCGAAGTGCACGAGCGTCAGGAGCTCATCGAGCTCCCGACTGCGGACAGTTTCTCGGCCAAGTTCAACCTTCGCGAGGCGAATGTCAAAAACGTCGTCACCGGGCTTCCGGTGCGCATCCGCTGCGACGCGATTCCGGACAAGGTCTTCGAGGGCTTTGTCTCGTCCGTCGCGCCGATGCCGGACAGCGAGCGCAGCTGGATGAACGCCGATCTCAAGGAGTATCCCTCCAAGGTCCTGATTCCCGATGGCCAGGGAGAGCTCCGCAACGGCATGGGCTGCAAGGTCGAGATCATCGTCGAGCAGTATGAAAAGGCCGTGTATGTCCCGGTTCAGTGCGTCGTCCGCATTGCCGGGGAGTCCTATGTCTGGGTCCGGTCGTTCGGGAAGTCGGTCCGCCGAAAGGTCGAAACCGGCCAGTCGAACAGCCGCTTCGTCCGCATCCTCTCGGGCGTGACGGCCGGCGAGCGGGTGTCGCTGTCGCCGCCGCTCGCGGAATCCGCATCGGACCGCGAGACTCGGCTGGTGGACGGAACCGGCAATGCCAAAGGCAGCGAATGACCGACGACCGCTACGTTCTCGAGGTCGAGGGGCTGACCAAGGTCTATGACATGGGCGAGGAGAAGGTCCATGCCCTGCGCGGCGTGAGCGCGAAGATCGATAAGGGGAGCTTCTGGGCGATCATGGGCGCGTCCGGTTCCGGCAAGTCGACCATGCTCCAGATCCTCGGCTGCATCGACCGGCCGACTGCCGGGACGTATCGGCTTGCCGGACGCGAGGTCTCGCGGCTCGGCGACGACGAGCTCAGCGACGTCCGTCTCACGTACATCGGCTTCGTCTTCCAGAGCTTTAACTTGATTCCCCAGCTCACGGTCGCCGAGAACATCGCGTTGCCGCTCTACTATCAGGGCATCGACGACGACGAGAGCCTCCGGCGCGCGGAGAAATACGCGCAGTACGTCGGACTCGGCGATCGCCTCCGCCACCGGCCGAACCAGCTCTCGGGCGGACAGCAGCAGCGTGTCGCCATCGCCCGCGCCCTCGCGACCGATCCGGTCCTGATCCTCGCGGACGAGCCGACTGGCAACCTTGACAGCGCCATGTCCGTCGAGATCATGAACCTCTTCGCCGACCTCCACAGGAAGGGCAAGACCATCGTCATGGTGACGCACGAGGACAACATCGCGGCCTATGCCGAGCACCGGCTCGTGATGCGGGACGGACTCGTCAAGGAGGTGCTGTGAACTCGGGGACCGTCAGGCTCAGGCGCGACGTCGCTCTCGGGGTCAAGAACCTCCTCCTGCACAAGCTCAGGAGCTTTCTCACCATGCTCGGGCTCGTCTTCGGCGTCGGCAGCGTCATTGCGATGCTCGCAATCGGAGAAGGCGCCTCGCGCGACGCGCTGGAGCGCATCCGCCGGCTTGGCAGTCACAACATCATGCTGTCCGCCCAGCCGCCGCCGAAGGATCCGAACGCGGAGCAGGGGCGTTCGTTCATGACCGTTTACGGGCTTCTCTACGAGGACGCCGCGCGCATCGAGTCGACGATCCCTGCGGCGGACCGGGTCGTGTCCTTCAAGTCGATCGTCAAGCCCGGACGCTTCCGTGGCCGAAGCGAGGACCTCCGCGTCGTTTGCACGACCGAGGGCTGGTTCGAGCTGGTGCAGCGCGACGTGATCGCCGGACGCATCCTTTCCGCAGAGGACGTCCGCGAATTTCGCTCCGTCGCCGTCCTTACCGAATGGGGCGCGCGCCGACTCCTCGCCAACGAGCACGCGCTCGGCGAGACCGTGGTCATCGGCGGCAACGCCTTCAAAGTCATCGGCATCGTCCGCAGCGAGACTGGCGGCGCGGACGAGTCGGACGCCCCCGACCGGCGCACGGACGTCTACGTCCCCCTGTCCGTGGCCCGCGAGCGCTTCGGAGACAACAACGTCGTCGTCTCGTCCGGCAGCCGCAGTTCCGAGCGCGTCGAGCTTCACGGCATCATCGCGCGGATCCGCCGCGAAGGCGAAGTCGAGGCGAGCTCCAAGGCGATTTCGGCGCTGCTCGCGACGTCGCACAAGAAGAAGGACTACGCGATCAACGTCCCTCTGCGGCTTCTCCGCGAGGCCGAGGAAACCAAGCGGACGTTTTCGATTGTGCTCGGCGCCATCGCCGGCATCTCGCTCCTCGTCGGCGGCATCGGCATCATGAATATCATGCTGGCATCCGTGACCGAGCGCACCCGAGAAATCGGCATCCGCCGCGCCATCGGCGCACGACGTTCCCAGATCGTCACCCAGTTCCTGATCGAGGCGCTCGTCCTCTCGGTCTTCGGCGGCGCGATCGGAATGGCGCTCGGGATGCTGATTCCGCTGTTGGTCACCGTTTGTGCGGGCATGACGACGATCGTCACGCCCTGGAGCCTTGTCCTCTCCTTCGGAATCTCCGTGGGCGTGGGCATCGGCTTCGGCATCTATCCCGCGATCCGGGCGTCGAAGCTCGATCCCATCATCGCCCTCCGGTACGAGTGAGAGTGGTGTTTGGGTTGTTTGCGTGTTTGGGTTGTTTGGGATATTGCTGGTCGCGCTGGGACCCCAAGTCGTTATTATGGTAAAATACCCGTGAATTTTTAATCCAAATACCCAAACAACACAATAAT
>CAZYQF010000056.1:0-9081 GCA_964650165.1 uncultured Lentisphaeraceae bacterium
TACGACTGGAAGGCGCCGTTCTACGCGGACGACCTTCTGCCGGACAACGCGACCGTGTTTGCGAACGGAACGAACTACCAGTGGGACGTCCGCCTTGTCAACGCGCGTGACCGCGACCGCGAGAACTGGTCGGCGCCGGCGCCATTCCGCATGGACGTCCAGACGAACTCGACGGATTACGGCACGATCGACGTGGCGGTCCGCTACTACGGGCCCAGCACGGTCGCCACGTCCGGCGTCATCCGCGTCCAGGCGTTCACGACGCCCGACTTCTCGGGCGATGTGGTCGCCCAGGGCTATGTCGCGGACAGAACGGACCTCGCGTCGACTAATGCGATCAGGGCCGCCAACGTGCGTCTCCACGGCCTCAAGAACGGAACCTACTACCTGCGCGCGTTCATCGACACCGACAGGTCCTGCACCTTCGCGAACTGGGAGTCGCACGGCGCGTTCTGCATCCGCGACACCAAGGAGGGGACGCTCTTCACGATCAAGAGCGTGAAGGTCGGCCCGTCCCTCGGCTCGCGCGACCTGATTCCGATCTTCCTCGAGGACAGCGACACCGACCAGGACCACCTGCCGGACGCGTGGGAATGGATCCAGACGGGCGGCAGCCTCATGCTCCGGGGATCGACGCAGCTCGACCAGGCCGCCGGCGGCTTTGCGATGAACACGGCGCTGTCCGGCGCGATCAGCGCGAACGGCCTCACGACGAGCGGACTCTCCTCGCTGATCACTGCGAGCGTCTCTTCGCCGTATGTCGCGGCGATGCTGCTCGACGTCGAGGTCGTGAACGGCGAGGATCCGACGCCGGTGCTCGCGCTCGCGGCGGCGAAGACCGAGGTCCTTCCCGGCTCGTTCGCCGTCACCGGACTCGCCCTCGACACGGCGAACCGCCAGGTGAAGCTCACGGTCGACGCCGACGTCGGCTCGACGCTCGGCGACTCGGTCGCCTCGGCGTTCTACACGTTCTCCGCGGCGGATACGCTGACCGTGACCTGCAAGGTCTGGTACCGCGAGACCCTGGCTGAGAACTGGCAGATCAAGACGACGGCCGAGAACGTCGTCCTCGGCCGCGACTCGAAGGAGGTCACCGTCAGTCTCGGCGACGACGTCGACCTGTCCAGCGGATTCTTCAAGGTAACTCTCGAACAGTAAGACAAAGCAACATAATGAAAAAGGCAATCAGAAAAGTACTCGTCGTCAATTCCGGATCCAGCTCCCTCAAGTATCAGCTTTTCGACATGAAGTCGGAGACCTGTCTCGCGAAGGGCGTCGTCGAGCGCATCGGCTGCGGCGGGCCCGCGACGCACGCCGAGGCGCTCAAGAGCGTCGTCGCCAAGCTCGGCGACCAGGCCGAGGGCATCGATGCGATCGGACACCGGGTGCTGCACGGCGCCGAGGTCTTCACCGATTCCGCGCTCATGGACAAGGCCAACATGCTCCAGGTGAAGAAGCTCGTGAAGTTCGGTCCCCTGCACATGCCCGCCAACCTGGGCGGCATCGAGGCCTGCGAGAAGATCTTCAAGGGCGTTCCGAACGTCGCCGTCTTCGACACCGCATTCCACATCGCGACGATGCCCGACTGCGCCGGCATGTACGCGATCGACCCGAAGTACTACAAGAAGTACGGCATCCGCAAGTACGGCTTCCACGGCACGAGCCACAAGTTCGTCACCCAGGCGGCTGCGAAGTTCCTGAAGAAGCCGCTCGCGAAGGTGAACCTCGTCACCTGCCACCTCGGCAACGGCTCCTCGCTCGCCGCGATCAAGAACGGCGGCGTCATAGACACCACGATGGGCCTGACGCCCCTCTCCGGCCTCGTGATGGGCACGCGCTGCGGCAACATCGACGCGGCTGCAGTCCTCGCGATCATGGAGGCCGAAAAGCTGAGCCCTGCCGAGATGGACGCGATTCTCAACAAGAAGTCGGGCCTCCTCGCTCTCGCAGGTTCGAGCGACTGCCGCGACCTTTGTGCGAAGGCGGACGCGGGCGACAAGGCGGCCGAGCTCGCGCTCGAGATGCTGGCCTATCGCGTGGCGCTCTACATCGGCGCGTACAACACGGCTGTCGGCGGCGCGGACGCGATCGTCCTGACCGGCGGCATCGGGGAGAACTCGACCGAGGTCCGCGAACGCATAATGAACCGTCTCGGCGCGCTCGGCATCAAGCTCGACAAGAAGGCGAACAAGGTTCGCGGCCGGCAACTCGTCATTTCCGCCAAAGGCTCGAAGATCCCCGTCGTAATCATTCCGACCGACGAGGAGCTCATGATCGCCCGCGACACCGTGAAGGTCCTCTCGAAGTAACCTTCCAACTCCCCAACTTTCCAACTGTCCAACTCTTAGAATGAACGCAATCAAGGAAATCATCGAAAAGGCCTCGAAACTCGACGGCACGGTCGTGCTTCCCGAAGGCATGGACCCCCGCGTCATCATCGCCGCGTGCTCCTGCGTCGACCGCAAGATCTGCAAGGTCGTCGTGCTCGGCACGCCCGCCGAAATCACAGACGCCGAGGCGAAGGCCGGCCTGAATCTCGCCGCCCGCGGCATTCCCGCGATCGACTACACCGCGGGGGATGCGGAACTCGAAAACGCGTATCTCGAGGCTTGGAACGCGAAGGAAGCGAAAAAGCCGGCCGAGAAGCAGAAGATCATCGGCCTCGCGGACGCCCAGAAGACGCTCCGCACGAAGCGCATCTACTTCGGCGGCATGATGGTCAAGCTCGGGCGCGTCAACGGACTCGTCGCCGGCTCGATCGCCTCGACGGGCGACATGCTCCGCGCGGCGTTCCATACGCTGGGCACACAGAAGGGCGTCAAGACCGCGTCGAGCTGCTTCATCCTCGACCTTCGCGAGCCCACCCCGTCTGGCGACAGCGTGCTCGCGTTCGGCGACTGCGCCGTGAATCCCGATCCGACGGCCGAGCAGCTCGTCGACATCGGCCTCGCCACTGCGCAGACGTACAAGGACCTCACCGGAAACGAGCCGCGCGTCGCGTATCTCTCCTTCTCCACCAAGGGCTCCGCCGCCGGAGAGCTCGTCGAGAAGGTCCAGAAGGCCGTCGAGCTCGCGAAGCCGAGGTTCGCCGAGGCGGGCATCGCGATGGACGGCGAGATGCAGTTCGACGCCGCGGTCGTCCCCGCGACCGGCAAGCTGAAGAACCCGGACGGCACGATCCAGGGCAACGCCAACGTCTTCATCTTCCCCGACCTCAACGCCGGCAACATCGGATACAAGATCGCGCAGCGCCTCGGCCGGGCGGATGCGATCGGACCGAACCTCCAGGGCCTTGCGAAGGCCATGAACGACCTGTCTCGCGGCTGCAGCGCCGAGGACATCGTCGGCACGATTTGCGTGACCCTTCTCCAAAGCGCCAACAAGTAAGATGACAAAGGAACAGATGATCGTCCGCGCGCGCGAGGTCTTCGATGTCGAGATCGAAGGCCTTCGGAAGACGCGGGATTCGCTGGACGCGACCTTCACGGACGCGATCGGGCTGATGCTCGACTGCGTGAGGAACGAGGGCATTGTCGTCGTCACCGGCGTTGGCAAGAACCTGCATATCGCCGAGAAGATGAGCGCCATCTTCGCCTCGACGGGAACGCGCTCGATCGTGCTGAACCCGGTTCAGGCGATGCACGGCGACCTCGGCATGGTCTCGGCGAAGGACATCCTGATCGCGCTCAGCTTTTCCGGGGAGTCGGACGAGGCGATCCGCCTCATCCCGGCGATCCGCCGGCACGGGCTCAAGGTCATCTCGCTGACGCGCGACCCGAAGTCGACGCTCGCCTCGCTCAGCGATGTCCACGTGCGGATCCCCTGCGGCAAGGAGGCGTGTCCGTTCGGAATGGCGCCGACGAACTCCACGACCGCGACGATGGCGATGGGAGACGCGCTCGCGATGGTGATGATCGATGCGCAGAAGTTCCCGCTCGAGGAATACGCGATGAACCATCCGGCGGGCGCGATCGGGCGCGCGCTCGTCATGAAGGTGACGGACATCATGCGTACCGGCGAGAAGCTGGCAAAGGTCGCGCCGACCGCTACCGTCATGGAAACGCTGATGGCGATGACGAAGGCGCAGAGCGGATCCGCCGCGGTCGTCGGCGCGGACGGAAAGCTCGCCGGCTTCTTCACCGACGGCGACTTCCGCAGGACGATCAGCGGGACAGGCGATCCCAGCAAGACGCTCGTCGAGCCCATCGAGGGGCGCATGACGAAGTCTCCGATGTTCGTCTACGACGACGTCTACGCGGCGGAGCTCCTGAAGATCTTCGAGAAGAAGCACATCGACGACCTGCCGGTCTGCGACCGGACGGGGACGGTGGTCGGGCTGGTCGACATCCAGGACCTGCCCAAGATGAAAGTCATTTGAAAAAGAAAGGAACGCGGACATGAAGAAGCTTGTGATGATGGTGGCGGCGGCGGCCCTGGCGGCAACGACTGTCTACGCGCAGAAGGCCTCGAACAAAAACCCGACGCGCCCCGCGGGCGGCCTCGGGGAAGCCGTCGACGCGAGGGAGGCCAAGGTGACGATCGACCAGTTCCCGAAGCCCGGCCGGATGTCCACGCTGTCGGCTCCCTCGCTTTCCGGTGCGTCGATCGTCGGAAACTGCTACACGAAGCCGCGCAAGTGGATCGTCCTCGAGGCCAAGTATTCGACGTTTGTCAAGTTTCAGGACCAGCTGACCTTCACCTGGCACGTCATTCTCGAAACGAAGAGCGCCACCGAGAACAAGGGCAACAGGGAGGGGCTGCCCCCGTACAGCTATTTCACCGCGACGGTGACGTACGAGAACATTCCGATGGGCAGCCACGCGGCGTCCGTCTGCCTGCATCCGAGCTACCTCGAGCGGTACGGCGAGCCGAAGGCGATTGGAATCGTTATCTCCAACAAGAACGGCGAGATGCTCGCGGGCAACAGCGAGAGCGAGATCGCCGGCATCAAGTCCGGCACGAAGTTCTGGGAGAACCAGGAGATCATGAACGCCCAGAAGGACGGCGAACCGATGATCGAACGCCGCCAGGGACTTCAGGACCGCTCCAAGACGATCTGGGCGCTGGTTAATCCGAACGACTACGAAAAGGTCGCGCAGTAAGGGACTCTCTTATGGCCAAAAGACATCTGACACTCGACATCGGCGCGTCTTCGATCGCCCTCGCGGAATACGAGGTCGGAAAGGAAGGACTCGTTTTGCTCAACTACGGCATCGCCCCCCTGGCGGCGCCGATCGATTCGGGGAATGCGGATGTGATCCTTTCGCCCGCGCTGCTCGAAATCGTGCGCGAGAAGGGCATCAAGCCCGGCCCCGTGGCGATTTCGGTCTCCGGACAGATGGTGTTCCCGCGTTTCGCGTCCATCCCGATGGCCGGCGGCGACGACAAGTTCGAGCAGATGGTCCGCTACGAGATCGAGCAGAACATCCCGTTCCCGATCGACGAGATGATTTGCGACAGCCAGGTCCTGGGCGACAACGAGAACGGCGACAAGTCGGTGATGATCGTCGCGGCCAAGACCGAGCAGATCGAGGAGATCACCTCCGCCGTGCGCGCCGCGGGATTCGTCCCCGATCTCGTCGATGCGGCGCCGATCGCGATTTCCAACGTCCTCAAGAACGCCGGCGCCGACCAGGCCGGCTGCGTCGTGATCCTGGACATCGGATCGAAGGCGACGGCGCTCGTGATTGTCGACGGCGACAAGCTCTACAATCGCTCGATTCCTGTGGCAGGCAATGCCATCACCAGGGACATCTCCAATGCGCTCGGCTGCTCGTCCGAAGAGGCCGAGCAGATCAAGTGCGAATCCGGCTATGTCGCCCTTGGCGGCGTCGTGGAGGACGAGGACGAGACGCGCGACCGAATCTCGAAGGTCTGCCGCGCGGTCATGACTCGCCTGCACGCCGAGATATCCCGATCGATCAACTTCTATCGCTCGCAGCAGGGCGGCGGCATGCCGGTGAAGCTCTACTTGACCGGCGGCTCGGCGCTCTTGCCGCAGATCGACCGCTTCTTCTCGGAGAGCCTGAACCTCGAGGTCGAGTTCTTCAATCCGTTCGCCTCGATCGGCGTCGGCCCGCTCGTGGACGCGTCGGCGCTCGAGCATGACGGGGCCATCCTCTCGGCCACCGCAGGCCTAGCCCTGCACGAGGCCGGGCTCGCCCGCTTCGCCATCAACCTGCTGCCGCCGTCCCTCCTGAAGGAACGTGCGGACGTCGCCAAGATCCCGTTTGTGGCCGCCGGAGCCGCCGCGCTGGTCGCCGCGCTGGTGATGGTGCTGCTCTCGGTCAATCACGGCACGGCCGTGGCGAAAGCGACGCTCGAAGGGGTCCAGGTCGAGGCCTCGCGGCTCCAGAATTTCGACAACCGCATCAAGGCGGCGAACGATAAGGCTGAAGCTGCGACGGCCGCCGCCGACGAACTCAAGGATCTTTTTGTCCGCCGCGGATTCATGGTCTCCCGGCTCAATGCGATGCGCACCGCGCTCGGTTCCGAGATGTGGATCGAGAAATGGGACGGCGACCGGGTGACGATCCGCGGCTGGGCCGATGACCTCAAGGAGCTCGTCGCGAAGTCAAAGGCGACGGGCGCCGCCA
This sequence comes from uncultured Lentisphaeraceae bacterium, assembly GCA_964650165.1. GTDB lineage: Bacteria > Verrucomicrobiota > Kiritimatiellia > RFP12 > UBA1067 > UBA1067. The sequence goes on from CAZYQF010000056.1 coordinate 6,597, forward strand.
CGGCGTCCGAGGTGGTGGTCGGCCGGCTCAAGGCCAGCCCCGTGGTCGATCCAGCGTCGGTTTCGATCGCGGAAATGACTGCGCTCGGCAAAGACGGCGAACTCGAGCAATTCGTCGTGATCGTCAAGTTCGGCAAAGGAGGCGTGAAGTGAAACTGACCAAGAACCAGATGGTGCTCATCGGCATCGGCGGGATCACCGCAGTCGCCGCCGGCGTGCTCGGTTTCCTGATCTTCGGCGCATCTGCCGAACGGACGGAGGCGCTGGAGGAACTTGACGTGGCGACGTCGAGCGTGCAGCGGCTCTATCGCTCGCCGATCTCCCCCGAGGAAAAGAGCGTCAAGATTCTCGAGGGGAACCGAAAGGCGGTCGCCGAGTGGCGCGACACCGCGCTCGTGATTGCCGGCGAAGGAGACCGCGCGATTGCGAAGGACGTCAACGAAGCGGCCTTCAAGCAGATGCTCGTCGACGAGGCGCGCGAGCTTTCCAAGCTTCCGGGCGACAAGGGCCAGCCGATCGTGAAGCCGGACTTCACCTTCGGATTCAAGAACTACATCGCCGGCGGAGAACTTCCGGATCGCGCGCAGCTTCCGAAGCTGCAGCGTCAGTGGAGCGACATCCGGTTCCTCGTCGAGACGCTGTCCGCGTGCGGCGTCACCGAGATCGTCGACATCACGCCGTCGGCAGCGCCCGCCGTGGTCGCGGACGCTGACCCCCCCAAGGGTGCGAAGAAGGGCAAGCCCAAGAAGAATGGCAAGGCCGAGACGGCGCCGGTCTTCGTCCGCGAGACCTACTCGATCGATTTCCGCGCGCGCCCGGAGGCCCTCGTGAAGGTCGCAAACGCGCTCGCGACCCAGAGCCGGTTCTCAACGGTCGATGCGTTCACGTTCGCCCGGGAGGAAGACCGGCTCGCCGCGGCGCTCGCGGGCGACAAGACCGCCGCGGGAGCCGCAAGCTCGACCGGCCGCCGTCGCCGCCGCCGCGTCGACGCCGAGGAGTCCGCTCCGGCGGGCGAAGCCGCGCCCGAGAACGTCCGCACGGGCGTCGCCACCGACCCTGTTGTCCAGGCGCCGTTCGCGGTGCGCCTGAATCTCTCGACCTATGATTTCGGGACGAAGTCCGCCGAGGCCCCTGCGGCCGCCGGCGCTGAAAGTTCCGAAGAGGACAAGGAGGAAGAAGAATGATCGCTCGCAATTCCAACGGCGGATTTCTTGCCGCCCACTGGGACTGGCTCTTGCTGGGCGCGGGACTTTTCGCTGCGGTGGCGGCCCTGGTGCTGCTGATCGTCGGCGGCGGTGCCGATCCGGACGAGGCCGCGCGCGAGGAAGTCGCGTCTCTCGCGTCCGCCAAGAAATCGTCAGCCGGCATCGAGGCAATCGACATGTCCGCCTACGAGCAGGTTCTGAAGCTGGCCGAAAAGGCGACGACCGTCTCGGCTGTTCCCGCGGACGACCGGAGCTTCCTCGCGTCCGGACGCCGGATCTTCTGCTCGGCATGCCATAAGCCCATTCCCGGCGACGCCAAGGTGTGTCCGCTGTGCAGCGGCGTCCAGGCGGAAGCGCCCAAGGCCGCGCCGGATGATTCCGACGGCGATGGAATTCCAGACGCGTGGGAGCTCAAGTTCGGACTCGACCCCCGCGATGCGGCCGATGCCGTTGCCGATTCTGACGGAGACGGGTTCACCTCCGCCGAGGAATTCGCAGCCGGGACCGATCCGACCAAGGCAGACAGCCATCCGGACTACCTGGATTTCGTCTCCATCCGGCTGCCGGTCGAACAGACCGTTCTGCCGTTCCACTTCCGCAAGGCGATCAAGACCCCGAACGGAATCCGCTTCGAGTTCTTCGACCCCAGGAAGAAGAACGACTACGGCCAGTTCGGAACCGTCTATTCGGTTCTGAAGGGAGAGCCGATCGGCAAGACCGGGTTCGTTGCGACGGACTATCAGGAAAAGAGCGTCAAGCAGAAGATCGCCGGCAGCAATGTCATGAAGGCAGTCGACGTTTCAGTCGCCACCGTCGAGCGGAAGAGCGACGGCAAGGCGCTGCATCTCGAAATCGGACGCAAGGCAATTCCTGTGGACATCAAGGTCACGATTTATTTCAATCGCGGAGAGGGCAAGGAATTCACCGTGATTCCCGGCGATGAGATCGCGTTTTATAATGAAAAGTACAGGGTTTCGGAGATTAAGGCCGTCGGAAAGGGAGCGAAAGTCACCCTTGAATGCACGGCCTTGGGCAAGACCAAAATTATAGAAGCCCTTGAACAGTAAATTAATTTTAGATATAATGATTGAAATACCTCATAGGGAGTATGTGTTCGATATGACGCACTTCAAGAAAATTGTTGCGGCCACCGCGACCGTAACATTCATGGCCCTCGGACAGAGCGTGCTGGCGCAGGATGATCTCGATAGCCTGCTGGCTGATCTCGAGGGAGACGTGGCCGAGGAGTCTACGCCTACCGTGAAGGCCAAAGCGCCGGCC
>CAZYQF010000057.1:0-8983 GCA_964650165.1 uncultured Lentisphaeraceae bacterium
CCTGTCTTTTTTGTCCACGTCAGAGAAGCTGGAGTTTTATTGGTTTTCCGCCGCCGCTCGGCTCCGGTCGGAAGGACACCTCCCCGAACGCGACGACTCCGCGCGTTCGCGCTTTCGTCGCTTCGGATGCTCACCACTGTCCGAGCCGCCTTGCCGTGCAGACCGCCTTGAGGGTTCGCATCAGATCGGGGAGACATCCTTCCGCCCTCCGCCGCCAGCCCATCCCCAGACAAAAACGGAAAAGCTGACATGCCCCGCACCGGAGCGGCGCACGCGGGAAGAGGAGGGGTTGCACAAATGGCGTTTGGGAGCTCCAAAGTTTGATATAATACCCACAAATGGATGCGTCCATCGCGATTGTCGGCATGAGCTGCCGTTTTGCCGGGTGTCCCACGCCGGCGGCGCTTTGGAATGCCGTGATGGCGCGGCGGAGCTGCCTGACGCCGCTCGGGCCGCGGGCTGAGATCCCGGTCGGACAGCGCAACGTCTTCGACCGTCCGTATCCCGTCCGCATGGGCCAGCTCGGTCCGCTCTATTCCTGCGTCCCCTCGATGCAGAACTTTCCCCGCCAGGTGAACGCCGGCGAGAACCAGGACCTCTACTTCGCGACGCAGCTCGCGTTCGACGCGCTCACCGACGCCGGAATGCGTCCGCACGCGTCGGTTCCGATCAACGGCTCCGTCCGTCTCGGCTACGCCCCGCCGTTCAACGCCTCGACGCTCAACTGGCTTCAGCACACCGTGGGCGTCGACCAGACGATGGACGTGATCCGCCGCTTCTTCCCGCATGCGCCCGAGGAGTCGATGGAGAACGTCCGCGAGAAGCTCCTCGAGTCGCTGCCGGTGCCGAACGCGTCGTCGTTCCTGCTCGGCTCGGGCTACCGCTTCGTCTCGTGGATCGCGCGCGAATGCTCGTTCACCGGCGCCGCCTCGATCATGGACGCCGGCATGCTGACCGGCGCGATGACGATCATGGACGCGATCGGCGACCTCCGTTCGGGCAAGATCGACGTCGCGCTCGCGGGCGCGCTCACGCCGCCGATTCCGCGCGCCTATCTCGAGGGCCTCTCGGGCGAGGTCCCGTTCTCGACGCGGACCGAGCTCCATCCGTTCTCCGCCGAGGCGGACGGGACGATTCCGGGAGAGGGCGGCGCGTTCTTCGTCCTCAAGCGCCGCGCGGACGCGCTCCGCGACCACGACCGCATCTACGCGCTGATCCGCTCGATCGCGGTCGGCCACAATCCCGAGGACGACCCCTCGGCGATGCTCGCGAAGGCGACGGAACAGAGCGGCATCCCGGTCAAGACGATCGGACTCGTCGAGGCGGACGGCTCGGGCATCGCGGTCGCCGAGCGCCGCGAGATCGACGCGGTGCAGCGCCTCTGGGGCGAACACCGGCCGGGCGGCCCCCTCGTGGGCATCGGGTCGGTGAAGGGCAACGTCGGCCACACGCTCGGCGCCTCGATGGCGGCCGGCCTCGTCAAGGCCGCGCTCGCGCTCCATCGCCGCGTCCTTCCGCCGCAGACCGTTCCGGAGCACGTTCCCGACGCGCTCTCGAACCTCGGCTCGAGCGCCTACCTGCTGGACGAGGCGCGTCCGTGGATCTCCGGCGACAGCGCGAATCCGCGCCGCGCCGCGGTCCTCGGCTTCAACTTCGATTCGGCGGATCCGCGGGGCGGATTCAAGCAGGGACGCTCCGCGGCGGTCGTCCTTGAAGAGGAACCGGAGGACCGGATATGAGCGGCGAAGCGTCCGAACCGTCGAATACCGAGCTCGTCTTCGTCTCGGCCCCTGACGAGCCCGCGCTCGTCGCGGAAATCGGACGCATCATCGGATTCATCGACCGCGTGCCGGACGTCCCGCTCGCCGACGTCGCCTACACCTGCGCAGTCCTGCGCGGAGAGGCCGTTCTCGCGCTCGTCGTGAGCTCCGTGCAGGAGCTGCGGGAACGCCTCTTCTCCGCGCGTTCGCGGATCTCGAGCGGCGACAACCGGCGCATCCGGGACAAGAGCGGCACGTACTATTTCCGCGACCATCTGATCGGTCCGGGCAAGCTCGCGTTCGTGTTCCCCGGGGTGATGAGCTTCTATCCGGACATGATGCGCGACCTTGCGATCCGGATTCCCGCCTGCCGCTCCGCCTTCGACGAGCTCGAGGAGGCGATGGCGGACAATCCGGAATTCACGCCGTCTAGCTTCATCTTCCCGCCGGCGTCGTACTACCGGCACGACGCGGACATCTTCAGCTCTGGCGCGTACGCCCAGGCGCTCGTCTCCTCGTTCGCCGGCTGCGTGGCGATGAGCCGCATCCTCGCCGAGGTCGGCGTGCACCCCGACGGCGTCGTCGGGTGCGTCGGCGGGGATTTGGCGGCGGCGATGCGTTCTGGCTCGGTCGGCGCGGACAGCTCGCGTCCCGACCGCGTCCGCGCGATCCGCGAGATCTACAAGGTCGTCGACAAGGCGGTCGACCACGCGGGGCTGCCGAAGACTTCGATGGTTTCCGTCCTCATGAAGCGCGAGGGCGAGGCGGCGGAGGTTGCGAAGGGCTTTCCCGCGGGCAAGGCGGCGCTGGCGCTCGACTTCTCCCCGCGGCAGCAGACCTATGCGGTGGAGCCCGATTTCGAGGAGACCGCGATCCGCGAGTTCAACGCGGCCGGAATCCGCACGGTGAAGCTCGCGCTCGACCGTCCCTTCAACACGCCCAAGTGCAAGCCGATTGTCGCGGCCGTGAAGAAGTTCGCGGCCGACTGGGTGAAGTCCGAGGCGGTGTGCGACGTCTATTCGTGCGCCACGGCGGAGCGGCTCTCCCGCAAGCCGAAGATCGCGCGCGACGACATCGCGGAGCGGTGGGCGCGCCCGGTCCGCTTCCGCGAGACGATCCTCGCGATGCACCGCGACGGCTACCGGGTGTTCGTCGAGGTGGGTCCGCGCGGACTCATGACCACCGCGGTCGACGGCACGCTCGCGGGCCAGGACTATGCGGCGGTCGCGCTGAACTCGATCCACCGGCGCGGACGGCTCCAGCTGCAGCACGCGTTCGGACAGCTCGCCGCGCTCGGCGCGCAGCTGGACCTCTCGAAGTCGTACGAGCGCCGCCGGGCGCGGAAGCTCGACTTCGACTCGGTCCTGTCCCTCGAGGTCCGCCGCGACGCCGAGATGATGCTTTCGAGCTCGTTCCCGAAGCTGTCGCTCCTCGGAGAGGAGACGTTCCTGAGCGGCGCGAACACCCTGCAGGACGCCAAGGGCCGCGGCGCCAAGGCCGCGCAGCGCGCCGCCGCGGTCGCGGCCCAGGCGCGCCGGCAGCGGCAGTTCGACTTCGGCGCGCTGAATCCGCTCGTGTCGGACGCGGACGTCCTCGCGCAGAGCCCGGGCGTCTCGGTCGAGATCTCGAAGGTCTTCCGCGTCTCGGACGCGCCTTTCTTCGCCGACTTCGCGCTCGGCACGAGCCAGCTGTCGTATTCCGACCCGAATCTCAAGGGTCTCATCCTGCTGACGGTCCCGGCCGGCGCGGAAATCATGGCCGAGGTCGCGCGCATGATCGTGCCGAACCGCGTCCTGTCGTCGATCGAGGACCTCACGTGCCGGCGCATGGTGCCGTTCTCGGGCGGCGAGCTCAAGCTCTTCATCCGCGCGGAGCGCGTCGCCGCGAGCGACCCCGCGCTCGCGGCCGTGAAGGTCCAGCTCCGCGACGACTCGCCCAACGCGGCGTACACCTGGCCCGTGATGGAGGGGACGTTCGTCCTCGCGCGGGAAATCGGCGACGCGGAGCCGGTGCAGGTCGAGCCGATGTTCAAGCCGCGGAGCGTCCACTGGTCGAGCCGCGACGTCTATCCGCTGCGCCTCTGCTGCGGCAAGCGCCTGAGGGGCATCCGGTTCGTCGACGCGTGGAGCGAGTCGGGCCTCGACTACGAGGTCGACGTCCCGCAGCTGGCGGGCGCGGTGACCTTCACGTGCTTCCCGATCTGGGTGGTGGATCCGCTCCTCCTCGGGACGATCGCGAGCGGCTTCGCGGTCTGGCGCAGCCACGAGTCCTTCGCGGGCGCGTTCTCCTTCCCGTTCCGCATGCGCCGGCTGGAGCTCCGCGGCGCGGCGCCGAAGGAGGGGACCGACCTCAAGTGCTACCTGCGCCTCACGGGCGTGACGCCCAAGTCCCATCTCTGCGACATCACGGTGACGGACGGCAACGGCGCGGCGATCATGAAGATCACCGGCTGGGAGGAGCTGACCGAGCGCGTGCCGGTCGAGTTCCGCGATCTCGTCATGCAGCCGGCGAACACCTTCCTCACCCAGCCGGTCTCGCCCGGCACCCTCGGCGATCCCGCGACGGACGTCGCGAGCGCCTTCGTGACCGACCTCCCGTATCCGATCTTCGAGCGCAACGAGGAGATCTGGCTCAAGACGCTCTCGCACGTGATCCTCTCCGCCCGGGAGCGCGACGAGTTCAAGGCGATGCCCGGGTCCACCTCGCGGCGGACCGAGTGGCTGTTCGGCCGCGTCGCCGCGAAGGAGGCGGTGCGCCGCTTCCTGAAGGACTACTACCAGGCGCGGTGGAGCGATGCGGACATCCAGATCTGGGCCGACGACTCCGGCAAGCCCCACGCCCTCGGCGCCTGGGGGGACTACCTCACGACGAAGATCGACATCGCGATCGCCCACACCGCGCAGTTCGTGATCGCGCTCGCCGCGGCGAACGCCCGCGTCGGCGTCGACGTCGAGTCCGTTTCGCGCGATCTCTCCGAGGAGTTCACCGCCGCCGTCTTCACGCACGACGAGCTCGAGCTCGCGGCGCAGTCCCCCAACTCGTCCCAGGCGATCATCCGCTTCTGGTGCGCCAAGGAGGCCGTCTCGAAGGCGCTCGGCACCGGCATCCGTTACAGTCCGCGCGAGATCGTCGTGACGGACTACCAGGCCGACTCCGGCAAGCTCGCCGTCCGCCTCGAGGGCGCGTGGATCGACGCGTTCAAGGCGTTCAAGGGACGCGACATCCCCGTCACGTCCAAGGTCCTGCGCGACCACGCGCTTGCGTTCTGTTTCATTCCCGCCACGCTGTTCAACGATGAAGACTGAATTTTCCCAGGACCCGTTCAAGGAACTCTCCACCGCCCAGAAGACCCCCGGACTCAAGCAGCGCTTTCCCGACCGCGTGCTCGTGATGACGACGGACCGCTGCTTCGGCACCTGCGCCCACTGCACCCGCCGGTGGATTCTCGGAAAGACCCCGACCGTCGACTCCCCCGCCGCGCTCGCGAAGTGCGTCGACTACGTGACGCGCCATCCGAAGGTCCGCGACGTCCTCCTCTCGGGCGGCGACGTCCTCACGCTCCCCGACGCGCAGGTGACGGCCTTCGTCGACGCGTTCGCGTCGCTCGGCCAGGTCGACCTCGTCCGCATCTGCACCCGCGCGCCGGTCGAGAAGCCCGCGCGCATCACCGACGCCCTCGCCCGGAAGCTCGCGAAGTCGGGGAAGGTCTGGGCGAACGTCCACATCAACACCGCGGCGGAAGCGGAGCGGGCCGCCCCGGCCGCGGCGAAGCTCGTGAACCGCGGCATCCCCGTCTCCTCGCAGACCGTCCTGCTCCGCGGCCTCAACGACACGGGCCCCAAGATGCTCGCGCTCCTGAAGTCGCTCACCCGGGCGCGCATCCGACCCTATTACGTCTTCCAGTGCGACCCGGTCGCGGGGCTCGAGAGCCTTCGCGTCCCGCTCGAGAAGGCCAAGGAGATCGAGCGCTACTGCGCGGAACGGATCGGGGGTCTCGGCCTCCCGCGCTTCGTCGCCGACCTTCCGGGCGCCGCGCGCAAGGTTCCCCTCGATTTGTTATAATTCATCTCGCCGCCGGAGTGGTGGAATGGCAGACACCAGGGACTTAAAATCCCTTGCCCAGTATTGGGCGTACGGGTTCGAGTCCCGTCTCCGGCACCAATTGATTCGGTACAACCGTGTGCGACTAAATCGCGAACCGTAGAATCTAACTGAATCTATCGGTGAATGCGGGCGATTTTCGCGCATATAGCGTTGCATCATCCCCGTGCGTAGAATCCGAGAAGGGCGTCAAACCGCATCTTCGCGGCCCGTTCTTTCTCAGATTCTATTTGGGATGGACGCACGTGCGACTAAATTGAAAAGCCCGATTTCATTGGGTGAAGTTGCGCTCGACCCTTTTGAAAGGCCATTCGGTCGCACGCGGTGCAAATAGAGAGCAGAGAGGTGCTCTTTGTCCTGAACGACAAACTTTTCCAAAAAAATCAGACGATTTTCCTCTCGCGGCGGTATAGGTATTGATGGGGAGACCAAAGAAAATTGAGCAGATTGCCGAAGACGGCGGTATAGGGAGAGTGGGGAGACGTGCGATGAATTCGAGGTCTCGGAAAAAGTTCGCGCAATTTCCCTTCGGCGGCGGTATAGGGCGGCTTGAGGGGGTCCTTATGCGAAAGGAGGTTGGAATGCAAGGTCAGTCTTGCGGGCGCGTTCCGGACAATGTCCGGGACGCGCTTCGCATAGTGTCCGCCGCGCTGAGAAGGAAACTCGGACGGTAGGACTGGATAGTGACGCCGCTATATGGTTATATAGTGGCGTCAACCATTTTTAAGGAGGAAGATGCAGAAATTGCCATTGGCTATGATCGCCGAAATCAAGTCGCTCCAACGCATGGACGCCACGGCCATCCATGCGAAGTATGGGGAACTGCTGAAGGATCTGAGGCGCTGCCGGAAAAGCGAGCCGCTTCGCGCGGAGGTTGCCTACAGGCTTCAGGAGCGGTACTATGGAATCGGTCTGCCGGAGGAGACGCGGAGCCGCCTGATGGCCGCAGGAGGTTCGGGCGGCGAGCGCGGCAACCTTCCGCTCGCCGGGACGCGCCTGATCAGGAACTGGCGCGGGAAGGATCACGAGGTCATCGTGCGCGATGACGGCGTCATCGAATACGGGGACGGACTCTACCGCTCGCTTTCTGCGGTCGCCCGGAAGATCACGGGGACGAACTGGAACGGACGGGTATTCTTCGGTCTTACGAAATAAAGGGGTAGTATGGCGGAGCGCAACGAAAACAGAAGAAGATGCGCAATCCACACGCGCAAGAGCTGCGAGGACGGACTCGAGCTCGAGTACAATTCGCTGGATGCCCAGTACGATTCGGCCCTGTCCTACATCAGGAGTCAGGCGTCGAACGGGTGGGAGGTGATTCCGAAACGCTATGACGACGGCGGGTACTCGGGCGGGAATATGAATCGACCTGCGCTCAAGGAGCTGCTCGCCGACATCGAGTCGGGTGCAGTGGACATCGTCGTGGTCTACAAGATCGACCGGCTGTCGCGTTCGATCACGGACTTCACCGATATCTCGAAGATCTTCGAGCGCTACGGCGTGAGCTTCGTCTCGGTCACCCAGCAGATCGATACGTCGAGCGCACCCGGACGCATGATGCTCAATATTCTCATGTCATTCGCGCAGTTCGAGCGAGAGATGACATCGGATCGCATCCGCGACAAGATCTACGCGACGCGCAAGCGCGGCCTGTGGTCGGGTGGCGCGACGCCGTTCGGATACAGGCTCGTGGACAAGAGGCTTGTGCCCGATTCGGTGACCGCCCCTGTCGTGCGGTTCGTCTTCTCGCGGTACGCGGAGACGGCTTCGGCGAAGCTGGTCTCGGCCGAGCTGCAGAAGCGGTTCGGACCGCGGCATCCTGAGCGGAAGGATAAGGGTGCGACGTCCTGGCGGATGATGCACGTCTACCGCATCCTTCGGAATCCGGTCTACAAGGGCGGAGTCCTTCATCGTGCGACGGGAGAGGTCTTCAAGGGCGTTCACGAACCGCTTGTCGACGATTCGCTTTGGGCGGACTGTGAAAGGATCCTCGCGGAGTCGGCGGAGAAGCAGCCGACCGAGCACCGTGAGACGACGGCCGTTCTGAAGGAGCGCGTGAAGGAAGCGCTTGCGGACATCCCTGCCTTCCATGGCGGTCTGTTCCCGCCGGAACGTCAGCGGCTGCTCCATTGCCTTCTCGAAGAGGTCGTGGTGCGCAAGGATGGAATCGACATCGAGTTCAAGACCGCCGGAATGAAGGAACTGATCGAAGGGATGACCGGACATGACGATAAGAAGAACGGATAACGGGAATGTGCGCGTGCATGTGGACTGCTGCCTCAAGTCGGGTGCTGTGCGACAGTATTTCGTAAGCGGGGACGGGGAGGTCGGGCGCGAGGTGCCGGAAGAGAGCACGTCATTTGTGCAGCTTCTCGGTCGCGCCTTCCGTTGGCGCGACCTCCTTGTCTCGGGAACTTACAGGGGCAAGACGGCCCTTGCGCGCGCCCTGGGTGTCGACAAGGCCAACGTGATCGGCAGCATGCGCCTTCCGTATCTTTCTCCGGTCATCATCGACAAGGCTGTGCGAGGAGAACTGGAGGGTGCTTCGGTGAGGCGTTATCACAGGATCACGAGTCCGTTCTGGTATGACCAGCACAAGGCGCTGGGGCTGGACTGACGGCCGGCGGCGCGGATCACAAAGGCGGAGAAGACCCTCGTCGAGACGCGCGGAGAGGGCGGTGTCGTCATGTGTGCGCCCACGGAGGGGTACGAGATCCTCTCCGGGGCTTTCGCCTGTCTTCCGACGCTTTCCGGCGTCGAGCGGGAAGGCCTTCTGGCGGCCGCCTGTGCGCTTGACGAGCTTCCTGCGGCCGAGGTGTCGTCCCGCGCATCGGATGGGCGTACCGGGGCGGATTCGGGCTTCCTGACGCGACCCGGGGATGATTTCGCAGACCGTGGTGATCCCCATCCCTACCTTCTGGCGGCTGGCTGGCAGTTCTGCGGCACGGCTCCCGACGGAAACGAGCAGTGGACGCGTCCGGGGAAGGATGTGAAAGACGGCCTTTCGGCGACGCTGAAGGACAAGGTCTTCTATGTCTTTTCCTCGAACGCCGCACCGTTCGAGCCCGGGAAGGGTTACAACGCCTTTCAGGTCTACACGCTCCTGGAGCACCGGGGCGACT
>CAZYQF010000058.1:0-8846 GCA_964650165.1 uncultured Lentisphaeraceae bacterium
CCAATTTTTTTGCTGACCGGCAAAGGAGCGACGGTCCGTTTCATTGTTAGAATTCTAACATGCAGGGCGAGGGGAATCGTCTATACTATGAGCTGTCAACCGGACGAAAGGAAACGGCAGATGAACGAACGAAAAGGAGAGGTGTTCTCGATTGCGGCGGAAAACGCGCCGGTCTTCGGCTGCACGGTCTCGAAGGCCGTCGCGGAGGTGGACGGTCGCCGGATTTCCCATTTCGCGCTGGCTTCGGGAACGGACATCAGTCCGGAGACGTACGGCTACAACAAACTGTGGTTCTTCCTCTCGGGTGAAGGCGAGGTCCTTCCCGAGGGCGGAGTGAAAATCGGAAAGGGCGATGCTTTCGTCACGCCCGCCGGCGTCCCCGTCGGAATCAAGGCGAAGACGGATGTCATCTACACGGAAATCGAAACAGGAAAGGAACATGCCATGAAGCTCACCCCCGGAGAAGTGTTCGCCCTCAAGGACATCCTGCCCATTGCGGAAGGGCGAATCGTCAACATGGACCTGATCAACGAGCCGAAGCTCAAGTTCGTCCTGATGAGCTTCGCGGCGGGGACGGGCCTGAGCGAGCACGCCGCTCCCGGCGACGCGCTGATCTTCGCGCTCGAGGGAGAGGGCGTGATCGGCTACGAAGGCCGGGAACGCACGCTCAAGGCGGGCGAGAACTTCGTCTTCGCGAAGGACGGAGCACACTGGGTCAGGGCCGTCAAGCCGTTCAAGATGGCGCTGTTGCTGACCTTGGATTGAACGGAAAGACGGAGGAGCAGAATGGAAAAAATCGCTTTTTTCGACACCAAGCCGTACGACCGCGAGTCGTTCGACCGGTTCAACGGCGGTCGGTATGAGATCCGCTATTTCGAGACGCGGCTGACCGCCGCGGCGCTGCCGCTCGCGGAGGGCTGCTACGCCGTCTGCGCGTTCGTGAACGCGGAGATCGGCGCGGCTGTGGTCGAGGGCCTCGTCGCACGCGGCGTGAAGGTGCTCGCGATGCGCTGCGCGGGCTACAACAACGTGGACTTCAAGGCGGCCTACGAGAAGGGTCTCACGGTCGTCCGCGTGCCCGCCTACTCCCCTTACGCCATTGCCGAGCACGCGGCGGCGCTCCTCCTGACGCTGACGCGGCACATCCACAAGGCCGCGGCGCGGACGCGCGACTTCAACTTCTCGCTCGCGGGACTGACGGGATTCGACCTCCACGGCAAGACGATCGGCGTCGTCGGGACGGGCAAGATCGGACGCATCTTCTGCGACATCGCGAAGGGGTTCGGCATGAGGGTCCTCGCGTACGACGTGGTCCCGGATCCGGAGGCCGGTCTGGAGTATGTGACGTTGGACCGCCTGCTCGCGGAGTCGGACGTCATCTCCCTGCATTGTCCGCTTCTTCCCGAAACCCGGCATCTCGTCAACGCCGAGTCTCTGAAGAAGGTCAGGAAGGGCGTGACGCTGATCAACACCTCGCGCGGCGGACTCGTCGACAGCGAGGCGCTTCTCGCGGCGCTCCGGGACGGAACGGTCGGCGCGGCCGGGCTCGACGTCTACGAGGAGGAGAGCGAATGGTTCTACGAAGACCGGTCGGACGTCACTCGACAGAACAAGACGCTCTCGCTTCTCGTCTCGCTGCCGAACGTGATCGTCACCTCGCACCAGGCCTTCCTCACGCAGGAGGCCCTTGCGAACATCGCGACGACGACGTTCAAGAACCTGGACGACTTCTTCGCCGGGAACGCCCTCGAGAACGAGATCTGCTACCGCTGTCTCGGTTCCGGAGGAGCCGTGAAGAATTGCCCGCATCGGGTCAACGGACGGTGCAAGGGCGCGAGATAACTGTTTTGATATAATACCAGGCAACGATGAACCGGATGCTTTTGCTCGTTCTCCTGGCGATGGGCGCTTCGACCGTCCTCGGAGTGGCCGTCGGACTGCTCGTCCGCCGGATTCCCCATCGCTTCAACGATGCGATCCTCGGCTGCGCCGCGGGCATCATGCTCGCGGCGGCGGTTCTCGGGCTGCTGCTCCCCGCGTTCGACACGACGAAGTCCGGGATGCTTGTCGCGCTCGTCGGGGCGTTCGCGGGCGCGGGGCTGATCAGCGTCCTCGACCGGATCACGCCCCATCTGCACCACATTGCGGGCGTGGAAACGGAAGTGCACCACAACGGCAGAATCGGGAAGACGCTGCTGTTCGTCACGGCGATCGCGCTTCACAAGATTCCCGAAGGACTCGCCTCCGGAGTGAGTTTCGGCACCGGCAATCTCGGGGACGTGATGACGGTCGCCGGCGCCATTTCGCTGCAGAACATTCCCGAGGCGACGGTGATTGTCGCCCCTCTTTTCACGGTCGGGCTCAGGGCGCGGCGGGTCCTGGGGATTTCGCTGGCGATCGCCGTCATCAGCATGCTCTCCGTCGTTCTCGGATTCGCCCTTGTCTCCGTTTTCGCAGCCGCTCTGCCGTTTCTGCTCGCCGCGGCCGGCGGCGCGATGCTGTATGTCATCAGCGACGAGATGATTCCCGAAACCCATGCGCACGGTTTCGAGAAGGAGGCGACATTCGCGCTGATCGCGGGATTCCTCCTCGTGCTGTCCCTGGGCCGCGTTCTGGCGTGATTCCACGAACCTCTCGTGAGATTTGAACACGGAAGGGAGAAGAAGCGCGCGTTCGCGCGACACGGAAACGGCTGGGGAAGGAGACTTCCAGATTTGAAAGCCAGGATCAATTCACCATCAATCACGAACCCCACAGCACTTGGTCGGCTTGTCTCCCTTTCGTCCGCGACCAAAGGAGTCGCGTTCAGTTGCAAAGGATTGCCAGGGACGAAAGGGCCAAGCCGACCAAACGGGGTGATGAGAAGTCGCTTGCGGGAGGCTACGGGAACCGGGACTGGTAATCGATCGGGCCGGCTTGCGATGCTTCATCACAACGTTTGGACGATTTGGTCTTTTCGCCCGAAGTACTTTTCGCCAACAACCTGGCAATTCTTAGGTCGCGGGTGAAAAGGAGACAAATCGCCCAAGGACTGGAATGTGTGAATTGATAGGAACACACAACGGGTTTTCAAGGCCTTAGGGATTCCTTCATAACCGTTTCGGTGTCGCGAGAAACCGCGCTTCTTCTCCCTTCCGTGGTTCAAATGAAGAGTGATGTTTAGGGATTAGAGTCCCGTAGGGTGCGATTAGGGTCTTTGGGTTGTTTGGATTGAATCATGGCTACGAATCTTAATGATCTGACGAATCAGACGAATGAGAGAGGCATCGGGGGATATCCCGTGTAAGATGCCGCCGGAAGGCCCGCCTCCGGGCGTTCGGTTGCTTTTGGTATAATGTGCGCGAGGCTGGGACGCGACGGCGATGCGGACGGCGAAACGAAATGACGACGATCGGAAAGGCGAAGGATCATGGGCGAAATCGATGAGAATGCAATCCGCAAGCAGATCTGGGAGCGCAAGGCGGCCGTGGACGCCAAGATGGCGGAAAGCGGATTCGGCGCGCTTCCCCTCGCCGAACGGGATGCCTGGGTGCTGAGCCTGATGCTGGATATTCCGTTCGACGTCTCTGCGCGTTTCGTGGTCGGCTCGCCCCAGGCCGGCGAGCGTGCGGGGGTGCGGGCGAAGGCCGAAGACCTCTTCAAGTACGGAAAGCGGAGCGCGCTGCGTCCGCTCAAGGACGTCCTGGCGCGACAGGGGTCCGCCGATTACGCGAACGGGCTCTGAAGACCGATTTAAAAAGGTTCGAATGAGAAAAGAAGAAGTCATGAAGGCGGTCGAGGAGACGAAGGTCGTGGCCATCGTCCGCGGCCTCGAGCCTGAAGTCTGCGTCAAGCTGGCGACGGCGTATCGGGAGAGCGGCATCCGCGTCGTCGAGGTGACGTTTGATCCGGTCGGCGATTCCGAGAAGACGGTTGCTGCGATCAAGGCAATCCGTGCGGCGTTTCCCGACCTGTACGTCGGCGCCGGCACCGTTCTGACCGAGGCGCAGCTGAACCTGGCCATCTCCGCCGGTGCGGAATTCATGGTGTCGCCCACGACGAATCCGGGCTTGGTCCGCCAGGCCCGGGCGGCGGGCCTCGTCGCGCTGCCGGGCGCGCTGACGCCGACCGAAGTCGCGGCGGCGCACGAAGCCGGCGCCGACTACGTCGCTGTCTTCCCCGTGCGGGCGCTCGGCGCGGCCCACATCAAGGATCTCCTTTCCCAGCTCCGGCATATCAAGCTTCTGGCCGTCGGCGGCGTCACGGACAAGAACGCGGCGGACTACATCAAGGCCGGCTGCGTCGGCGTCTGCGTGGGCGGTCCGCTCGCGAACGTCCACTGGATCCTGACGGGCGAATACGGCAAGATCGCCAACGCCGCCGCCCAGCTCGTCGCGAACTGCCGGTAGGGGTTCGTGGCGAGGGCTATTCCCGCGGAACCTCTTCGCCGGGCGGGCGATAAAGTGGTATAATCTTAACCATCAACAAGGAGGTGCACGATGTCGCCTTTTAAGAGAGAAGATGGTTTCGCAGCTTTCAATTGTCCTGACGTGAAACGCGGTCGCGGGATCGTCCGCCGCGTTTTCCCGATTGTCGCGCTTTCGCTGGTCGCGTCCGTTGCCGCGCTCTGCGGAGGATGCGGCGAGTCGGAAGCTGATCGTCTCGAAGCCGCCGCGGCGGCCCGTCGCGCGGCGTGGGATGTCCGCGCGGTCAAATTGCGGACCGCATTCGAACAGGGGAAGCGGAACCTCGAGAAAAGGGGGGCCGCCTACGGGCTCACGCCGCTCGGAGAGAGTCGGCGCGAGAAAGCACGCTGGGCGTTTATCCTGAAATCGTATCGCACGATCTCGGATGAATTCGCGAAGGTTCGCGGCCCGGAGGGCGTTGACCTTCAGAAGCGTCTCGCCGATGAGCTCGCGGCGAAGCTCGAGACTGCGGCGAAGGACAAGGCTGCGGTGAAGAACAAGACGCGCCTGTACGAGGAGACCATCGAAGTGCTCCTGACCACCGGTTTGGACTCGCGCCCTTAAGCGCGAAGAGCCGCAACCCGCGGCAATCCGGCCTTAATTCCAGACGCCTCTGCCGCTGGCGAGCGTCTCGGCGATGTTGAGGTAATAGCCCTGCATGCGCTCGTAGGTGTTCAGGATGTCCAGCTCGGTCAGGACGCGGCTCGTCGAGCAGGGATCGTCCGGTCCGATGCGGCCGAGCTGTTCCTGGCGGCTCGTGCGGACGAGATTGCGGAGCTCCTTGGCCTCGGCCTGTACCGCATCAAGGTCAAACGCCGGCCTCGGCGATTTCAGGTAGGACGACACCTGCACGGCAAAGACCGTGATGCGGTCGTGAATGTTCAGGAGGACTTCCAGAGAGGCGGGGGAGAAATTCTGTCCGCCCTTGCGCAAGCGGCGCGCGACCTTCAGGATCGTCGCCTGCTCGTCCGAGACGGACTCGAGGTCGTCCGACATCTTCAGAAGCCTCCGCACGCGTTCGGAGACGGCCTCGGGCATGCGCTTGACCGTGACCTGGACCAGGAAGTCCGTCACCTCGCGCTGCACGTTGTCCAGCACGCTCTCGCGGTGCACGATATGGTCTTCAGTCCTGGCGTCGGCTTCGCCGGTCAGCACCTTGCGCACGTCGGCCAGCACCTCGAGGTCGCTGTCGCGCATGAACTGGACTTCCAGAAGAGCCTGGTCGCAGGCGATGACCGGCGAGAGATGGCTCGTCATCTTGAGCGAACTCAGATGCGGCTTCTCGGTAGCGTCCGAGGGAATGAGCCGTGCGACGAAGTTTGCAAACGGCTTCACGAACGGCAGGAGGAATCCCGCCGTGATGAGGTTGAAGAGCGTGTGAATGGCCGCCATCGGAGCCGCGACGTTCGGATACGTCGTCACGCCGTTCGTCACGACCGTGTCGAGATAATTGGGGAAGAACGAGATCGACAGCGGCAGAATGAACGGCACGAAGAACGGGATGATGAGGAGAGTGCCGGCGACATTGAAGAGCGTATGCGCGAGAGCCGTCTGTCGCGCCTCGGCGGAACCGTTGAACGCGGCCAGCCACGCCGTGGCGGTCGTGCCGATGTTCATGCCGAAGACGGTGGCCGCCGCCGCCTCGAAGCTCAGCAGGCCCTGCTGGGCGAGCGTCATGGCGATGGCCGTCGTCGCGGCGGAAGACTGGACCACCGCCGTGAAGATCAGGGAGAGGAGAACGCACTTCGAGAGGCCCCAGGCCGAGGTCGCATCGAGCGACTGGAACGCCTCGACTACCGCCGGCATCGAACGGACGGGTTCCATGCCCGCATTCATCCAGTAGAGGCCCATGAAGATGAAGCCGAGTCCCATCAGGGCAAGGCCGACGTCCTGAAGTTTCTCGCGGTTCTGGAAGAAATGAAACGCGGATCCGGCCAAAACGACCGAAAGCCCGAGAATCTTCACGTCCGGGGCGAACGCAATCACCCAGGCCGTGGCGGTCGTGCCGATGTTCGAGCCGATGATGAGATTGATCGCCTGCGTCAGGTTCATGAGGCCGGACGAGACGAATCCGACGGCCATGACGGTAATGATCGACGACGACTGGACGATCATCGTCGAGACAAGTCCTGTTCCGACGCCCGCGATCCGGTGCGTGGTCGCGAGCGACATGAATTTCCGTAGACCCGAGCCGCTGACGGACTGAAGTCCCTCCGAGAGATGTTTCATGCCCAGCAAAAACGTGCCGAGCCCGCCACCCACCATCAACAGGATACAGAATAACTCGTTCATATCTCCCGATATTATAACAATTTTCTCCGGAGTCTTTTCGCTTAAACATTGACCGAGTCGACGCAGGAAAACGGCATTTAAGGTGTTGACTTGAAATATTATGATATACTTGAAGACAAACAAATGGGTGATGAACGCGTCGTGAGGCCTGACTTTTATTGAAAAAAAGGGGGAGCCATGCGTATCAATGTGAATGACAAGAACGGCCGGCAGTTCGAGGAACTCGGCTTGGTGCCGTGCGTCGATTTCATCGGGAAGGTCCTGCAATTGCGCTATCTTGGGGATATGCACTTTGCGATCGTGACCGACCTTGGAGAGTTCTCGGCGCGGGTCGAGGATTCGGGAAACGATGTGTTTTCACGGGCGGGTTTCGGCAGAGTCCTCTTGCCGAATGCCAATCACCGCGAGGTGCTCTATTTTGACATTCGGCTGATTTGTGCGATTTTCAGGGTCGGATTGATCGTGTGGCAGGATGGCGCTTGTCATTTCTGTCCGAAGGCCCATCCTGCCGGAACGGAGATCCTTTTCCCGTCCGCAAGCCAGGCGTGGTGCGAGGTCGGGGAAAAGTATGTCATCGGCCTGGAGGGCCGGACGCTCAATTCGCTGACGACACGAGTCTTTTACATTGACATGGATGGCAATGTGCTGTTCAATCCGGACCGTTGTTTTCAGAGCGTGCATTATGTCCAGACGGACGATCGCCTGATGGCCATCCTGCTGAGGGTGTCCAAAGTGGGTCCGAGCATGGTGAAAAACGGCAGACTGGAAGCGATGATCATGCAGCATCGCGAATATTACCGCCATCGCGTCGCCTGTCACCAGAAGCTTGCAGAATGGATGACCGAGGATGAGAAGGAGTAAGCAGGTAAAATGGTGCCGATGAGGATCTTGATTTTTTCAATTGTCGTTGGTCTTGCGCTGATCGGGCGGGCGGAACGGACTCTCGTTGCGGGCGATCAGAAGGATCGTGCGGTCGTGATGATGTCCGCGGATGCGGACGCCGCGGCCGAATTCACTTGGAAATGGACGGCCTCGGGCGATCCGAACGTCCGCAAGGCAGATGTTCCGCATTTCAATAACGTCAGCGACTGCAAGGTGAGGGACGGCGGCCGGACGGTGCTCGTCTGCGCTTCCGGCGGCGGTTGCGCTGCGATCGACGTCGCGACGGCGCGCGTGACGTGGCAGGGGCTCGCCACGCCCCGCAGGGACGGTCCGCATGCGATCGAACGGCTGCCGGACGGACGCTATGCGGTTGCGAATTCGACCGGCGTGGACGCGCTCGAGCTGATTGACGGATCGGCCGCACCGTTCGTTCCCGAGCGGCAGCGGCTTGTCCGCGCCTGGGACGTTCCCGGGGCCCACGGCCTCTGCTGGGATGCGAAGCGAGAGTCGCTGTTCGTGATCGGCTACACCAACATCTTCGAGTTTGCCTATGGGTCCGAAACGATGTCCGTCACCCTGCTCCGTTCCTGGGATTATACGGGACAGTGCGGGGATCCCTACGGACACGACTTCATGCCGGACGGGACGGGCGGATACTTCTTCACGAACCATTCCGGCGTGTGGCGGTTCGATCCGGGTGCGGGCTCCTTCGCGCCCGTCTTTTCCGATCGGAACGTGAAGTCCTTCACCCGCGCGGCGGACGGCGCGGACGTCCTGACGATTCCGCGGGAAAGCTGGTGGACGGACCGCGTGATCGTGCGCGAAGGCGGAACGGACCGCGTGATCGGTCCGTTCCCCGGCTCCCGCTTCTACAAGGCGAGATGGTGCGAGGGGAAGTAGGGAAGAGAAGTGTTTGGGTTGTTTGGGGGTTTGGGTTGTTTGGGAAGAGGGAAGTGGGATGGGGGAAGTGTTTGGGTTGATGAAAAAGTCATGGGCCGAATGGCGCGAAGCATAAGCGAAACGGTAGTGGAGCTCATTTGCCGGTCCTCGGAGTTCCTCATCTCGAACGACACAGTAATGAAAAATTACGGATGTTATGTCGTGGAAAAATGATACAATGGCGAAAATTGACGAAGGGACTGAATTCTCAACATCTCAAATCCGAGGAGAAAAACAAGATGAACAAGGTTGCTGCTGGAATGTTCGTTGCGCTGGCCGTGTTGTTCG
>CAZYQF010000059.1:0-8589 GCA_964650165.1 uncultured Lentisphaeraceae bacterium
GGCATGTTTTCCCTTTGGGCGGCCGATTTGATATAATGTCCGTACAATGGCAACGGGTAAATTCATCACTTTTGAAGGCGGCGAGGGGTGTGGCAAGACGACCCAGGTCAAGCGTCTCAAGGAGGTGCTCGAACGGGAGGGAATCGAAGTTCTCCTGACACGGGAACCGGGCGGGACAAGACTCGCCGAACTCATTCGCGGACTTCTCAAGGAGGAATTCGAGGATCCGCCGTGCGCCCGCACGGAACTTCTCCTCTTTCTTGCGGCCCGCGCCCAGCTCGTCACGAACGTCATCAAGCCCGCCCTCGCGCGCGGCGTCTGGGTCATTTCCGACCGCTTCAGGGATTCGACGATGGCCTATCAGGGCTACGGACGCGGATTGGATCTCGACCTTCTCGATCGTGCAAACGATTTCACATGTGACGGGCTCCAGCCCGACCTGACGCTTCTTCTCGACGCCGATCCGGAGGTCTCGCATGCGCGCATGCACGGACGCGAGGAGGCGACGCACACGACCGCGGACCGCATCGAGCGGGCAGGAGATGAATTTCATGCGCGGCTTCGGAAGGGTTTCCACGAGCTCGCGGCGCAACATCCGGAGCGGATCGTCACGATCGACGCGAACGGAACCATGGACGAAGTCTGGGAGCGGATATGGACGTCTCTGAAGCGTTTGCGGTAATCTCCCGGGCGATTGATTCTGGACATTCCGCCCACGGGTACCTCGTGTGCGGAGACCTGTGCGGCTGTTGCGACACGTTCGCCGACCGCCTCCTTCTGAAGCTTTTTCCGGGCGCCGAGTCGATGCTCGAGAAGCACGAACATCCCGATGTCGCCACGCTCGAGCCTGAAGGCAAGGCACGGACGATTCACGTCGCCTCGATGCGCGAAAGGATTGTCGAGCCGATGGCGATCACGTCATTCTCGGGCGGATGGAAGGTCGGCATCATCGTAAGCGCCGACCGCATGGAACCTTCGGCCGCGAACGCCTTTCTGAAGCTGTTGGAAGAGCCGCCGGCGAAGACGATGTTTCTGCTGTTGACGGATTCGCCGGATGCGGTTCTGCCGACAATCGTCTCGCGCACTCAGCGCGTCGACCTGCCGCTCACCGAGGGCGTTCTGGAGGGTGATGCGTACGACGAGATCGCCGAGATCTTCGAGACGTCGGGAATCGACGCCGTTTTCGAAAAGGCCCAGGCCGGAAAGCGGCTGGCGGAGATTCTCGCAGAACTCAAGGACGAGGCCGAGGATACGGACGTCGCGAGGGTCAGAAAGGCGTTTTTCAAGACGATCATGAGCTTCGTCCGCCGCTGGATGGTCGAGGACCGGCTGCCGAGGTTCCAAGCGTTCCGCAACGTCGAGGCCGTCGAGGAGGCATGCCGGCAGTCCGACCGTTCGCTGAACGACGAAGCCGTCTTGTGCTTCATGACCGACCGAATGACCTGGCCGGAGGCGAAGGAAGAATGAAGCTCTCGCTCTCCACGAACTGGTGCAACCGCCGCATCGGAGACGGTCGCGCGATCGCCGAGAAGGCGATTGAACTCGGTTTCGGAGAGCTTGAGCTCGGTTTTCATACGACGCTGGAGCAGGTCGCGGGTTTCAAGGCGATGCTGGACAAGATTCCCGTCGGCAGCGTCCACGCGTTCGCCCCGGTGCCGCTCTCGGCGCCGTGCGGCTCTCCGGAGCTCTACGCCCTTGCGACCTTCGACGCTGAGGCGCGGAAGATGGCGGCGCTGCAAGTCGTCCGAAACGTCCGCTTCGCCGCTGAGATGGGGGCGGACACGGTCGTGCTGCATGCCGGCCGCGTGCCGTGCAAGTCCTGGTTAGGACGCGATCCGATGAAGAAGCGCCGCGCGAACGGCGCGAAGCTGCTGGAGGCCTTCAAGCCCGTGCTCGCCGAGATCGTCCCGGAGCTTGAGAAGAATCGGGTGACGCTGGCGCTCGAGAACCTGCCGTATCTCGAGGGGTTTCCGGCGGAATGGGAGATCGGCGACGTCGTCGGGGAGTGGGTGAAGGCGTGGTTCGACACCGGCCA
Source organism: uncultured Lentisphaeraceae bacterium (assembly GCA_964650165.1). Taxonomy (GTDB): domain Bacteria; phylum Verrucomicrobiota; class Kiritimatiellia; order RFP12; family UBA1067; genus UBA1067. The sequence goes on from CAZYQF010000059.1 coordinate 2,036, forward strand.
CAACCGCGTGCGCGAGTGCCGCGGATGGATCGCGCCCGAAAGCCGGACGCTCGGAAAATCCGCCGCGAATTTCGCCGGAATGCATCTGAACGACGTCGAGGACAAGTATGACGACCATTTTGCGCCTGGAAAGGGCAAAGTCGACTTTGCCGCGCTCAAGTACTTCGCGCGGTCCGTCCGCCACGTCGTCTTCGAACCCGCGCACACAGTGTCCGAAGAGGACTTGATTTCCGGCATTCAACACATCAAAAGCATTTGGGAGGCGTAAGTGTTGGGGTTGTCTGAGTTCAGATTGTTTGGGTTGAGCCCCCGCACGTCCGTCAATTAACCCAAACACCCAAACGACCCGAACATCCGAAGACTTCACATGACACAGACACCTTCACCCGAATCCTTCCAAATCAAGTGGCGCGGCGACATTCTGACCGTGACGCTGAAGCTCGACGCGCCCCGCAAGGGCCGTGCGGCATTCCGCACGAACATCGGCCATGCGCGCATCCGCCGACGCGAGATCATCGACGAGACCGAGAAGGGCGAGACGCCGCTCGCACGGGCGTGGGCGGACATTCCCCTGTTCGAGAAGGAGCCCGGAACGTTTTCCGCCGACATTCCGCTCAACGAAATCGGCATCTTCTCCGGCAAGGCCTGTTTCTTCCCCGAGGGGTCGAACGTCCCCGAGTGGCCGGAGGGCGCGAACGCCCACATCAAGGTCGAGAGTTCCGAGACGCGGAAGAACAATTCGATCTACACCGTGTTCCCGCGGCAGTTCGGGTCCTTCCGCGAGGTCGCGCGCAGGCTGCCGGTGATCATGGACCAGATGGGCTTTCGGATCATCCAGACGCTGCCGCCGTTCCCGGTGCCGACGACTTATGCGGTAATGGGCGAGTACGGATGCCCGTTCGCCGCGACCGATTTCCTCTCCGCCGATCCGGCGATGGCGGAGTTTGACGAGTATGCGACCCCGCTGGACCAGTTCAAGGAGCTGATCGACGCCGTGCACATGCGGCTCGGTCTCATTTTCATCGATCTTCCCGCAAACCACACCGGCTGGGCGTCGACGCTGCAGACGCATCATCCGGACTGGTTCCACCGGGCGCCGGACGGACGTTTCATCAGCCCCGGCGCCTGGGGCGTCACGTGGGCGGACCTCGTGCAGCTCGACTACTCGAATCCGCAGCTCCGCGCCTACATAGCAGATGTGTTCCTGTTCTGGAGCCGTCTTGGCGTGGACGGCTTCCGCTGCGATGCGGGCTACATGATCCCTCTGCCGACCTGGGAGTACATCGTGGCGCGCGTCCGCCGGGAGTATCCCGACACCGTCTTCATGCTCGAGGGGCTCGGCGGCGAATTGTCCGTCACCGACAAGCTGCTCACCAAGGCGAATCTCGACTGGGCCTATTCCGAAATCTTCCAGATCCACGACCGCGGCGGCTTCGAATGGTATCTTCCCGGCGCGATCGCCCGCAGCGAGACCTTCGGCACGCTCGTCCATTTTGCCGAGACGCACGACAACGACCGGCTCGCGAAGGGCGGAAAGACCTGGGCGGACCTCCGCGTCAAACTGGCCGCGCTTCTCTCCTGGCAAGGCGCGTGGGGCATCGCCAACGGCGTCGAGTGGTACTGCGCCGAGAAGATTGACCTCCACGGCAAGAACGGCCTCAATTGGGGCGCCGGCGAGAACATGATTCAGACGATCGCGAAGATCAACCGCATCCTCGACGTCAATCCGCTTTTCTCCGGCGAAAACCATCTCGAGCTCGTGACGCGCGGCGAGGGTAACACGCTCGCCGTCCTCCGGAGCCGCGCCGGGTTTGCGCCGGTGCTCGTGCTTGCGAACCTTGACTGCGGCGCCGGCGCGACGATCGACTGGGATCGCGCGAAATTTGCGGCGGGCGCGGCGACGGACCTCCTCGCCGACGAGACCGTAAACGCGAACGGACCCATTTCGCTCCGGCCGGGCGAGGTGAAGTGCCTGGCGACGGAGATCGCGAGGGAGCAAAGCTGCGGAATCGGAAAGCTGCAGAACAACCGGTGCTCCGTCCTCCCGACGTCGCAGTTCCACTGGGTCTATCCGCAGGACGCCAGCCGCGACGTCTGCGTGCCCGAGGAGCAGTGGGTGGAGTTTTCGGCCGGATACCATTTCCGCGTGCGGCTGATCGATCCCGAGACGGGCATGACGCTCCGCGTGCAATGGGCGAAGTTCGACGGCGCGCGCTTCTCGCTCAGGTTCGACGCGCCGCACTACAAGGGCGACGGCACGCATTGCCGCGTTCTGACGATGGGCATCGTCGTCTATACGCCCGGAAAAGCGCAGCGGAGACTGTCGAAGTTCCTGATTCCGCCGAAGTCGCGCGATGCCAAGGTCAAGCTCGCGATGTCCGGCGAGGAAGTGAGGCATCATCCGGAATATCGGACGATTCTTTCCAACGGATCCGGCGCGGCCAGCCAGGTGCGCCTCGGCTGGGGACACATCGCGAGCCAGTACGACGCGTTTCTCGCGGCGAATCCGAATCCGAACGTGCCGTCCGACCGCATCAACCTCTGGACCCGGACGCGGTGCTGGCTGCAGCGCGAGGGCTATGCGCGCGAGCTCGACTGCAAGTGCGTCACGAACTTCACGGCCGATCCGGCCGGACGGGGCGCCAAGTGGGATTTCCACGCGCCGTGCGGCATGGGCAACACCGCCTCGTTCTCCTTCACGCTCACGCTCTCGCAGGGAGACAACGCGGCACGCCTTCGGGTGGTGCGATACGAACAGGGCGAGACCGACGTCGGCGACCAGGTGCGGCTCGTGTTCAGACCCGACATCGAATGGCGCAGCTTTCACTCGACCACCAAGGCCTTCTCCGGCGCGGAGAAGCTGTTCCCCGAAGCCTGTACGCCGCGTGCGGACGGCGTCCGGTTCAGTCCGTACGACGGTTCCTTCGACCTGTCCGTGACCAACGGCGTCTACCACCACGAGCCTCAGTGGGAGTACGCCGTCTGGCATCCCGAAGAGGCGGCGCGCGGGCTCGACGGCTCCGGCGACCTCTTCAGCCCGGGCTGGATCAGTGCGGATCTCAAGGTTGGCGACGTCGTCGACATCATCGGCGTCTACGGCCCCGGCAAACCGTCCGCCGAACCGTCCAAGTCCGTCCAGCCCCCTCGGGATTTCCATTGGCTGATCGATCATTTCTCCGCGGTTCCGACGACCACGGTTGCGGATGCTCTGCATCGCGCGCTCGACCTCTTCATCGTCCGGCGCGACGAGCTCAAGACGGTTATCGCCGGCTATCCGTGGTTCCTGGACTGGGGACGCGACACGTTCATCTTCATGCGCGGCATGATCGCCGCGGGAAAGATCGCGGATTCGATGAAGATCCTCAAGGCCTTCGCGGCGTTCGAGGAGAACGGGACGCTGCCGAACATCATCTACGGATCCACGGCCGGCAACCGCGACACGACGGATGCCCAGCTGTGGTTCATACAATGCGTGAAAGAGATTTCGGGTAAAAGCAGGAAGATTTCCGAAGGTTCAAATGGTTCAACAAGTTCAAGTGGTTCAATTGAACTTCTTGAGCCGTTTGAGCAATTTGAACTTCTTAAATCGACGTGCGAATCGATCGTCGACAACTACATCAAGGGTACGCCGAACGGAATTCGCATGGATTCGGAGTCGGCTCTGATCTGGTCGCCGAGCCACTTCACGTGGATGGATACCAATCATCCGGCCTGCACGCCGCGCACGGGGTATCCGGTGGAAATCCAGGCGCTCTGGGTTTCAGCGCTGAACTTCCTCGGACGCACCGAGCTCGCCGAAAAGGCCAAGGCGTCGGTCGTCAAATACTTCAAGGCTCCGGTCGGCTACTACGACTGCCTCGCGGCGCCGAAGGGAGAGTCCGCGGCACAGGCGACGCCGGAAGATACGATCCGTCCGAACCAGCTGTTCCTCATCACCCTCGGCATCCTGGACGACACCTCCATCCTCACGGCGACCGAGGAGCTTCTCGTGCCGGGCGGAATCCGCTCGCTGAACGCGGCTCATCCGCTCTACCGCGGACGCTACGAAGGACACGAGGACACGTCCCGCAAGCGGGCCTATCACAACGGAACGGCCTGGGGCTGGGTGTTTCCGCTCTATGCGGAGGCGATGGCCCAGACCGAGAGGTGCGGACCGGAGACCGCGCTTCAGATTCTCGCGTCGGCGGTCGAGAACATCAACGCCGGCTGCCTTTGCCACATGAGCGAGATCGCGGACGGCGACGCGCCGCATGCCCAAAAGGGCTGTGCGGCCCAGGCCTGGAGCGACTCGGAACTCCTCAGGGTCTGGCTTAAACTCGGTGGAAAATGATATACTTCCCCGCACGAAAGGCTCTTTGACATGACGGCGACACGCAGACAGGCCCGCGAATGGGCGATTCAGATGCTGACGGCGGCGGACTTGAATCCGACCGACGACATCAGCGTTTTCATGGCTTCTTTCTGGGAGGAGCTCGGCTCTCTCGACCAGGAGGAAGGCGGCGTCACCGTCCAGGGCAAGCTCAAGGCCTTTTCTGAAGAGCGTGTCGCCGGCGTCCTCGGCTCTCTCAAGGAGCTCGATGAGATTCTCATCAAGCTTTTGGACAACTGGGACCTCTACCGTCTCGGCACCGTCGAGCGGGCGGTTCTCCGCATGGGCGTCTGGGAGCTCAAGAACACGGACGTTCCGAAGGCTGTCGTCATCAACGAGGCCGTCGACCTCGCCAATTGGTTTTCCACGCCGAAGTCGCGGACGCTGGTGAACGGCGTCCTCGACAAGTACGCGAAGTCGTTGAAGAGCTGAGAAGTCGGACGTTGGAAAGTTGAATGTTGAAAAGACCTACTGACAATGACTACATGATGCGGGCGATCGAGCTCGCGAAAAGGGGACTCGGGCATACGCGTCCGAATCCTGCGGTCGGTGCGGTCATCGTGAAGAACGGCAAGATTCTCGGCGAAGGCTACCACAAGCGTGCCGGCACCGACCATGCCGAAGTAGCCGCGATCAAGTCGGCGTTCCGCAAGTTCGGTCGTTCAACTTCCCAACTTCCCAACTTCCCAACTGTCCAACCGCTTCACGGTGGAACGATATATGTCACGCTCGAGCCTTGTTCCAAGCCGGGGCGCGTCGGAGCCTGTACGGATGCGATCATCGCCGCGGGCCTCGCGAAGGTCGTCTTTGCGGTATCGGATCCGAATCCGGCGAACCGCGGCAAGGCGAAGCGTGCGCTCGCGAAGCACGGAATCGCCTGCGAGCGCTTCCAAGGCGACAAGGCGACGCTGGAAGCCTGCCGGGATTTGATCAAAGATTTCAGCAAGCACGTCCGGACGGGGCTTCCCTATGTCACGGTGAAGATCGCGATGTCTCTTGACGGAAAGATTTGCGACGACCGGGGCGATTCCCACTGGGTCACCTCTTCCGCCTCTCGCGACCGGACGAACGAGCTCCGGTCATCCGTGGACGCGATCATGGTCGGCGCTGAGACGGTCCGCAGGGACAATCCCTCGCTTCTCGCCCGAATCCGTCCGAATCCGGACCTCGTTCGCGTCGTCGTCTCGCGGAGCGGCAAACTGCCCAAGAAGGCCCAGGTCTTCATGGACGGGATGAATCCGACGCTCGTCTTCGACGATGCGAAGGACGCGCTCCGGAAACTCGGAAAGATGGGCGTGATGTCCGTCCTCTGCGAAGGCGGCCTCGTTCTCGCCCGCTCTCTCGCCGGTGCGGGGCTTGTCGACGAATGGATCACGGTGATGGCGCCGAAGGTCATCGGTTCGCGCCGCATCGCCGATGCGCTCGTCCTCGGAAAAAACGATCATTTCATCTCGACCAGGGAGCTGTAACGCCATGTTCACCGGACTCATTCAGCGGATTGGCACCGTCAAGCGCGTTTCGCGCGGAGCGGGTCTCGTGCTCGAGATCGCCGCGGACCAGCCGTGGACGAAGCCGCTCGAGGAGGGCGAGTCCGTCGCCGTCAACGGCGTGTGCCTGACGGTCGTGAAGTGCGATTGCGCGCGGTTCACGGCTGACGTCCTCGAGGAGACGGTTTCGCGAACGGGACTCGGCGACCTTCTGCCGGGCTCGAAGGTGAACCTGGAGCGCGCGCTGCGGGCGGGCGACGCGATGGGCGGACACATCGTCCAGGGTCATGTGGACTGCCGCGGCACGATCGCCGCGAAGGATCCGAAGGGCCGCGACTTTCAATTGCGCGTTACCTGCGGACGCGTTCTCGCCTCTCAATCCGTCCTGAAGGGCTCGATCACGATTGACGGCGTTTCGCTCACGATTTCCGGACTCGGCGACGACTGGCTCTCGGTCGATCTCATTCCCACGACTGCGGCGGAGACGACGCTCGGATTCAAGAAGGTCGGCGACATGGTCAATCTCGAGGGCGACATCGTCGGCAAGTACGTCGCGAAGCAGGCGGCGAATCCCGGTCTGACCGCAGAGGCCCTCTTGCGCGCCGGGTTCATGGACGCTTGAGAGATCCGACGATTGTGGCTGGCTTGCTCGGTCGAAACGGCTTGCGGGAGGCTGTGAGGCGAGACGCCGAAGGGCG
>CAZYQF010000060.1:0-6971 GCA_964650165.1 uncultured Lentisphaeraceae bacterium
AATGTTGAAGATTGACGTGATCAGCGTGCAGCCGCAGATGTTCCGCGGATTCCTCGAGGAGTCCATTGTCGCCCGTGCCGTCAAGAAGGGCGCGTGCGAAATCAACATCGTCGACCTCCGCCCGTTCGGCGAAGGACGCTGGAAGAAAGTCGACGACAAGCCGTATGGCGGCGGACCCGGCATGCTGATGAAGTGCGGACCCTGGTTTGCCGCGGTCGAACACTGCCTCCAGCAGGAGTTGGGAGGTTGGGAAGTTGGGAAGTCAAGAAGTTCCGGAATCCGGATCATCATGACGAGCCCGAAGGGCAAGACGTTCACCCAGCGCGACGCCGAAGCCCTCGCCGGCCTCGAACTCCCCAACCACGAACCGCGAACTACGAACCACGAACCACGAACCGCGAACCATCTCATCTTCCTCTGCGGACACTACGAGGGCTTTGACGCGCGCATCGAAACGCTCGCGACGGACCAGTTCTCCCTCGGCGACTTCGTGATGACCGGCGGCGAACTCGCCGCGGCCGCGATGGTCGATGCAATCGTCCGTCTCCTGCCGGGCGTCCTCGGCGGCGGCAGCGCCGCGACCTCGTCCGAGAGCTTCGGGTCGGACGGACGCCTCGAGCCGCCGCAATACACCCATCCGCCGGAATTCCGCGGCCTCAAGGTCCCGGAGGTCCTCCTCTCGGGAGACCACCGCAAGATCGAGGCGTGGAAGGCGTCCGAATCCCGCAAACTCACGGAACGCCTGCGTCCGGACCTGCTGAAATGAGAACAGACGAATGATCGCCTCCCTTTTGCTCGCCGTCACCATCGTCGCCCACGACCCGGGCTATTACACGTCGCTTGCGAAGCACCAGGAGCGGTGGCTCACGGACAACGGAATCGCCGCGAAGGTCGTGACGCCGAAGGAGATGCCTCAGGCGCTCGCGAAGGAGAAGATCGCCTTCCTCGTCGGCTTCGAGCGTCCGACGGACGACGAGATGCGGACGCTCGGGTCCTACCGCGCCCGCGGCGGAAAGCTCGTCGTCTTCTACTCGTCCTCGCCGCAGCTCGCGCAGCTCATGGACGTGCGGCCGCTGGGCTTCGCCAAGGCGGCGTACCCCGGACAGTGGAGCCGCATGACCTTCGCCTCGAAGTTCCCCGAGGGCGTCCCCGCGTCGATTCTCCAGACCTCGTCCGTCCTCCAGCGCGTCGCGCCGCTCCCCGGCAAGGGACGCGTGATGGCGACGTGGTCCGACCGGTCCGGCAAGTCCACGGGCGACGCCGCCTGGGTGGCGACCGCGGGCGGATACTGGATGTCGCACGTCCTCCTTGCGGACGGCGACGAGAACCTGAAGGCGCAGCTCCTCTCGGCGCTCGTCGGCTCGGTCGACTCGAAGCAGTGGAACTACGCGAAGTTCGCCGCGCGGCGCGCCGCGGCCGACCAGGCGCTCCGCACGCTTGCGCTCAACCAGGTTCCGCGCAAGGGCGAGATCCACGCGGTGTGGGACCACTCGGGGTGCGGACTCTATCCGCGCAACTGGCCGAAGACGATGCAGATCCTCCAGGCGGCGCACGTCACCGACCTCTTTGTCAACGTCGCGGGCGCCGGCTTCGCGCACTATCCGTCCGACGTCCTGCCGCGGTCCAAGACCCTGTCGGACGAAGGCGACCAGCTCGCCGCCTGCCTCGTCGCGGCGCGCGGCACCGGCATCCGCGTGCACGCGTGGATCCTCTGCTTCAGCGCGACGCGCGCAACGTCCGACCGGCTGGAGGTTTTCGCGAAGAAGGGCTGGCGGCTCAAGGCGACGAACGGGAAGCTGACCGAATACCTCGATCCGTCGAACCCCGCCGTCCGCAGCTACGTGCTCTCCGCGATCGACGAGATCCAGCGCAAGTACGCGGTTCACGGCATCCACCTCGACTTCGTCCGCTGGGGCGACACCGCCGTCAAGCCCGCGAACGCCGCGGATTCGGTCACGCGCTTCGTGGCGGACGCGCGTCGCCGCGTGAAGCGTCCGAAGTGGTTCACGGCCGCGGTCTACGGGAAGTATCCGCAGTGCGTCAAGACCGTCGGACAGGACTGGGAGGGCTGGGTTGACGCGAACCTCGTCGACTATGTCGTCCCGATGGACTACACCGACAGCAAGCCGAAGCTCCTCGAGCTCCTCGCCGTCCAGGGCCGCTCCCGCAAGCTGGCGCAGCGGACGATCGTCGGACTCGGCGTCACCGCCAACGAGTCCCGCCTCGACGCCCGCGACGTGATCGAGCAGATCAACCTCACCCGCAAGTTCGGCTTCGCGGGCGTCGCGCTCTTCGACCTCGACACCACCCTCGAGAAGCAGATTCTCCCCTATCTCAGGATGGGAATCTGGTAATATCGGCAAGATCGCCGAGAGCAGCGGAGATGAAGCTGTTTCTGAAATGTGGTATAATTACAGCGTATCAGAAATGAACTACCAGCTCTTTCAGTCTACGCTCAAGGATTTCGCCTGTTTTTCAACCCAGCAGGTGTTGGGGGTCTTTCCTGATTTTGACCGTAATAATTATCACGAATGGTTGGCGCGCGGCTATCTGGTCCGCATGCGAAGGGGATGGTATGCCTTTGCCGATAGCGCGAAGATCACCGGCATTTGCGATTACATTGCCGGGAAGATCTATGCGCCGAGCTATCTGTCCTGCGAGTATGTCCTGGCTCGCGTCGGCTTGATTCCGGAGTCGGTTGTGCAGTTGACGAGCGTGACGACGAACAAGACCGCGTTTTTCAGGAACGACTTCGGGGAGTTTGGTTACAGGTCGATCAAGCCCGAGCTGATGTTCGGCTTTCGCGTGGAGACTGTCGGACCCGGGCTGCCAGTCTCGCTTGCGACGCCCGCGAAGGCGTTGTGTGACTTTCTCTATCTCAATTCGCAGTACCGCACAGCCAGCGACATGGAGGAGCTTCGCCTGGACGCCGATGTGCTCGGCGAGCTTCTGTCGGATGGATCTCTTGGGGAAATGGTGCGGAGGTTCTCGAGTCCGACGCTGACGCGTCGCGTCGAAACACTGAAGGAGGTTTACGGCGTATGATATCGCTGGAATCGATCATGGGGTTTTTTCCGACCGACATGCGAAAGCCCGCGTTCGGGAAGCATCTGCTGAAGGAATATGTCGAGTGCCTGGCGCTTGACTGGATTGCGCGAAGCACATGGTCGGCAAAGCTGACGTTCATCGGGGGGACGAATCTCCGTCTGACGAAAGGCATCGATCGGTTTTCAGAGGATCTCGACTTCGACTGCAAGGACTTCGGAGAGGGGGACTTCCGCGCGCTCACGGACGGACTTGTCTCCTATCTCGCGGGCAACGGTTTGCCCGCAGTCGCCAAGGAGCGGGAAAGTGACAAGCTGACCGCGTTTCGGCGCAGCATTCTCTTCCCGGGGTTGCTGAATGACCTCGGGCTTTCGGCGTTCGCCGAGGAGCGTTTCCTGATGAAGGTCGAGATGCAGGATCAGGGCCGGGCGTACGAACGCGCCTCGGCGATGGTGAAGACGTGCGGATTCTTCTTCCCGGTGGGGGTTCCGCCGGATTCGGTGCTGTGCGCGATGAAGCTTTGCGCGCTGCTGACGCGCGCGAAGGGCCGGGACTTCTATGATGCGATGTTCCTGTTGCCGCGCACGGAACCCGATTACGGATTCCTTTCCGCCTCTCACCCGGAAATCGTGGACAAGGCTTCGCTCAAGAAGGCGCTCCGCGCGAAGGCCGCGTCGGTCGATCTGAATCTGAAGCGCCGAGATGTCGAGCATTTGCTCTTTCGCCATGAACAAGCCGAGCTCGTGACACGCTTCCCCGAGTTCGTCGACAGCCTTTGAGGTTCTCAATGTCTCATGGCAGTTCGAATAAGGGCGAATCCGCACCCGCCGGAAGCCGCGCGGCAGGTGAACCTTCGGACGCGGCGTGCCGTTCAAATTCTATGTAAGGGAGGAAGGGATATCCGATGACAGCCGAGAACGAGATGAAACCGATGATCGAGCCGCACATCCACATGCTGGCCCGCACGACGGACGAGTACCGGGCGATGTACGCGGCGGGCCTCCGCGCCTGCGTGGAGCCGAGCTTTTGGCTCGGCGAGAACCGGCGCTGGGCGGAGAGCTTCTGGGACTATTTCAACCTGATCCTCAACTTCGAGACGGAGCGCGCCCGGCGCATGGGCATCGACCACTGGTGCGCGATCGGCATGAATCCGAAGGAGAGCGAGAACGTGGACCTGGCCGCGCGCGTCATCGACGGCATGGGCGAGTATCTCGACCATCCGCGCTGCGTCGCCTTGGGGGAGATCGGCTTCAACAACATCACGCCAAACGAGGAACGCGCCTTCGTCCGCCAGCTCCTGATGGCCGAGGAGCGGAAGCTGCCGGTCGTCCTGCATCTGCCGCACCGCGAGAAGCTGAAGGGCATCGCGCGGACGCTCGAGATCATCCGCGCCGAAGGCGTGACCCCGTCGCGCATCGACATCGACCACAACGTCGAGGAGACGATCGCCCTCGCCCTGGACGCCGGCTGCTACGCGGGGCTCACCGTCTATCCGTTCTCCAAGCTTTCGCCCGAGCGGGTGTCGGCCATCGTCCGCACGCACGGATCCGAACGCGTCATCGTGAACGGCAGCGCGGACTGGGGCGTCTCCGATCCGCTCTCCCTCGTCAAGGTCTGCGCGCGCCTCCGGGCGGACGGACACGGCGAGGAGACGGTCCGCGCGCTCAGCTTCGCGAACGCCCACGCCTTCTATTCCCAGAGTCCGAAGTGGCGTCCGCAGTTCGACCTCGTTCCCGTCGACCCCGCCACCTATCAGCGTCAGCCGTAACGTCGCGCCCGTCCGGGAAATCCATGTACTGCACGAATGTCCATCCGGCCGAGACCCTCGCGGAGACGCTGTCCGTCCTGTCCGGACCGGTCGCGGCGGTCGCGCGCCGGCTGCGGCGGCCCGGCGACGGACCGTACGCAGTCGGACTCCGCCTGTCCGCGGCCGCGGCCCGTGAGGCCGCCGGCGACCCGTCGGCTGTGCGCGCGCTCGCGGCCGTCCTCGCGGCAGAAGGACTTTCCGTCGCCCACGTCAACGCCTTCCCGTTCGGGGCGTTCCACCTGACCGAGGTCGGCGCGCGCGTCTATTCGCCCGACTGGTCCGATCCGCGTCGCCTCGCCTATTCGCTCGACGTGGCGCGCGTTCTCGCGGCGCTGCTGTCGCCCGGCGCGACGGGCTCGCTCTCCACGGTCCCCCTCGGCTATGCGCCCGCCCGCCCCGATCTCGACGCGGCCCGGCGCCATCTCGACGCGGCCGAGGCGGCCCTCGCGCGCCTGGAGGCGGAGACGGACCGTCACGTCGTTCTCGCCCTCGAGCCGGAGCCGGACTGCGTGGCGGAGGACGCGCCTTCGCTGATCGCCCACATTGATCCCGCACCGCATCGCGGCGTCTGCCTCGACGTCTGCCATGCGGCCGTCGTGGGAGAAGACCCCGCCGCCGCGTTCCGCGCCTACCGGTCCGCCGGATTCGAAGTGCCGCGGGTGCAGGTGAGCGCGGCGCTCAGATGTGCGGACGGCGCGGCGCTCGCCCCGTTCCTCGCCGACCGCGTCTACCTCCATCAGCGGCGCTGCGACCGCGTCCATTTCCACGTGCCGATCTTCTGGCCGGGCGACGGCGCGCTCGGAACGACGCGGGATCTGATTTCGGACGATCTTCTCGCCCTCGCCCTTCAGGAGGGCGCGGCCTTGGAAATCGAAACGTACACGTATTCCGTGCTGCCGGCCGGACTGAGGCCCGAGTCGCCCGCGGCGCTCACGGACGCACTCGTACAGGAGGAGAAATGGCTCGCAGCGCGAATCAACGCCCTGTCCTGAAGTCCGCGGACGAGATGTCGTTTTCAGGCGCCTTCCGCGTCGACTATTCGCATTCGGTCACGTTCACGCACGACTGTCTCGCGGCCGACAATCCCGCGCTCGCCCGTGCGCTCGCGCGGGTGCCGGGCGGACGCATCTTCGTCGTGGCGGAGAAGCCCGTCCTGTCCGCGTTCCCGCGATTGCGCGCGGAGTGGGAGGCGTATGCCGTCCGCTGGAAACTCGACCGACTCGCCTGGCTCGCGCTTGCGGGCGGCGAGCGGCTGAAGACGGACGGCGGTAAGGCGGTCGCGCGCCTCCAATCCGCGGCGGTCCGCGTCGGAATGCGGCGCTCGGACACGTGGCTCGCGATCGGCGGCGGCGCGCTGCAGGACGCGGCGGGATATGCGGCGGCGACCTTCCACCGCGGCGTCGCGCTCGTGCGCGTGCCCACCACCGTGCTCGCGCAGTGCGACAGCGCGATGGGCGTCAAGAACGGCATCGACCTCGACGCGCTGAAAAACGGCGTCGGCACTTTCGCCGTCCCGTCGGCGGTCGTCTGCGACCTTAGCTTCCTGCGGGCACTGCCGGACGAGGCGTTCCGCGCCGGATTTTCCGAAGCCGTGAAGGTGGGAGCGGTGCGCGACCGCAGTCTCGTGGAGGCGGTCGCGGCCGCGTCCGACGGACTCGCCGCGCGCGAGGCGTCCGCCTACGAGCCGCTCGTGGTGCGTTCGGCGCGGCTTCACTTCGATCACATCGTGAAGGGCGGCGATCCGTTCGAGCGCGGCTCGGGACGTCCGCTCGACTTCGGACACTGGCTCGCCCATCGGCTGGAGGAGATGAGCGGCTATCGGATCGGACACGGCCGCGCGGTGGCGGCGGGCGTGTGGATCGACGCCGTCTACGCGAGGCGGCGCGGACTGATGCCGCAAGCGGACCTCGATCTCGTCCGCGCCGCGCTTCTTCCGTGCGGACTTCAATCCGCGCTCGCCGCGGCCGCGCCGTATCTGCGTCAGACGCGTGCCGTGGAGAAGGGGCTGGACGAGTTCCGCGACCACCTCGGCGGCGAGCTCTCCGTGGCCTTGCCCGCGCCGCTCGGACGTTCGACCGACGCACACGACTACGACCGCCGCGACCTCCGCCGCATCTTG
>CAZYQF010000060.1:7071-8553 GCA_964650165.1 uncultured Lentisphaeraceae bacterium
GTTTCCGCTCGGAACTTCCGCTCCTCTATTTCGAAGTCCATGACACCGTCCGGCCCTACGTCCCGTCCCCGCGGACCGAGGTCCCGCTGACGGTCATCCCGTCCGTCGACTTCGCGACCTACCGCGCGGCGCTGTCGCGGATCAAGAAGGAGATTGCGGACGGCAACACCTATCAGGTCAACTACACGTATGACTGCCGCGTCCGAACTCCGCTGCCGCCGTTCGAGCTGTTCGAGATGCTCCTTCCCCGTCAGACGACTCCCTACACGACCTTCCTCGAGAACCGCCTCGAATGCCTCCTTTCCTTTTCGCCCGAGCTCTTCTTTGAAATCGAGGGACGCACCATCCGCACCCGGCCGATGAAAGGGACCGCTCCGCGCGGAAGGGATCCGGCGGAGGACGAGTCCAACCGGCGCTTCCTCCGGAGCGACTTAAAGAACCGCGCCGAGAACGTGATGATCGTGGACCTCCTCCGGAACGACCTCGGCCAGCTGGCCGTGCCGGGCAGCGTGAAGGCCGAGAAGCTCTTCGAGGTCGAGACGCACAAGACGCTCCATCAGATGACTTCGGAGATCACGGCCGAGCTCAGGGACGGCGTCTCCCTCCGGGATGTCTTCGCGGCGCTCTTTCCCTGCGGTTCCGTGACGGGCGCGCCCAAGCGCAGCACCATGGCCCTCATCGACAGTCTCGAGAAGGGGCCGCGCGGCATCTACTGCGGGGCCATCGGATTCCTCGAGCCCGGCCGCGCCACGTTCAGCGTGCCGATCCGCATGCTGCAGCGGACGCGGGACGAGGCGGACTATCGCTACCGCGTCGGCAGCGGCGTCGTCTGGGATTCCGATCCGCGGCAGGAGTGGCTGGAGACGCAGACCAAGACTGCCTTTCTCCACGGCGAATGGCAGATTCTCGAAACCCTCCGCGTCAAGGACGGAGTCTGTCTCGACGGACCGGACCATCTGGCGCGCATGGAGCAGTCCGCAAAGGCCCTGGGCTTCGCCTTTCGCCGTCCGCCGCTCGCCGGACATCCCGACGGCATCCTGCGTCTGCTGCTCGCGCGCGACGGCATGCTGACCGCGGAGCATCATCCGTATGACGAGATCAGGTCCGTCCGCGTCCGGATCGCCGACGTCCGGACCGCCAGCTTCGATCCGATGCTGCGTCACAAAACGACTTACCGTCCGTGGTACGCGTCCGCGCTTGAGAAAATCCGCCGGGGAGAGGTCTTTGACGAAATCTTCCTGAACGAGCACGGCGAAATCGCCGAAGGGGCCCGGAGCAACGTCTTCGTCCCGCTCGACGGCATCCTCTACACGCCTCCGCTCGCCAGCGGCCTCCTCAACGGCATCCTGCGCCAGAAGCTCCTCGACGAAGGCCGTTGCCGCGAACGCCGTCTCTTTCCCGACGACCTCCGCGCCGCCGAACGCATCTTCTGCGGCAACTCCGTCCGCGGTCTCGTGGAAGTCACCCTCGCGTAATTCCGAT
>CAZYQF010000061.1:0-8352 GCA_964650165.1 uncultured Lentisphaeraceae bacterium
ATCAGGATGGACTAATCCGAAAGTTTTGATAGAATAGTGAATGTCGGAAAAACTACACATAGGGAGAATCGGGAAATGAAGGTAGGAATCATGAGTCGTCTGATGTCGGCGTTTGCCGCCCTGCTGGCGTTCGCGTCGTTCGCGGCGCCGGAGATCGTGTCGAAGGACATCGGCGATCCGGAAATGAACGGCTGGACGCCCGGCATCTGGGTGACGGCCGCCGGCAAGATCATCGCGCTCGACGAGCGTCCGGACGATCCCGACGCGCCGAAGGGCGCCAAGGCGATGCGCGTCGAGACGGCGTATCCGGGCCAGTTCGGCGGCTGGGAAGTCAGCATGACCGACGGCGGCGTCCTGCCGGGCAAGCCGGTGAAGTTCACGGGCTGGGCGCGCAAGGGCAACGAGTGGGGCACCTACCTCGCGTTCAGCTTCGAGGACGCGAACACGAACGGCTTCGAGATCGGCTGGAAGAAGCCGGCGAGCGAGCTTACCGAGGCCCAGAAGAACCTGTCGTTCGACCGCCGTCCGGGCCTCGACCTCACGGCGCAGTGGCAGAAGTTCGAGATGGTCGTTCCGACCGAGGTCACCCGCAAGTACAAGGGCGCCGACGGCAAGGAGAAGACCGAGAAGATGCCGATCCGCTTCCCGATCAAGCTCGTCCGCGCGAGCCAGAACAACTGGTATGACAAGGGCAACCGGGCGACGCGCTGGATCGACATCTACGACTTCCGCCTGCACACGGACATGGAGGGCATCCCCGTGGCGGACCGTCCGTTCTCGCTCCGCCTGACGTACCCCGCGACGGGCAACGTGTTCTACTCGAAGGAGCAGAAGCCGGAGATCACGGTCTCGGTCAACAGCTGGCTGGGCGAGGAGCGGACGATCAAGTTCGACGCCACGGCGGTCTCCGCCTACGGCGAGGAGCGCAAGGTCGTCCTGCCCGACCTCAAGGTCCGTGACGGCGCCTCGGCGAGCTGGGCGCTGCCGTTCGACGAGCCCGGCGCCTACAAGGTGACGGTCAAGGTCTCGGGAACTCCGAAGGAGCTGACGCTCAAGTCCCGCTATGCGGTCGCGCTCCGGCCGCGCGAGCTGAACGACGAGGAGAAGGAAGCGTCGACCTACGGCATCAACGTCCATGGCGGCGGCTTCGTCGGCTACGAGAACTTCTCGCGCCTCGGCTTCATCTGGGTCCGCGACTACGCGTACAACTTCCACTGGATGAACAACGCGCGCGGCGACGGCAAGTACGCCGGTTGGCCGTGGTATCCGAAGATCCTCAAGGGCGCCGAGGACCAGGGGATGAAGACGCTGCCCTGCCTGATGGGCGGCGTGACGATGAAGGCGAGCGTGAAGAACGACCCGTCCTGGTGGCCCTCCGCCGACTGGCGCCGCCAGATGGCGCAGATCGTCAGCTCCTTCCCGACGCTCACCGCCTGGGAGCTCGACAACGAGACGGACGGCACGGTCTGGACCGACCTCGACGCCTACGGCCGCTACTGCCAGGCGTTCGGCGACATCTGCGCCGCGACGCGTCCCGACGCCCGCGCCGTCTCGCCGGGTCTCGCGTCGATCTACGTCGAGTTCACGCAGAAGCTCGTGGAGAAGGGCTATTTCCGCAACATCGGCGTCGTGAACGGCCACCGCTACTGCGGCAAGGACGCGCCGGAATACGCGAAGCAGAACCTCAACACCGGAGCCTCCGAAGACAAGCCGACCTACCTCCGCGACCTCTGGCGCCACTGGAAGAAGGCCGCGACCTGCGACGGCAAGTTCCGCGAGCTCTGGGTCACCGAGTGGGGCTGGGACACGCTCGCCGGCCAGCCGGTCTCCGAGATCGAGCAGGCGGCCTATCTCCAGCGCAAGTGGGTGCTCGCGATGGGCAACGGCGTCGAGAAGATGTTCTGGTACTGGTACTATGACGACAACACCGACACGCCGAACTACTTCTTCGCGGGCTGCGGCATCTACGACCGCTACCACGAGCCGAAGCCGAGCGCCCCGTCGTTCGCGTGCATGCGCACGTTCATCCCGGGCAAGTACGAGTACCTCGGCACGGCCAACTTCGGGCCCAACCACATGGCGCAGATCGTGAAGGCGGACGGAAAGATCGTCGCCCTCGCGTACAAGATCCGCAAGGACGGCGCGGACCTCGAGATCCGCGACGAGAAGGCCGAGCGCGTCACCGACATGTTCGGCAAGGACCTGAAGCGCGGCACGCGCAAGCTCGGCATCGACCCGACCTGGTACGTCGGCCTCGACCCGAACTCCGACTGGCTCAAGCAGTGCCCGATGGACCTCAACAGCGACTTCTACGTCCGCAACGTCGGCGGCGAGCCGATTCGCATCGAAGTCACCGGACCCGACAAGTACGAGTATTCCGTCAATCCTCCGAAGGGCTGGACGGTCGAGAAGAGGCCCTACGGCTTCGACGTCACCGGTCCCGCCGGCCTCGAGCGCGGCAACACCACGTTTACGGTCACCGGCAAGAACGGCAAGATCGCCAAGACGATGACGATCGACGTCGACATCGTGCCCCAGGCGTTCGCAAAGTCCGGCGCGGCGGCCTTCGACGGCGCGTTCAAGCTCGACGTGACGAACCAGAGCTCGACCGACCAGGTGTTCGTCGTCAAGGCCGAGCTCCCGCAGGGCTGGTCCGTCGAACCCGCCGAGGTCAAGACGGCCGTCCTCGCCCCCGAGGAGCGGACGACGCTCGATTTCAAGCTCGCCTCGCACAAGCCGGTCGACCCGTCCGCGACGGGCGCGGCGAATCCGAAGCTCGCCGTCCTCAACTCGACGGGCATGCAGGTCGACTACGCGCCGATCATCCCGCGCCAGTGGAAGATGCACCGCATCGACGGCTCGAAGATCCGCCTCGACGGCGACCTCTCGGACTGGACGGACCGCAATCGCGTCAACTCGTTCATGATCGGACCGAGCGGCGACAAGGACCCCTCGAAGTTCTACTTCGGCTATGCGAAGGCCGGACTCTACGTCGCGCTCGACATCGACGACTCGAAGTGCTTCACCGCCGACCCGGGCAGCTTCTGGCGCGCGGCGGACTGCCTCGAGATCCAGATGACCACGCCCGGCGGCGTCGCCTTCAAGGAAGACGCGCCCTGGACGGTCTTCGACCATCAGTTCTGGTTCTGCCCGCTGGCCGACGAGAAGCGCGTCTTCGCGGGCTTCTGGGGCAACTGCGATGGTCAGAAGGTCGAGGGCGACCTCAAGGACGTGAAGACCGGTCTCGTCAAGACCGCGCGCGGCTATCGCGCCGAGATCTTCATCCCTGCCGCGCGGTTCAAGGACTGGGAGGCGATGAAGCCGGGCGCCGAGATCGGACTCAGCTTCACGCTCGTCGTCCAGGGCTTCGTCAAGGAACACGAGCTCTACTGGCCGTCGTCCAAGCGCGAGAAGACGATGAAGCAGCCGTGGAAGTGGGCGAAGGTGAAGCTTGTTGACTGATATCCGACATTCAAGGAAGGGCAGACTGATGAAAAAGACGATGATTGCGTTTTCACTGGCCGTCGCCGCGGCGCTGGGCGCCGGGGCGAAGACGGTCAACCTCCCGGTCTACGGCAAGTCCGAAGTGATTGACGAAGTCGACTGCACCGCGGCGGACCATCAGTTCGCGGACTATCCCGCGGGCGCGAGCAAGGTCGAGGACGTCCTCGGCAAGGCGTGCCGCGTGCTGCCCGTCCAGGCCGACAAGAGCTCCTACCTCAAGTGGCGGCTCGGCGAGGGCAAGGGCCTCAAGCCGAACGGCGCCTACGTCGTCGTGATCGAGTATCCCGATGACGGTCCGCGCAACTACATCGTCCGCAACTACGGAAACAACTCCCGCCGCTCGTTCTACACCGGAACCGCCACCGGCGACGCGTGGGAGGCGAACATCGTCGGGCACCACCCCGAGTCCCTGAAGATTCCGCAGACGGGCAAGTACCAGGCGTGGACGGCGCTGACGTTCCTCGGCGAGAAGGCGAGCAACCTCCGCGAAGACGGCAAGCAGCCGCAGCTCGTGATCGCGAAGGACGGCTTCGACATCGTCCTCGCGCAGTACAAGAGCCAGCACCATCCCGGCACGCTCGGCGTCGCCGCGAGGCGCATTCTCCTCTGCGAGATCGTCGACGAGAAGGCCGCCTACGCGAAGATCAACTTCCCGCCCGCCCCGCTTCCCCGCCGCCACATCTTCTGGCGCGAGGAGATGGCGGACTTCGAGATGGGTGACGGCGGACTCTGTCCGATGAACGGCGGTCTCGACTGGATCGAGCAGAAGTTCCGCACGATGAAGATCTTCGGACAGAACACCTACATGAAGGACCTTCTCGAGTTCGGTCACAACCAGCACTGGAACTGCAACTGGAAGCACGGCCAGCCCGGCGGAAAGTCCGCCCAGTGGATGTGGGGATCGAACGGCGGCAACGCCGACGTCTGGTCCCGCGCCGTACCGCTCGCCGTCGACACCTACGGCTTCGACATCCTTCCCTACTATGAATACGCCGGTGCGGCCGGGAATCCGCAGTTCGCGCTCGGTCCGCAGAAGCGCGCGGAGCCGCTCAACCTCGACAACAAGCCGAAGGATCAGAAGAATTACACGCACATCTGGTGGTCGGACGGCAAGCTGCGCGTCGACATCACGGATCCCGAAACGCTCGAAGAGCTCAAGTATGTCCTCGAGGGAACGATTCTCCGCTTCAAGGAGCAGGTCGACAAGGGCGGCTTCGTCGGCGCGTTCTTCCGTCCGCGTCCGGGCGCGTGGCCGGTCAGCTTCGCCGACAAGACCCGTGCGCGCTTCGCCCAGGAGGCGAACGGCGGCGCACAGGTCTCGCGTCAGGATCTCATGAGCAACCGCGCGCTGTACGACAAGTATCTCGCCTGGTTCGGTCAGCGTCGCGCGAAGTTCCTCGACGATCTCCGCAAGTATCTCGAGCAGAACGGCGTCAAGAACGCGATCACGATCCTCGAAAACGACGTCAGCGAGCCCGGCTACGGTCTCGCGGACCGCCCCGGCCTGATCACCGACGACGTCGAGTCGTGGAAGAAGATCCTTCCCGGCAAGAACATCGTCGACATCAACGAGCCGGCGATCGTCAACAACCATCTCTATCTGAAGGCGCTCAAAGCCCCGGCGTACACGTGGGGTCCGTGGGAGTGGCAGCACGCCTGCCCGATGACCGATCCGGAAAAGTACACGGACCTCAAGAACATCTGGATCTCGATGTCGTTCAACAACCTGTTTTCGGTGATGGATCCGTACTGCCTGGCGGCCTTCCGCAACGGAAACGGCACTGCGACGATTGTCCGCCACTACGGCCTCAACGAGCACATGGTCGAGGACCGGCTCTTCGGCTATGCGATGGCGGACTTCGAGCGCGCCGGCCGCGCCTGCATGATCGCCGAAGTCGAGGCGATGGCGAAGGGCGATCCCGTGAACCTCGGCTACCTGATGGGCTCGGTCTACACCCGCGGCTTCCCGGCTCCGGTCCGCGAGTTCAACCTGAACTTCCTCGCGCTTCCCGCGCTGCCATCAAAGGTCGTCGCGGGCGCCTCGTCCGACCCCGAGGTGACCGTCCGCGAGATCGACTGCTCCAAGCAGGGCAAGGGCACGTACTACGCGATCGTCCATACCGGTCGCACGCCGAAGGCGAATGTTGCGATCACGCTTCCCAAGGGCGCCAAGAGCGCGACCTTCCTCGCGGACGGCGCTCCGGCGGCGCTCGCGGGCGGCACGACCCTGACGCTGAACCTGAAGCCCTGGCAACTCCTCTCGCTTCGCCGCTGAATGCGGCGGCGGCGCGACCAAACAAAGGAACGCGCAGATGAAGAACCTGATTGCTGCGGCGGCCTGCGCCGCGGCGGCCGTTTTCGGTGTCGAGGCGAAGACCCTGAAATTGCCGGTTTTCGGCGAGTGCGAAGTCGTGGACGCCGTCGACTGCACCCAAACCGATCACGGCTTCCTCGAGAAGCCCGCGGGCTGCTCGCAGATCCGTGAAATTCTCGGACGCCGCTGCCGCGTCCTGCCGGTGGATCCGGAGAACTCCAACATGTTCTCCTACCGCCTCGGCGCGGGAAAGGGCCTCAAGCCGAACGGCTCCTATGTCATCGTCCTCGACTATCCCGACGATCTGCCGCGGAACTACCTCCTCGTCAACCGCGCGACGGATTCCCACCGCGGCTTTTCGACCGGTCGGAGTCTTGGCGACGCGTGGGCTCCCGTCTACGTCGACAACCATCCGGAGATGATCTCGGTCCCGCAGTCCGGCACATGGCAGCTCTGGACCTGCTACACGTCGCTTCAGGACCGCACGACGGATGCGGCGGACACCCAGATCGCGAAGGACCAGCCGAAGTTCGTTCCGACGGAGGACGGTTTCGATTTCGCGGTGACCCAGTACTCCCGCAAACACGATCCGGACACCGCCGGCGCCGCCGTTTCGCGAATCGTCCTCTGCGAGATCCCTGATGAGACGAAATGCTACGCGAAAATCAATTTTCCGGACGGACTTCCCCGGCGCCACATCTTCTGGCGGGAGGAGATGAGCGACGCCGCTCCGCTCCAGGGCGGCAAGGACAAGCGCCGCTGTCTCGACCAGCTGGACTGGATCCGCCACAAGTGCCGTCAGATGAAGATGCTCGGCATGGACACCTACATGAAGGATCTGCTCGAGTTCGGACATGTCCAGCACTGGGACCCCAACGTCATCCGTCCGAACTGGGCATGGTCTGCGGACGCCGAATCCAATTCCCTCTGGGAGCGCATCGTCGACATGGTGACGAAGGAGTACGGGTTCACGCTCCTGCCGTACTTCGAGTGGTACGGAAACCTCGGCGCGGACTACCAGGGCAAGAAGGCTTACGGAAACAGAAAGCCCTGCGAGCCGCTTCACGCGAAAGAGGGCGACAAGAAGGACAGCTACACCCACATCTGGTGGACCGAGCACGGCAATTTCGACGTCACCGATCCGGACGGACTGAAGGCGACGCAGGAGCTCTTCGACGGAACGATCCTCCGCTTCAAGGACCGCGGCCGATTCCTCGGCGCCTTCTTCCGCAACCGCCCCGCCGCCTGGCCGGTCGGTTTCGCGGAGCCCGCGCGCAAGCGCTTCGGCGAACAGGCGAACGGCGGCGTGACCCCGTCCCGCGACGACCTCCGCCGCAACCGCGCGCTCTACGACAAGTATATCGCGTGGTGGTGTCAGAAACGCGCCGACTTCCTCGACGCCTGCGTCACGTACCTGCGCGACAACGGAATCAAGGACGCCGAAGTCATCCTGGACACCGACCCCGCCGAGGCGGGTCCGGGACTGTCCGGCGGCGGACTCGTCACGGATGACGTCGACTACGTGAAGAAGACCTACGCCGCCGCGGGCGTCAAAGTCGACAAGATCGTGAAGCTCGAGGATGCCGTCGCAAACCATCTCTATCTCAAGGGCCGCGCCGAACCGGCCGGCACCTGGGGCAAGTGGGAATGGCAGCACGCCTGCCCCGAGGACCGTCCGCTCGCCTTCGACAAGAAGGACGGCGCGATGCTCGCGATGCCCGTCAACCGCATGTACTCCGTCATGGATCCGGAAGCCTTCGCGGCCTACGCCGACAAGAACGGCATGACCACGATGGTCCGCCACCAGTCCCTGAACGAGCACAACGTCACGCTGAACGGCGAGAAGGGCGCGCTCGTCGGCTACGACATGTACGACCACGAGAAGGCCGGCCGAGCCTCGATGATGATCGAAGTGACGGCGATGGCCCACGGCGACATCGGCAATCTAGGCTACCTCATCGGCAGCTGCTTCGCGCGCGGCTTCCCGGCTCCGGTCCGCGAGTTCAACCTGAACTTCCTCGCGCTTCCCGCGCTGCCATCAAAGGTCGTCGCGGGCGCCTCGTCCGACCCCGAGGTGACCGTCCGCGAGATCGACTGCTCCAAGCAGGGCAAGGGCACGTACTACGCGATCGTCCATACCGGTCGCACGCCGAAGGCGAATGTTGCGATCACGCTTCCCAAGGGACCCGAAACCGCGACCTTCCTCGCGGATGGCGCGCCGGCGACGATCGCGGGCGGCACGACGCTGACGCTTCCGACGCTCCAGCCTTGGCAACTCCTCTCGCTCCACCGCTGATGATGTAGCTAGAGCGGGGACGGGAATTTCGAACGCAAGTCGCTACCGCGACCGCAATAAGATCGCGAGAATACGAAATGCCTACACCCGCCGGATACGGCGGACGGCATATTCGCATTCTCGCGTGCCTTGCGTTCTAATGTAATCTCGCAAGTTTAAAACAGTAGCATAAAAAGGCGCTAAGGCGGTTTTGTTGGTTTGTTAACATTCCATTAACGAAGTTTGTCTATACTACTGG
>CAZYQF010000062.1:0-8320 GCA_964650165.1 uncultured Lentisphaeraceae bacterium
GCGCCGCCGCAGATGAAGAGGATGTTGGAGGTGTCGACCTCGATGTACTCCTGGTCGGGATGCTTCCGGCCGCCCTTCGGCGGAATGCGGCAGACCGTGCCCTCGAGGATCTTGAGCAGCGCCTGCTGGACGCCCTCGCCCGACACGTCGCGGGTGATCGACACGTTGTCCGTCTTCGACGCGATCTTGTCGATCTCGTCGATGTAGATGATGCCGCGCTTCGCGAGCTCGACGTTGCCGTCCGCGTTCTGCAGGAGATAGCGCACGAGGTTCTCGACGTCCTCGCCGACGTACCCCGCCTGGGTGAGGACCGTTGCGTCGCCGATCGCAAACGGGACGCCGAGCGTCTTCGCGAGCGTCCGCGCCAGAAGCGTCTTTCCGGTTCCGGTCGGACCGATCAGGAGGATGTTCGACTTCTCGATCTCGACGCCGTCCTTGTCCTGGGCGGACGCCTCGAGCCGGCGGTAGTGGTTGTGGACGGCGACCGCGAGGACCTTCTTCGTTTCGTCGTGTCCGATCACGTGCTGGTCGAGAAACGCCTTGATCTCCTTCGGGGTCGGCGTCGGCGGCAGCGGAGGGATTTCCTCCGCCTTCTTCGCGCGCTTGTCGATCAGCTCGTTGGCGTGCTTGACGCAGTCAACGCAGATGTTGCCCTCCGGACCCGGAATCATCCCGACTTCCTTGGAGCTCCGGCCGCAAAACGAACAGGTTAGCGCTTTCACTTCTCTTCAATCACCTTGTCGATGAGTCCCCATGCGCACGCCTGCTCGGCGGACATGAAATAGTCGCGGTCCGTGTCCCTGACGACGTCCGCCAGCTTCTTGCCGGAATGCTTCGCGAGAATCTGGTTCAGGATCTCCTTCAGGCGGAGAATCTCCTTCGCCGTGATCTCGATGTCCGAGGCCTTGCCTTCGGCGCCGCCCCAGGGCTGGTGGATCATGATGCGCGCGTTCGGCAGCGCAAAGCGCCGGCCCTTCGTCCCCGCCGTCAGCAGCACCGCGCCCATCGACGCGGCCTGTCCGATGCAGTACGTCGCGACCGGGCACTTCACGAACTGCATCGTGTCGTAGATCGCGAGGCCAGCCGTGACGGAACCGCCCGGCGAGTTGACGTAGACCGAGATCTCCTTCTTCGGATCCTGCGACTGCAGGAAGAGGAGCTGCGCGCAGATGGCGTTCGCCATGTCGTCGTTCACCTCTCCCGAGATGAACACGATGCGGTCCAGCAGGAGGCGCGAGTAGATGTCGTATGTCCGCTCGCCCTTGCCCGTCTGCTCGACGACGTAGGGGATCATGTAGTTTTTCATAGGTTCAAGCGTTCAAAGGGTTCAAGGGGTTCAAGCGTTTTGAACATTTGAACTCCCTCTTGAACCATTTGAACTTATTTCTTTACGTTCGCGAGAACGAACTCGATGACCTTCTTGCCCTTCTCATCGTCCTTTGCCTCGATCTTCTCCTCCTTGGCGATGGCGTCGATGACGTACCAGAGGCGGACCTGCTTCTCGGCAGTCTCCTCGGCGTCCTTCAGGATCTTGTCGCGGTTCTTCTCGAAATAGGAGGCGTCGAGGCCCGAGTGCTGCGCGCGCTGCGCGAGCTGCTGGAGATAGGCGTCCATCGCGTGGCGGACCTGGCTCGCGGGGACTTCGAAGTCGACCTTCTTGAGAAGCGTCTCGACCGCCTCGTTCTCGCGACGGACGGCCTCCTGCTCGACGGCCTGCTTCTCCATCATCTCGCGGATCTTCGCCACGAGGGCCGCGACGGACTCCTCCTTCGCCTTTTCGGCGAACTCGGCGTCGGTCGGCAGCACGCGGCGGCGGAACGCCTTCAGCGAGACCGAGTAGACCGCCTTCTTGCCGCCGAGACCTTCCGGCGCGCTGTCCTTGTCGAACTTCGCCTTGACGTCGTCCTTCGTCTCGCCGACCTTCATGCCCTTGACCGCGTCGAGGATCTCGGGGAGGAAACGGCCCTCCTCGACCTGGGTCCAGAAGCCCGTGCCGGAGGCGACGACCTTGGCGTCGGGCGCGATCTCGAGGATCGGCTTCTTGTCCACGGTGCCGGTGTAGTCGATTTGGACGAAGTCGCCGTCCGCGACCGCCTCGCCGTCCTTGGCGTCCTCGTACTTCGCGTACGCGGCGCGGAGACGCTCGACCTGGGCCGTCACGTCCTCGTCCTTCACCCGGGAATCGCCGTCGGCGATCTTGAGACCCTTGTAGGTCGGGAGCTTGAACGTCGGCTTGACCTCGACGACCGCGGTGAACTCGCTGCCCTTGTCATCGTACTTCATGTCCTTGACGTCCGCCAGCGCGACTTCGTCGATTTCCTCGGCCTTCAGGGCCGCCGCATAGTTGCGCTGGAACATCGAACGCTCGATCTCCTGCTTGAGCCCGTCCGCGAACTGCTTGCGGATGACTTCGAGCGGGGCCTTGCCCGGACGGAAACCCGGAAGACGCGCTTCCTTGACAAACGCCTTCTCGACGTCCTTGATGACGGCCTTGATCTCGTCCGCATCCAATTTGACGGTCAACTGCACCTGGCACTTGTCCAGATTCTTCTTGCTGGTCTTCATTTTATACAATTCTCCTATACTATAAAGTCAATTAAGCGCATATATTACCATAAATCTTAGCTGAAATGTTGAAGAATGTGTAAAACCAATCAGCGAACGATCAAAAGCTCGTTCCAGTTTGTCGTCGCACAGCGAGAGAGCTTCTCGCGCTTCATCTTCCACGCCCGAACGCCGACACCCTCCGCCGCTGAAAAAACCTTCCCACGACCATATTTCGCGTTAATTAAATCTATTGCTCGATAAAGCTTAGAAGATTCGCGCTTTTCCTCCGTAAAGAGATCCAGCTGACATACGGAATCGGCCTTCTCAAGGCCGAAAAACACCAGTCCGGACTTCCGATACCGAAGTCCCGGCAAGAACAGAGATGCGATTTCGCCGCGGATCGCCGCCAACATCTGGTTCGTGGCGTCCGTCGGGTGGTCGAACACGACCGTCCGTTCCGTCCAGCCGCCTTCGCACGCGGACCCGTACTGCGCATAGACATTCACTCCGGAGGCGAGAAGTCCGTGCTTGCGCAGCTTGACCGCCGCCTGGGCGGTAAAGCTCGCGATGGATTCCGCGAGCGCCTCGAGCGTGGTGACGGGCTCTCCGAACGAACGCGAGCAGGAGACGGAATCGGGATCGGACCCGTAGTCGCGGTCGGCGAGACAGACGATGCCGCGAAGCTCCATCGCCGTCCTGAGGAGCACGACGCCGCCGACCCGCCGGACCGTCCCGTCATCCGCGTCCCGGAGGTCCTTCGCGGTGAAGATGCGCTCCGCGCGGAGTTTCGCCAGAAGGCGGCGTCCGACACCCCACACCTCGTCCGCGGGGAGACCGGCGAGGATCTCCGTCGGATCGTCCGGCAGCACGAAGACGCCCGTCGCCGTCTTCTTGCCGATGTGGTTCGCGATCTTCGCGAGCGTCTTCGTCGGCGCGAAGCCGACGCCGCACGGAATCCCCGTCCACTTCAGGATCTTCTCCCGGAGCGCACCGCCGTACGCCTCGAGGTCCCGGCCGTTCGGCGGAACGACGAACGCCTCGTCGATCGAGTACTGCTCGACGTCGAGCGCCTCGTCGCGCAGGATCAGGAGAATGCGCCGCGAGATGTCGCCGTAGAGCTCGTAGTTGGAGGAGCGGAAGACGAGTTCGCCCGAAGCCTCGCGGTCCTTGAGCTGGAAGTAGGGCGTCCCCATGGGGATCCCCAGCGCCTTGAACTCGTTCGACCGCGACACGCAGCAGCCGTCGTTGTTCGACAGGACCGCGACGGGCCGTCCGACCAGCCGCGGATCGACCGTGCGCTCGCACGAGACGAAGAAGTTGTTGCCGTCGACGAGTCCGATCATAGCCGGTGGATGACCGCCGTCACCTTGCCGGTCACCGTCAACCCGTGACCGCGGGGAAAGCGAAACGCCGGATAGTTCGGATTCGCCGGCTGCAGCTCGACCGTCCCGTCCTTCTCCTTCACGAAGCGCTTCACCGTGAACTCGCCGTCGACGGCCGCGATGACGACGTCGCCGCTCGCGGGCGTCAGCGACCGGTCGACCACGAGGAGGTCGCCGTCGCCGATCCCGGCCCCGGTCATCGAGTCGCCTTCGACGCGGACGAAGTACGTGGCCGCCGGACGCTTCACCAAAAGCGCGTTCAGGTCGAGCGGCGGCTCCAAGTACTGCTCGGCCGGCGAGGGAAACCCCGCGACCACCGATCCCGCGACTCGAGCCTGTCCCGCCATCACCCGCGCTCGAGGAAGCGGCCTGCTCGGTCGCCGGTGAATTTTCCGTCGCGATACGGAATCGATCCGTTCACCATCGCGCACGTGACGCCGGACGAGAACCGATGCGGATCCGCATAGGTGGCGTTCGCCTTGAACGCGGACTCGTTCCAGATCACGAGGTCCGCGAACGCGCCCTTTTCGAGAACGCCGCGTCCGCGGATTCCGAAACGCCGCGCGGGGACGGACGTCATCCGCGCCACCGTCTCCTCGCGCGAGAAGCCGAGCGCGCGGACGCGCCGGTAGAACTCCGGCATCGTCCCGTACGCGCGCGGATGCGGCCAGTCCGCGCCAAGCGGACCCCACGGCGCGCGCAGCGAGGCGTCGGAGCCGGGCACGACCCACGGACGCGAATAGATCTTCGCCAGGTTCTCCTCCGACATTCCGAAGAAGAAGGCGCCCGTGCGGCACAGGTCCTTCTCCAGAATTTCGCAAACGACATCTCCTGCCGTTCTTGAACATTTGAACTCTTGAACATTTGAACCGTTCAAAATCTCCGCGACCGTCTTGCCCGAATACGCCTTCGTGTCCGCGTGCCAGGTTCCGCCGATCATCACGCCGTTCCAGTCGCGGTCCGAGGCATCGATCTCGTTGACGATGCGCTGCCGCACCGCAGAATCCGAAAGCCGCGCGCTCTCCGCCTTCGCCGCACCCTCCTGCGCCCAGTCCGGCAGCACGACGTCGAGGTCGGTGCCGGCGGCGCAGTACGGATACCGGTCGGAGCCGAGCAGAAGTCCCGCGCCGATCGCGCCTTCCATCTTCTCGAGCACCGCGTCGATCTTGTGCCAGTTCTCCCGGCCCGCCGTCTTGAGATGCGAAATCTCCGCTTTGATGCCGGTCGCCTTCACAAGCTCGATCACCTCGTCGATCGCCTCGAGGATCCGGTCGCCTTCGGACCGCATGTGCGTCGCATAGTATCCGCCCCTCTTCGCCGCGGCGCGCGCGAGCGCGACCACCTCCGCCGGCGTCGAGTACTTGCCCGGCTGATAGACGAGTCCCGTCGTGAGTCCCCAGCCGCCGTCGTCGAGCGCGCGCTCGAGAAGCGCCGTCATCGCGCGGAGCTCGTCGCCCGTCGCCTCGCGTCCGGCATATCCGACCACGGAGGACCGCAGCGTGTTGTGGCCGATGAACTGGACGGAGTTGACCGCGGGCTTCGCCGCCGCCAGGACCTCGCGGTACTCGGCGAGCGAGCGCCATGTGAGACGGTCGCCGAGAACCGAGGCCCAGTCGGACGAGAGACGCGCCTCGCCGTAACGCGGCGCGACGGAACCTCCGCACTGTCCGTTGATCTCGGTCGTGATGCCCTGCGTTATTTTCGACGGCGCATCCGGCTCGATTACGAGATAGGCGTCGGAATGCGTGTGCGAGTCGATGAAGCCGGGCGTCACCAGGAGGCCGGTGGCATCGAGTGTTGTCTGGGTGTTTGGGTGTTTGGGTGTTTGGGTGCCCGACACTGGAATGACGTCGGCGATCTTGTCGCCGTCGATGACGACGTCGCCGGCAAACGCCGGCTTCCCCGTTCCGTCAACAATCGTCCCGTTCCTGATAACTATTGTTTTCATTTTCTTCTGCGGCGCGCGCGGCGCGCACGCCCTACCAAGCCCATGCCCACACCATCCCGTCAACGCAAACAGCCAAACAACCCAATAACCCAAACACCGTTTCTCGTCAGAGAAACTGGAAGCAGAGCGGACGCCAGCACGCAATCGGGCTGCCGACCGGCGTCAGCGTGCACGCGTTCCGGTCAAAGGCGTAGACCTGGATCTCGTTCGACATCTTGTGGCCGACGACCATGAACTTCTCGCCCGGCATCAGTTCGAAATCGCGCGGAAACTTGCCCGCGAGCGGCGCGATGTTTTTGCGCGTCAATTCTCCGGTCGGACCGACCGAGAAGAACGCGATCGAATCCTTGCCGCGGTTCGAGGCCATGAGAATCTTCCCGTCTTTCGTCGTCTTGATTGCCGCGGCCTTCGTCGCGAGATTCTGTCCGTCCGTCTCCCAGCGGCTGAAGCCGTCCGGCAGCGTCGACCACTTGCCCCGCTTCGTGAACGTCACGCCGTCGAAGGCCTGCGCCGAAACGGAGCTGTCGAGTTCGTTGACGACGTAGAGGACCTTGTTGCACGACCCTTCGGGGAAGAGCGCGTGGCGCGGTCCGTCCCCGCGGTCCGCCCTGATCTCGTACCGCGGCAGCACCTTCATCGTCTCCGGCTCGAAGAAGCGGATGCGGTCGCAGCCGAGATCGACGACGCCCACCATCTTCGGGCCGATGCCGTTCGGGTCGGTGAAGAACGTCTGGTGCGCGAACGCCTTCTGCTGGCGGTTCTTGTTGTCGCCCATCGCGTCGTTGGGGAAGACGTAGGTCGCGAGACCCCTGCCGTCGACGCCGACCGTTCCGCACGTCGCGGAACCGTACGCGGCGAACGCGACGCGCGTCCCGTCGGGCGAAAGCGAGACGTGACACGGCGTTTCGCACGGCAGCGTCGCGAGGCGCGTCATCTTCCCGATCCGCCGGTCCTCGAGCGCGAACTTCACGATCACGCCCTTGCCGTCCTCGCCGATCGCGGAGTAGAGGTTCTTCCGTTCGCGGTCGATCGCGAAATACGTCGTGCCCTGTATGTCCTTCACGGTCTGCACGATCTTCGCGGCGCCAGTTTCGGTGTCGCATTCGAGCACGTGGAGCGACGCCTTGTCCGGCGCTCCCGTGTTGCTGCCGACGATGCAAGTGACGATACTGGCCATAAGGACATTCATATCGGTAGGGTCACGCGTCCCGCGCGACCGGCCTCAGTTCTTGAAGGAATGGATCGGAGCGGGAATGCGGCCCTTGCGGGCGATGAGCTTCTCGCAGGAGAACGGGGAGACCTTCATGACGGGCGCGTGTCCGAGGAGTCCGCCGAACTCGACGGTCTCGCCGACCGTCTTCCCTGCGACGGGGATGATGCGGACGGCGGTCGTCTTCTGGTTGATCATGCCGATGGCGGCTTCGTCGGCGATGATGCCCGAGATGGTCGCGGCGGACGTGTCGCCGGGGACGGCGATCATGTCGAGTCCGACCGAGCAGACGCAGGTCATCGCCTCGAGCTTCTCGATCGTGAGCGCGCCGGCGTTGACGGCGTCGATCATGCCCTGGTCCTCCGAGACGGGGATGAACGCGCCGGAGAGTCCGCCGACGTACGAGCTCGCCATCACGCCGCCCTTCTTGACCTGGTCGTTGAGGAGCGCGAGCGCGGCGGTCGTGCCCGGCGCGCCCGGGTGCTCGAGTCCGATCTCCTTCAGGATGTCCGCGACGGAGTCGCCGATGGCCGGGGTCGGGGCGAGCGAGAGGTCGATGATGCCGAACGGGACGCCGAGGCGCTTCGACGCCTCCTGGGCGACGAGCTGTCCGACGCGCGTGATCTTGAACGCGGTCTTCTTGATGGTCTCGCAGAGCGTCTCGAAGTCCGCGCCGCGGCAGGTGCTGCGGAGGACGTGGTTGACGACGCCGGGACCGGAGACGCCGACGTTGATCGCCGCGTCGCCTTCGCTGACGCCGTGGAAGGCGCCGGCCATGAACGGGTTGTCGTCCGGCGCGTTGCAGAGGACGACGAGCTTCGCGCAGCCGAGGGAGTCGCGCTTTCTCGTCTTCTCCGCGGTCTCCTTCACGATCTCGCCCATGAGGCGGACGGCGTCCATGTCGATGCCGGTCTTGGTGGAGCCGACGTTGACGGACGAGCAGACGCGCTCGGTCGAGGCCATCGCCTCGGGGATCGAGCGGATGAGAAGCTCGTCCGCGGGGGTCATGCCCTTTGAGACGATGGCGGAGTATCCGCCGATGAAGTTGATGCCGAGCTTCTTCGCCGCGCGGTCGAGCGTCTTCGCAATCCGCTCGAAGTCCTTCGGCGTCTTGCAGCAGGAGGCGCCGACGATCGCCGCGGGCGTGATCGAGACGCGCTTGTTGACGATCGGCACGCCGAACTCGCGTCCGATCTCGTCGCCGGTCTTCACGATGTTCTTCGCAAGACGGGT
>CAZYQF010000063.1:0-8223 GCA_964650165.1 uncultured Lentisphaeraceae bacterium
GCCGCGCGGACTCGGGCCGTGAATGATATAATACGGAGGTCGTCAATGAACTGGACGAAAGGAAGACCCTATGAAATCAGTGTATGCGATTGTGCTGAGCGCCGTTTTCGCCGGATGCGCGAACCCGAACTGGAACGGCGGAATCGACACGTCATCGTTACGGGCGGACAAGATCACGTCTTCCAAACGGATCGCGGGGGCCAAGGACCACCGGGGTGCGGAAATCGAGATCGAATACGAGCGACCGGTCGATCCGGCGCTGGCATCGTTTGTCGACCGGCATGTCGCGAAAAGCTATGAGAACGCGTGCGGAGAGCCTATCGACGGGACGGGCATGGGCGCCGTGGAGGAGGCCTTTGGAAAATCATACGGAAAGTCCGCGAAGAACGCGGAGTGGCAGCTGAAGTACACCGGCACGTTCTTCTGGTTCAATTCGACGTTCGCGACGTATCGGACGTCGGTCTTCACTTATTTCGGAGGCGCCCATCCCACCGTGTGGTACGGCAATGCCACGTATGACCGGCGCACGGGCCGCCGGATCGCCGTCGCGGACATGTTCGACGAGACGAATGTCGTACCGGTTGTGAATGTCATTCGCAGGAAGATCGCCGCGGACGAGACCCGAAGCGATCTCCTGCGCGAAAAATGCTCCAATGACGTGTCCGGAGCCGCCGCCGACTACCTCGGCACGTGCGATGGGTCGGAGCCCAAGGTCACCGAGAATTTCATGATCGTCGAGCAAGGCCTCATCTGGACCTACAATGAGTACGAGATCTCGAGCTATAGCGAGGGGACGACGGATGTCTTCGTGTCGTGGGACGACATCGGGAAATACCTGAAGGAATCGGCTCCCACCCGGAGCACGCCGCCGGTCGGCGGATGGGATGCCGCCATCGAGGCGGCCCAGAGGAACGGAAACTTGAGGCGAATCGCGGATCTGATCTTCTTCGCAAAATGATTCGGGCCCGACGGGCGCGATCTAATCTGGGCATGGACAAGTTCACGGCGGAGACGAGGTCGAAGATCATGTCCGCGATCCGGTCGCGGGACACGCTGCCGGAGATCGTCGTCCGAAAGTGGTTGTTTGCGCAGGGTTACCGGTTCCGGGTCTGCGACAGAAAGCTCCCCGGACATCCCGACATCGTCTTGCCGCGGCTCAAAACCCTCATCGAGATCCGCGGATGCTTCTGGCATCACCACGGCTGGGCGTGGGACGGACGCAAGCTCGTGCAGAAGGAAACGTGTCCGCAGGCCAGCGCGCCGAAGAGCAACCGCGCGTTCTGGAACGGGAAGTTCCGGAAAAACGTCCGCCGCGACGCCGAACACGAACGCACGTGGTCCGAAGAGGGATGGAACGTCATCGTGATCTGGGAATGCGGACTGAAGACCGCCG
The DNA here is from genome assembly GCA_964650165.1 of uncultured Lentisphaeraceae bacterium. GTDB lineage: Bacteria > Verrucomicrobiota > Kiritimatiellia > RFP12 > UBA1067 > UBA1067. Next base: position 1,394 of record CAZYQF010000063.1, read on the forward strand.
CGGCGCGGGAAAAGACGTTCAACAAACTCCAAAGATGGCTTGAGGAAGAAGAGATTTAAACACGGAAGAGAGAAGATGCCGGCATTCGCCCGACACGGAAGCGGCTGGGAAAGGAGACTTTCAGATTCGAAAGCCACGATCTTGTCACCATCAATTACGAACCCCACAGTACTTGGTCGGCTTGTCTCCCTTTCGTCCGCGACCAAAGGAGTCACGTTCAGTTTCAAAGGATTGCCAGGGACGAAAGGACCAAGCCGACCAAACGGGGTGATGGAAATTCGCTTGCGGGAGGCTACGGGGACTGTGTCCGGCCATCGATCAAACCGTCTTTTGGTGGCAGCCCACCAGCATTCGATCGTTCTCGTGCAGAGCACTCGATCGCTTCGCGACCCGATCTCATGCTGGGCCACCAAAAGGCCTCTTGCTCGACGATCCGTCCACAATCCCCTCCGCAGAGGACGAAGTCGTTGACACGACTTCCGTGTGACAATCACATTCTCCTCGCCAATGCGTATTACAACGCGATCCGCCGAATCTCGGTCTTCGGATACGATCCCTGCGATGCTTCATCACAACGTTTGGGCGATTTGGTCTTTTCGCCCACAGGACTTGCCGACAACAACCTGGAAATCCCTTGGTCGCGGGCGAAAAGGAGACAAATCGCCCAAGGGCTGTTACGTGTGAATTGATACGGGCGTATCACAGGGTTCCTGAGGCCTTAGGTCCCCTTCCCAACCGCTTCCGTGTCCGGCGAACGCCGGCTTCTTCCCTCTTCCGTGGTCAAATTTCCCTCGCAGCGCAAAAATTATTCGAGGCCGGGGCAGTAGGTGCGGAGGTCGGCGGGAATCGGGGCCTCGAAGGAGAGCTGCTCGTTCGTGACCGGATGCCAGAGCTTGAGCTTCCACGCATGGAGCATCTGACGCGCCGGAACGGGATCGATGCGGTTGTCGAGCGCGGACTTCCCGTAGGCCTTGTCTCCGATGATCGGACAGCCGAGCGAGGCCATGTGCACGCGGATCTGGTGGGTGCGGCCGGTCTCGATGAGGCAGGAGATGACGGAGATGGGGTAGGAGCCAGGGTGGTTGGGGGTCGAGGGAGCCGCAGGTGCCGTTGCCGGAAGAGAAAGGACTTTCCAGTTGGTGATGGCGACCTTGCCGTTCTTCTCGACGATCGCCATGCGCTTGCGGTCGACGGGGTGGCGTCCGATCAGGTTCTCGATGCGTCCGGAGTCGAGGCGGGGGCGTCCGTGGCAGACGGCGAGGTAGGTCTTCTCGATGTTCTTGTGCGAGGCGAAGGCCTTGACGAGTCCGTCCATCGCGGCCTGCGACTTGGCGATGATGATGAGTCCCGACGTGTCCTGGTCGAGTCGGTGGACGAGCCCGGGGCGCGCGACGCCGCCGATTCCGGAGAGGTTCGGACAGTGATGGAGGAGCGCGTTGACGAGCGTGCCCGTGAAGTGTCCGGGCGCGGGGTGGACGACCATGCCAGGCGCCTTGTTGATGACGATGATGTCGTCGTCCTCGAAGACGATGTCGAGGGGGATGTCCTCGGGTTCGGGGACCGCGGGGACGGGCGGCGGGATCTCGACTTCGATCTCGTCGTCGTCCTCGATCTTCATGCCGGCCTTGGGGGCCTGGACGCCGTTGACGGTGACGAATCCGCCCTTGATCAGCCCTTCGATCCGCGAACGCGAGAAGTCCGGGCAGAGTTCGACGATCTTCTTATCGAGTCGCTGCACGTCGGGCTCCTTCCAGAGTGTTCCAGAGGAGCATCGTGATGGTCATCGGGCCGACGCCGCCGGGGACCGGCGTGATCGCCGAGGCGACCTCGGCGCAGGAGTCGAAGTCCGCGTCGCCCACGAGGCGGAAGCCCTTCGCGCGCGTCGGATCGGGAATGCGGTTGACGCCGACGTCGATGACGACCGCGCCGGGCTTGAGCATGTCGCCGGTCACGGTATTCGGACGGCCTGCGGCGACGACGACGATGTCCGCCTGCTTCGTATAGACCGAGACGTCGGGGGTGCCGGTGTGGCAAAGCGTGACGGTCGCGTTCGTCTCCTTGCGGGCGAGGAGCGCGGCGACGGGCTTTCCGACGATGTTGGAGCGTCCGATGACGACGGCGTGCTTGCCCTTGATGTTCCTGCCGGAGAACTCGATGAGCTTGATGATGCCGTGGGGGGTGCACGGCAGGAAGCACTCGTCGCCGATCATCATCTTGCCGACGTTGACCGGCGTGAAGCCGTCGACGTCCTTCTCGGGGGCGATCGCGTCGATCACGGCCTTTTCGCGGATGTGCTTCGGAACGGGCAGCTGGACGAGGATGCCGTGGACCTCGGGGTCGGAGTTGAGTTCCTTCACGATCTCGATGAGCTCGTCTTCGCTCGTCTCGGCGGAAAGGCGGATCTCCTTCGAAAGCATGCCGGCCTCGACGCAGGCCTTCTCCTTGGCGGTCACGTAGCTGACGGACGCGGGATTGTCGCCGACCAGGATCACGGCGAGTCCGGGCGTGACGCCCGTCTTCGCCTTGAGGGCGGCGGTGCCCGCGGCGATTTCGCCGCGGAGGTTCTCGGCAAGCAGCTTGCCATCGATGATCTTTGCGCTCATCAGTCTTCTCTCCATTCGATGTAACGGACCTTCTTGTCCTTGACGTACCCCTTGGCATTGACCGAATGGGTCATGCCCATCGATTCGCCGGTGATCTTGATTTTGAAAACGGTGTCCTCGGCAGGCTTGAAGACGAGATACTTGCCCGCCTCGGAACCCAGCCGGACGTTGACGTCGCTCACTTCGCTCATCCGCTGGTTCAGGTCGTTCCAGTCGGCGTAGGGCCACCAGGAGCGCCCGATCTCGCCCTCGTAGTTGTCGGGCTCGGTGGCGAGTCCGCCGACAATCGCCTCGGCGAGCGCCCGGCTGTCGAGCATCTCCTCGTCGTCGTCTTCCTGGAAGATGCCGGGAATCGTCAGAAGCTGGTCGACGGTGCAGGAGTTGGCGTTGACCTTGGCGGTGCCTAAGACGCCGAGCATGTCGACGATGCCGCGGACGTGAATCTGGTCCTCTTTGCGGTCGTCGGGATTGAGGACGCCGCCGGTCAGGATCTGCGGATAGTCGCGGAAGCCGCGGATGTAGGAGAGCTCCTGGACGTCGGGGATGGAGCCGTTGCGGGGACGCTTCTTGTCCTCGTCGTCGACCTTGTTGTCTTCCTCCCACTCCTTGTACCAGTCCTTCTCGGCGCCGCAGGCGACGCCGTCGATCGTGGTGACGGTGTCGTCCTCGTCGCGCCAGTCGTTCCAGCTCGCGATCAGCATGTCCGCGAGCTTCAGGCGGCCCTCGTCCGTCTCGACCTCGTAGTCGAGAGGAAGACCGTGGCTCTGGAGCATCATCTCCCAGCGGAGCCGGTAGCTCGAATCGGAGGCCTCGTAGAGCTCGTTAACGTTGAGTCCGCCCTTCTCGCCGCCGTTGACCATCTCGATCTCGACGGAGACGGTTCCCGAATCGGGATTCTCCTCGTCGATGAGGATGGGACCGATCTTGCACTTCGATTCGCTCTTGAGCGCGCGCTTCTCCTTGAACCAGCGGTCTTCCTCGAACAGCTTCTTCAGATCCTCGTCCTCGGCCCAGTCCTTGGCGTCGGGATAGCCGACGAGAACGACCTCGCCGAGGACCTGGCCCGCGTCCGTCAGACGGTTGACGCGGTTGCGTTCGCGGACATAGACGTTGATGCCGGCCTGGAGATGGGCCTCGGTCGCAAACGCGAGCGCGATCAGCGAGAGGACCGCGATGATGAAGAGAGACGAGAGAAGTGCGCTTCCGCGTTTCATCTGCGAACACCTCCTCCCGGCTGAAAGCCCGGCCTGACCGTCGGACCCTGTCCGCCCGGCCTGCCGGCTCCGCCCGTCGCGCCCGGCCGGCTGATCGGGGCCTGACCGCCCGTCCCGGGGCCGACATTCGGGCCCGATCCGCCTCTTGTGCCCGATCCGCCCGTCCGGCCGGTTCCGCCTCTCGTGCCCTTCGCGTCCTTCTTGCCTTCGGACGGCGGCGTGGCGCCGTCAAGGGACTGTTCGTGGATCGGGATCTTGATGATGCGCATCAGGGGAGCCGTGTTGGAGCGGTAGCTCTTGCCCTCGGGGTCGGCGATGCGGAAGGTCAGCTGGACCTTGTAAGGGGCGGCGTTGGACGCATCGTACACGTCCTCGAAGAGGGACTCGTCGTTCTCGGCCTTGACCTCGTCGGGCTTCTCCTTCATCACCTTGCAGTCGAAGCCGACGATTCCGTCCGCAATGAGGACCGGCTGGTAGATTTCGTCGTTTGCGAAGGAGAAGTCGGTTTCATCCTTGTCGTCCTTGGGCTGGAGCGCGACGTCGGGGCAGAGGCGCGCGTAGAGTCCGGTGACCTCGATCGGCTCGAGCCAGTCCGAATTGCCCTGCTCGAGGATCATGACGCGGACGCGGTGGACGGTGTCGGCGAGGGCGTTCTTGTTGCCGACGATGGCCGGGCCGGTCTTGGACCACTCGATGATGTCCGAATCGTCCGGATCCTCGCCCGAGCCGTTGTCCTCGAGGACGAAGCCGTAGGCGTCGTCCTGCTTGCCGTCGTGGGGGTAGTACATGCTGCGAAGTCCCGAAATCACCTGATTGAGCGCGAAGTCGGTCCGCTGCATCTTGTCCATGTACTCGGTCGAGACGAGCCAGCTCTTCGTGACGGCGCGGAACGTGAGGACCGAGAGTACCGTGATGACGCCGACGAGCATCACCGCGAGCAGCAACTCGACCATGGTGAAGGCGCGGCGCGTCATTCGCTTTTCCTCCAGAAGGTCACGTAAGACTCCTCTTCGCCGTTGCCGCGGCGGCGGTCGCCCCAGCGGACGATGATCCGGACCGTGTAGAGGTTGCCGAGGCGCTTGATGTCGTCGGGATCGTCCTTGCGGTTGAGCGCGACGCGCTCCCAGGTGTAGCCGTGGAACTTCTCCTCCTGCTGGTCGGAGAGGCGGACGTCTCCGGCGACCTTGCTCCAGAGTTCGGTCGCCTTGGTCTCCTCGACGTCGAGGTCCATGTCGGGATCCTGGACGTCCGAAAGCGGATAGGCCATGTCGCCGAGGTCCATGACCTCCTGGGCGGTCTGAAGGTAGGTCGAGGACAGCATCATCTTCTGGCTCTGGGACACAGAGACGAGAATGGCGGTCAGGCCGATGCCGAGGATCAGCGCCGCGAGAAGGACCTCGATGAGGGTAAAGCCCCGACGCGTCATTTCTCGTCCTCCTCGCCGGGGGAAATGACCGATGCGGCGCCGAAGCGGTCGATCTTGACGACGAGTCCGTCCTCCGGCTTCGCGCCGTCGGGATAGATCCAGACGCGGTGCGGATCGCACCGTCCGTTCGTCTCCCACTGCACCTTGACGATCGGCTGGTCGTCGTTGCCGTCGGCCGCCGCGGCGGAAGGTTCGGGTTCGTCGGACGCCTTCTTTTCCTCTTCGGCCTTCTTCCAGTCGTCGAACTTGCCGAGGCGGTAGTCGATGTTGGAGAAGACGGAGATCTTGTTCGCGCGGCGCTTCATCTCCTCGGCGTCCTCGGTCGCGAGAAGCTCGTCGCCCATCGTGACCTTCACGCGGATGCCGGTGAGGATGTCTTCGGATATCGGCGCAAAGAGAACGTCCTCGACGATGCCCTGTCCGTCGTCCGAGGCCGTCGTCGGCTCGCCGTCCGCCGACCCGGTCTCCGCGGCGGAAAAGGCATCGCCGGATACGGCGACGGGCTCGCCGGAGAGCGTCTCGGGACTGCCGCGGCTGCCGGTCACGAGCATCTTGGCGGAATAGACCTTGACGCTCGATTTCGCGACGCCGGCGACGGTATGGCATTCGTAGGTGATAATGCTCGGCTCCTGGCTCACGAGCGCGACCGAGCGCGCGTGGCGGATGACCGCAAAAACGTCACGGGCGGCACCGCGGACGCGCACCGCGCCCTGTCCCGCCCGCAAACTGACGACGCTGACCGTGACCATCGCGGCGATGATCGCCACGACAACCAGCATTTCGATTAACGTAAACGCCCGTCGATCACTGCTCTTTCGTCTTTTTCTTGTCATTACTGGAAATGTCGTCCTCGTCGCCCATCGTGCCGTTCTCGCCGGCGGACTTGATGATGACGAGCTTGCCGTTCTTGATTTCCATCTCGTAGCGGTTGTCCCACGGATCGTAGAGTCCGCGGTCGCTCTCGAGCACGGGATCGTCGCCCTCGAGAAGCTGGTCAAGGGAGGTCGGAAGCTTCTTGTGCTGAATGTAATAGGTCGCGCACGATTCCTTGAGGGACTGCACGCCGGCTTCGGCCGCGGTAATGCGCGTCTTGGCGATGTTGCCCACGACGTTCTGAATGGCGATCGTGCCGAGAATGCCGATGATCGCCACCACGACCAGGAGTTCCACCAGCGTGAAGCCGGCCTTCATCGTCGAAATCACCGCGTTTTCTTCTCTCTTCATAACTACTCCTATATTTTCCGCAATTATACCATTTATTCGGGAGGTTTAGAAGGTTTAGAGTCCGTCTCAGCTACGCTTCGCCGTGACGGGGTGTTTGGGTGTTTGATTGTTTGGGTGTTTGGGTTGGAAGAGAGGCGTGGTTCGTGGCTCATGGTTCGTGATTGTGGCACGTTGAGAAGGAAGTGTTGGACAGTTGGGCATCCGAGCTTGGCAGGGTGAATGAGAGAGGCGTCGGGGAACACCCCGAAAGAGACCCTATTTTAAGTTCGAGTTCGACAATGGAAGGTAAACGTCATTTCTCCAACTCCAACTTTTTCCTAACCCAAACACCCAAACAACCCAAACAACCAAACAACCCAAACA
>CAZYQF010000064.1:0-8182 GCA_964650165.1 uncultured Lentisphaeraceae bacterium
TCGAGTCCGTTGGCCGCCGCGAAGGCGTTCCAGGCCGCGCCCTCGTCCGCGCTGAAATCAGGATCGGAAAGCGTGGCGTCAGTCGCGTTGAGGCCGTCGTGGAAGCCGCGGATCTTCATGCGCGCGCCGAGCTCGGGTCCGATCGGCGCATAGCTGCGTGCGAGGTTAAACTGGTAGGAGCCGTCCCACTGGCGGATGAGGACGCCCGGGAGCCTGTCCAGGGCGGGATTCGCCTGGGAGAGGTTGGCGAGATCGCTCGCGAGCATGTCGCCGCCGGTCGCCGTCTCGATGAGCGAGAGGTTGGAGCCGCTCCAGACCTTGACTGCGAAAAGGTCCGGGACGCCGTCGGCGTTGATGTCGCCCGCGTTGTCGGCCGGACGCCATTCGCGGGAGAAGATCGCCTCGACCGAGGTCTTGACGAACCCGCCGTCCTGGGTCTCGGCCGTCGGCAGCGGGACCTCGCCCGACGCAGGGTTGCCGAGCCGACTCTCCGGGGCGAGCGTGTTGCCCAGGATCGTGTTCGCCGACATGCCGCTCTCGTCCAGCGTCGTCAGGACCCAGGTATAGAAGAAGCTGTCGTATGTGGCGTCGGGGTACGCGTAGAACGCGAGCGGAACGGAGCCGTCGCTGTTTCCGACGGGATCGATCGCGACGTCGCGGCCGCCGTTGAGCGAACCGTTGTCCAGAGCGCCGACCTGATAGCCGAAGCCGTAGACCGTCATCGACTTGTTGCGGGAGCAGTTCCAGGCGAGTTCGAAGTTGTCGGCTGACGAGAACGTCGCGCCGCGGACGAACACGTGGCCCTGGCCGAGGCCGCCGCCCTGGCCGGCACGTACGGTCTGCCGCGCGTAGCGCTGCGACAGAGAAGAGGTCGTCGTGCCGCCCGAGGGGCCCGTCGCCTTCGTGTAGAGGAACTTGGACGCCTGCACCTCGTAGAAGTAGGTCCAGGTCTGGTAGCCGCCGTCCTTGTCCTCGATCGTCAGCGTGACGTTCTTGGGACCTTCCGTCGAACCGAAGTTCGGGACGAAGGAGCCGCTCATGTCGTCGCCTTCGGTTACGAAGAACGACGTCGCGTTTTCGCAGCCGGTGAAGGTGATGCGGAGGCCCGGGAACGCCGGAACAAGGCCCGTGATGTCGCCGTCGACGTCGCTGCGGATGCCCCACTTGATCGGATACGAGGTCGCGCTGCCGCCGGCGACCTGGAAGGCGTTGGACTGAGAGTTCTCGCCCGAGACGCCCATGAAGACCGGCGTCACGTTCTCGATGTAGATCTTCGAGGCGAACGGCTCGTAGTATTGCGCCCAGGTCTTCGTCGGGTCAATCGAAATCTCGGTCGAGATGACCTCGGCCCTGGCGGTGAAGGTCTTGGAACCGATCGTCAGCGGGGTGCCGTCCAATTCGTCGATGGCGATCCGCGTTGCATTCGCGCTCGTGAACGGAATGTAGTAGACGTTCGGATCGGTCTCGACCGTCGCGTCGGGACGGATCTTGTAGGTGTCCTCGAGAACGAGGCGCCCCGGGTTCGCGCCGGTCGGCGGCGTCACGGTCAGGCGAACCCAGATCGGAGCCGAGGCCTGGTAGAAGCCGAGCGAGACGTCGATCGACGCGCGGTTGTCGGTTTCGAGAATCGACTCGGCCGACGGCGTGACCGAGAGGCGCGGATTGCTCAGGATCTCCACGCTGAACGAGAACGTCTCGGCCGCGAACTTCGTCATGTCCTTGTCCTTCATCTGGATCTTGACGGTCCAGATGCCGGCCTGCGGGAAGTTGTAGGTGAACGGCGTGTCGTTGATGCTCGTGCCGACCGCGTTCGTGACGGTTCCGTTCGCGACCGCGACGCCGTTGCAGGACGCCGTCCACTTGTAGGTGAAGCCGTTCTTCAGGTCGTAGGCCGCGTCGTCGAACTCGGGCTGGATCTGAAGCGCCTGACCGCGCGGATACTTGTTGCCGTAGACATGGCCGTCGCCCGTATCGGCCTCGAAGCCGTTGAGGTAGACCGTGGTGAACGTCGGCTCCTTGTTGTAGACGAGGATGTCGAGGCCCTGGCCCGCCTTGATCTCCGTGACGCGGGAATCGGGATCGTAGTGCGGCGTCGTGCAGATCACAACCGAGAAGATGTAGTTCATGCCGCCGTCGCCGACGCTGAGGCCGTCCAGCACCGTGAAGGAGCCGGTCGCGTTGTTGGCGGTCGGATAGATCATGCGGCCGACGGTCGCCGTGTCCTCGACCGTGTCGTCCGCCACGATGCACTTGACCGCGGTGCCGCCGAACATCGAGAGGTCGGACAGCCCGTTGGCAACGAGATAGGCGTAGAGAACCGTGCCGTTCGGATTCGCCACCACTTCGCCGTTGTTGTTGTAGAACGTCGCCTTGAAGGGAACCTGGTCTCCTTCGTAGTAGACGTTTTCGCCTTCGGCGCGTCCGACGAGCGATGCGTCAACGTGAACCTGGTCCTGAACCGTGACCTGGACGTTGAAGGTGCGGAGCTCGCTCGTCTTGCCCGTGATCGGCGAGGTGACGAGGATCGTCGCCGCCTTGAGGCCCTCGCTCTCGGTGTCGGGAATCATGACCGTCGGAATATCGTTCGAATCGACGCCGCGGAGGATGTTGTCTTCGCCCGACGGAACGAAGGTCTCGGCGAAGGTGGTCGTCTTGGCGCCGACCTTGATCTTCACGATGTAGCCGTTTGTGGAGATCATGTCCGCATACACGTCCTCGATCGCAGCCTCGATCTCGAGCTCGCTGCCGGCGACCGCGGAGAGCGTCGAGCCCTCCGTGGGGTTGGTCACGACCGGCTTGCCGCTCGAGATGTAAAGCCCCGCGGGCGTGAAGCTGGTGATCGCCGAAACCGATCCCGTGACGGACGGGGTGAACTGGACCTGTCGGCCCGTGCCGACGGTGTGCGAGTCGGAACGGAGCGCATAGACGTAGATCGTCCTCGTGTTGCCCGACGCCGCGGTGAAAGTGATCTCCGGCTTGGTCTGTGTCGGCGTGATCGTCTGCTCGCTGTCCTGCGTCGAGAAGTAGACGTAGTCCCACCAGTTGGTGACCGCGCCGTCCTGGAAGGTCGGGTTGATCGTGACAACGACCTGTTCGCCAGAGCCGACCGTGTAGTTGTTGAGCGAAACCGCGAGGGTGGTCTTGGCGGTCAGGTAGTCGTAGTCCGCGACAATCGTGCTGTCCGCGCTCGTGATCCGCACGTTCGGCGGATCCGGCTCTCCGCACATCACCTTGGCCGTGAGATAGTCCGTGAACTTCTCGTTGGAATCGTCGAAAAAGTAGCCCTTGTAGGCGCTCAAGACGACGTTCGTCACCTGTCCGACGTGGCTGATGTCGCCCGCTGTCAGCGAGAAGTTCGCGAAGCTCTCGCCGCGCGCGATCTTGACCGTGCCGACGGTGACCGACTTCACCAGCTGCGTGCCGGCGTCATAGCCGACCACCATGCTGACCGTCTCGCCGCCCGTGACCCTGACGATGTTCTCGTCCTCGGACCACACGTAGAGCGAGACCGCGTTCGTCAGGGCCGCCGTGCTCTCGATCCGGATGCCCGTCGTGCGGGTGGAGCCGGAAGGAATGACGCGCCAGATGCCGACATCCTCCTGGGTGTTCTCGAAGTCGATCGACTTGAGGTAGAAGCCCGCGTAGCCCGCGAGGGAGTAGTCGATGATCACCTCGCCCGTGGCGCCGACCGGGACGGCGGGGTCGTTGAAGAGAAGCTTCACGGGTGTAACCGTCGCCGGATCGGTCGACGAGTCCACGTCGACGATATTGAACTTGTCGCTGTTGAGGATCACGTAGCTCGTCGAGACCTCCTGGAAGCCCGCCGGACCGGTCGAAGTCGCCAGACGCACGGGGAGCGCGAAGTCGCCGAGTTCGACCGTATACTTGAAGATGAAGTCGCGGACGTTCGCGTGGAAGTCCTGGTAGCCGACGTACTTCGCGAAGGTGAGCTTGCCGGAGACGTAGATGCCGAGCGAGAACGGGCTGGTGATCGCGTCGACGGTGGGCGAGCCTGTGCCGACGTATTCCATCCGCCACTGGCGTCCGGCGGTCAGCATTGCCGGCGTGCGCGCCAGGCGGACCTTGAAGTACAAGGTTTCGCCGGGGACTTTCGGGATCGCAATCGATGACACGGGGCCTTCCAGGGCCACGCCCATCTCATCGCACGGCAAGATCTGGTAGATGTTGCCGTCGGTCGCCGCGTGAAGCGCCGCACCGGCAAAGAGTCCCAGGGTAAGCGCTGCAAGTTTGATCAGTTTCGTCTTCATATCAGTTGTTGCCCTTTTTCAAATTCTTCTTGACCATCTCCATGGCCTGCGTCACGTCGTTGGCGTTCCTGCCCTCGCGCGCTTCGCGCTCGGCGACGGCCTTGGTTTCGCGGTTGATGCGGTCGCGGACCAGCGCCTGGGTCAGAATGCGCTGCTGCAGGGCCTTCTCGGAGACCCTCGCCATTTCCTTCTGGAGCTCCTTCGTGCGCGCGGACTCGGGGTCCTTCTCGGTCTCGACGCGCAACTCCTCGCTGACGCGCGCAAGCTCGGTCATGAGCGCCTTGCGCTCCTGGTTGCTCGCGGCGAGCGCCTTGACGTACTCCGGATCCTGAATCCGCGAATACGGCTTGTCATACGGGTCGGCCGCCTGGGGCTCCTCCTTCGAACACCCGCACATTGCGAGCGCTGCCACCAGCGGCAGGAAATGACGCATTTTAGTCTGCATAGAAATTCTCCTTCTCCAAAACCTCCACGTTGACCGGCTGGATACGGTCGTCGAGACACCAGAAGTAGTTGATCGGCACCCAGCCATGGTCCCTCACCCAGTCGGCCCAGCGTCCGGCCGTGTAGCCCGGCGACTGGCGGCTATAGGGATCGACGAACTCGATCGCCGTGCTGTAGGGAAGCTTCGCGGGGTCCGCGGCGAAATCGTCGGCGTCGCAGAACGAGCCTTCCTTGAATACGAACCACCGGAGCGGCACCCAGTTGTTCTGCTGATAGTAGCTGGTCTTCCCGTTCATCAGGATGCCGACCACCTTGAAGGTCACGGCGGTCCACGCCCAGGAGGCGTTCGCGTCGCCGTAGGCCCAGGAGTTCTCGCCCGGCGCGAGGCCGCGGAGCACGTACGGACGCCACGCCGCGCCTGACGTGCGGTTTGTGATCATCAGAGACGCGCGGACGCGCAGGTTCGTCATGGAGCCGCCGGCGACGAGGTGCTCGACCGGCGCACCCGACATGTAGCCCTTGAGCGCGAGGTTGCTGACCGTCGGGTCCATGTCGAGCCAGTACATCTGCGTGAGGTTCAGGTTGGTGATGACGGTGTCGTCCGGACGGATGAGGTCCGCAAGATGGATTTCGGTCGACTCCGGGTTCGCCCAGTCGTTGCCGTACATGTCCTTGTGGTTCTCCAGCCAGTTGATGACCGCCGGCGTGTAGCGGTTCTTGTCCGTGAGGCCGTAGTCCAGGAGGCTGCTCTGCACGCCCGCCGTCGCAATCACGGTGACGTTGTTGGAGGCCCCGACGCCGACCGTCGCCTGATACGTGCGCGCGGGCGAGAGAAGTTTCTCGAAGGCGACGCTCGCCCGGTTCGTCACGACGGACTTGAGCTCGTACCAGGGGTCCACGGTGTAGACGATGTTGGTGCCGCGCGAGGAGCCGCGCGGAATCATGACCATCGTCGACGCATTGGTCTCGACCATTTCGCCCACCGTCTGGCGGATGTGGCCTGAGCCGAGGTCGCAGTAGACGATGATCATCTCGCCGTTCGGCGTCGGATGGTCGGGATCGATCGACTGGTTCTGGTTGATCCGCCCCGGAGTCATGCCCATGACATTGTTCCACACGTTGGAGGTCTCGCCGTGCGAGGCGAACACGCCGAGCGACTTGCCCTCGCCCGCACTGTCCTCGCCGACGTAGAAGACCTGCGTTTCGCGGAGGTTCCGGCGGAGGAACGCGACCGTGTTCGACGGGTCGTAGTACTGCTCGAGGCCCGGCATCGAACCGTAGAAGTTCGTGCCGATGCCGAGCACCTCGTGCTCGACGATGCCGCTGCCGCGCACGAGCTGGATCGCCACCGGGTCGGTCGCGAAGATCTCGCCGCTCGGGTCGAAGGTGTCGCTGTACACGTCGAAGTTCCAGGTCGCGTCGCACTCCCCGTTCTTCGGATCAAGCTCGCCGCCGTTGACCGTGCTCGACTTGCGGCTCGAGACCACGCGGAAGACCATGTTGGACGCGGAGTAGAGTCCGCCGTCCTTCTTCTTTCCCGGAAGAATCGAGGTGCCGAAGCGGCCGAGCGAGTTGGTCACGATCGAGTCGTCGAACACCGACGCCCCGAGCACCCGCACCGACCACCCGGAGATGTCGGCTTCCTGCGGCACGGCGATCTCCACGAACTGGCTGTCGGCCTCGCTGTTGTTCCAGTACTTGTCGTAGCTGCCCCAGATGTTGATCTCGTTGACCCACGCCCAGCCCGGCGCGACCGTGTCGAGGATGTTGTAGGCCGCGAACGAGACGCCCCTGCCGTAGTCGGCGTTGTAGTCGACGGGCGAATACCAGTCCGGACGGCGCCACTCCGTGTCGTTCAGGAAGTTCGTCATCGGAACCGCCGAGCCCTTCTGCCAGTACTGGACCTCGAGCGTGTACTGGACCACCGAGCCCGGCGCCGTCGACATCGGGATCACCGTGTCGCCGAAGTTGTTGAGATAGGTCGAGCGGTAGACGAGGTTCGTGTCCGTCGCATTCGGAAGGCGGACGCGGTGGGCGCCCGCGAGCTTGCCCCAGTTCTCGTATCCCCACGGCGCTTCGCCCTCGTACCACCAGAGATAGACCTGCGGCGCCATGTCGAAGTTGATGTCGTCGGCCAGCTGCGCCGCATAGACCTCGGCCTGGATGCCCCAGCCCTCGTTGCAGAGCGGCTGCTCGGACCTCGACGGGACGTTCGGAACGAAGTCGCGGCTGCGCAGGGCGCTGCGGAACGCGCCGACGTTGCGGAAGGCGATGCGCGCGCGGACCGCCTCGGAGACGAGCACCTCCTCGATCAGCACCCGGACGGGGGTATCGTAGCCGTCGGGCCTCACCGGCCCCATGCTGTCATGCGCGCCCGAGACGCCGTCTACGCCGGTGACCGCCAGCCGGAACGCGTTGTAGGCCTGGCCCGGATCGGTCTTGTAGGAATAGACGGCGTACGTCGCGTTCGAGACGACAAAGGTATGAAGATCGGCCCAGTCGCCGTGCTCGTCGCCCGTGAGCGAACCGTAGAGCGTGACCGAGGCCGGCTGTGCCGAAGCCGCGTCATACTTGCGGGCGCGGAACGTCACCTCGCCGACGACATTGCTCGTGAATGTCGGCGTCTGGACGAACGGCTTGTGCTGCTTGTACGTCTCGGCATCCTCCGGGTCGGTGTCCGCGACGATCGAGTTGTTGAGCGCCATCGAGAGGCCCACCTCGTACGGATCGGTCGTAAGGTCGGGAAGATACATCTTCTTCTCGCCGTCGGCACCCCACGCGTCGGTTCCGACCGAGCGGATGTTCCAGCCCCACCAGCTCGAGTTGTCGAGCGCCGGCTCGTCGCGGCAGAACACCTCGTCAATGAGGATCTCGCCGAAATTCGCCCGGTCCGTGACGTTCGAGACCGCCGCCACGAGCGCCGGATCGACGATGAGGCGCATCATCCCCTGCACATCATGAAGGCCGATGTAGCAGCTGCGCGTGCCGAAGCTCAGGGCGCTCGGGGAGAGGCCCGCAAAGGTGAAGTTCGTCACCGTCGTCCACGCGTTGGTGTCGATGATGTCGTAGTTGTTGGCGGTGGCGTACGTCACGTTCGTCGCGACCTGCAGCAGGAGGCGCGCGTTCGCCTGCGCGTTCCGGTAGGTGAACGAGAACATGCCGAGACCCTTGCCGCGGCCGTACGCGCCGTCCATCAGCGGCGAACGGATTCCGGACGGAGCGTCGGCCGTCGTCCGCTTCGCGCTCAGGAGTAGCATCCCGTTGGTGGTTGAGGCCATGCTGTTCGTGATCCACGCGCCGGTGAAGGTGAAGTTCGTGTGCGCCTTGTAGTTGGACGGATCCTCCCAGTTCGGGATCAGCGGCGATATCTCGTCAGCGTTGCTGTAGTCGTCGCCGCGCCACTGCTTGAGCACGACCGAATCGATGACGATGTCCGTCCGCGCGTTCTCGACCGTGCCCGCCGCCTTGAT
>CAZYQF010000065.1:0-5929 GCA_964650165.1 uncultured Lentisphaeraceae bacterium
GTCAGAGGAACTGGCCGGTGACGGATTCCGCGCAGGCGCGGATTTTCTCGACCGGCCCCTCGCAGACGAGCCTTCCGCCGGCGTCGCCGCCGCCGGGGCCGAGGTCGATGATCCAGTCGGCGCACTTCATCACGTCGGTGTTGTGTTCGATGACGACGACCGTGTTGCCCTGATCGCGGAGCCTCAGGAGAAGCTTGAGGAGCTTCGCGACGTCCTCGAAGTGGAGGCCGGTGGTCGGCTCGTCGAGCAGGTAGAGCGTCCGCCCGGTCGCCCGGCGCGAGAGCTCGGTCGCGAGCTTGATGCGCTGGGCCTCGCCGCCGGAGAGCGTCGTCGCGGACTGTCCGAGCCCGATGTATCCGAGTCCGACGTCCTCGAGCATCGCGAGCTTCCGGGCGAGCGACGGGACCTTGGCGAAGAACTCGCGGGCTTCGGCGACCGTCATCTCCAGAACCTCGGCGATGTTCTTGCCGCCGTAGGTGACCTCGAGGGTCTCGGCGTTGAAGCGCTTGCCGCCGCACTGCTCGCAGGTGACGTAGACGTCCGGAAGGAACGACATCTCCAGCTTCTGGAGTCCGTCGCCGCCGCACGTCTCGCAGCGTCCGCCCTTCACGTTGAACGAGAAGCGTCCCGCCGTGTAGCCGCGGGCCTTCGCGGACTCCGTCGCGGCGAAGAGTTCGCGGACCTCGGAGAAGAAGCCGACGTAGGTCGCGGGATTCGAGCGCGGCGTCCTTCCGATCGGCGACTGGTCGATCTCGATGACCTTGTCGAAATTCTCGGCGCCCGCGATCTTCCTGTACTTGCCCGGAACGTCCTTGGCATGGTAGAAGTCCCTCAGGAGCGCGCGCTTCAGCGTCTCGTCGATCAGCGTCGACTTGCCGGAACCGGAGACGCCGGTGACGACGGTGAAGGACCCGACCGGGATGTGCGCCGTGACGTTCTTGAGATTGTGCTCGGAAGCGCCCGTGATGGTCAGCGTCGAGCCCTTGGCGAACGAAGAGCCTCCAAGGGTCCCTTTGACCACTGCGCTGCGCTTTCCGGTCAAATAGTCCGCGGTGAGGGTGCCGGATTTCAGGAGGCCCTTGTAGTCGCCCTGGTACATGACCCGGCCGCCTTCGCGTCCGGCGCCCGGGCCGAGGTCGACGATCCAGTCCGCGTTTCTCATCATCTCCGCGTCGTGTTCGACGACGACGACGGTGTTGCCGCGGTCGCGGAGTCCCTTGAGCGTCGCGACGAGGCGCTCGTTGTCGCGCGGGTGGAGTCCGATCGTCGGCTCGTCGAGAACGTAGAGGACGCCCGTGAGGCCGGAGCCGATCTGCGTCGCGAGGCGGATGCGCTGCATCTCGCCGCCGGAGAGCGTCGACGACGCGCGGTCGAGCGTCAGGTAGTCGAGTCCGACGTCCAGGAGGAACTGGAGGCGCTTGCCGATTTCGGAGAGGATGTCCTTGAGTCCGTCCAGCACGTTCCGAGAGATCCCGAGATTCTCGGCGTCGGTACCGATCGAACCGAAGAACGCGAGAGCCTCGGCGACCGGCATCGCCATCACCTCGACGATGGACTTCCCGGCAATCGTCGCGGCGCGGGACTCCGGCTTGAGGCGCGAGCCGCTGCAGTCGGGGCAGATCCTGAAGCTCTGGTAGGCCTCGAACTTCGCGCGCATCTCGTCGTCCTCGGCCTCGTCGAGGCGGCGCTGGAGCGACGCGAGCACGCCCTCGAACGGACGGTCCACGCGGCGCCACGGGAGGACGAGGTCGTCCTTGAAGCCGTGCATGAGTCCGCGGCGGAACGCCGCCGGCAGCTTCTCGTATGGCGTCGAGAGCTTGACCTTGTACTGCTTCGCGAGGTGGGCGAGAAGCTCCTTGTGGTAGAGGATGTTCATCTGCCCCATCCGGCGCCACGGATGAATCGCCTCCTCGAGCGGAAGCGTCTTGTCCGAGACGACGAGGTCTTCGTCGAAGTAATAGAGCTGTCCGAGTCCGGTACAGGTCGGGCACGCGCCGTAGGGCGAGTTGAACGAGAAGCTCCGCGGCTTCAGCTCGTCAAAGGAAATGCCGCAGTCCACGCAGGCATTCAGCTCGCTGTAGGTGAGCTCGGTGTTTGAGTGTTTGGGTGTTTGGGTGTTTGGGTTGTCGGCGGAATCGAGCAACTCGACCGTCAGGATTCCGGCGCCGGTCTTGAGCGCAAGCTCGACGGAGTCGGTGAGGCGCGTCCGGTCGCAGGGAATGACGAGACGGTCGACGACGACGTCGATGTCGTGCGCCTTCTTCTTGTCCAACTCGGGGAGCTCGTCGACCGGATACGTCGTGCCGTCGATCCGGACGCGCGCGAAGCCGTTGCGTGCGATCGCCGCGAGCGGCTCCTCGTGGCGGCCCTTCTTCCCCTTCACGGCCGGGGCGTAGATGACGGCCTTGACTTGCTTGTCCGTGCGCGGCAGCGCGAGGATCGAGTCGACGATCTGCTCGGCAGACTGGCGGGTGACGGGCTTGCCGCATTTCGGGCAGTGCGGAACCGCGGCGGATCCGTAGAGGATGCGCAGATAGTCGTGGATCTCGGTGACAGTCGCGACGATCGAGCGCGGATTCCCGCTCGTGGTGTGCTGCTCGATCGAGATCGCGGGGGACAGTCCCTCGATCTTCTCGACGTCCGGCTTCTGCATCCGGTCGAGGAACTGGCGCGCGTAGGCCGAAAGCGACTCGACGTAACGGCGCTGCCCTTCGGCATAAAGGGTATCAAAGGCGAGGGAGGACTTTCCGCTTCCGGAAAGTCCGGTGACCACGGTCAACGAATTCCGCGGGATCGTAACGTCGATCCCGCGGAGGTTGTGCATTCGCGCATTGATGATCCTGATGTCGCCCATCACACGTTCTTGAGATCAAGCGCGAGGAGGAACTCGGGATTGGACTTGGTCTTCTTCAGGGAGTTGAGGACGGACTTCATCGCCGACTCAGGCCCCGCGGCCGAGAGGATGCGGCGGAGTCCCCAGGACTTCTCGAGCTCCATCGGGTCGAGGAGCAGGTCCTCCTTGCGCGTACCGGACTTGTCAATGTCGATCGCGGGATAGATGCGCTTGTCGGAAAGTCCGCGGTCCAGCACGATCTCCATGTTACCCGTGCCCTTGAACTCCTCGAAGATGACCTCGTCCATGCGCGAGCCCGTGTCGACGAGACCGGTCGCGATGATGGTGAGCGAGCCGCCGCCCTCGATGTTGCGCGCGGCGCCGAAGAAGCGCTTCGGACGGTGCATCGCCATCGCGTCGACGCCTCCCGTGAGGATCTTTCCGGAGTGCGGCTGGACGGTGTTGTAGGCGCGGGCCATGCGGGTGATCGAATCCATGAGGATGATCACGTCGCGCCCGTTCTCGACCTGGCGCTTCGACATTTCGAGGACCATTTCGGTGACGTTGACGTGATGCTGCGGCTCCTCGTCGAAAGTCGAGGAAAGGACCATCGCCTTCGTGTTGCGCTGCATGTCCGTCACCTCCTCGGGACGCTCGTCGATGAGGAGGATGATCAGCATGGCGTCGGGGTAGTTCGTCGAGATGGCGTTCGCCAGCTTCTGGAGCATCACGGTCTTGCCGACGCGCGGCGGCGCGATGATGAGTCCGCGCTGTCCGAACCCGATCGGAGTGAAGAGGTCGATGACGCGGGTCGTGAACTCGCGGGGATCGCTCTCGAGGAGCATGCGGCGCGTCGGGAACGTCGCGGTCAGGTTCTCGAAGTGGACGACGCGGGCGGCGACGGACGGCTCCTTGCCGTTCACGGTATTGACGTTTCCGAGGCAGAAGAAGCGGTCCTTGTCCCGTGGATCGCGAATCGGGCCCTCGACGATGTCGCCGGTGCGAAGCGCATGACGGCGGATCTGCTGCTGAGTGACGAAGACATCTTCGGGGCAGGACAGGAAGTTGTTCTTCGCCGAACGGAGAAAGCCGTGTCCCTCGCGGACGATCTCAAGGCAGCCGGACGCGAGAACCGCGCCGCCGTTCGCGAGATACATCCGGATCGCGGCGAAGATAAGCTCGTGCTTGCGATAGGTTCCGAGCTCCTCGGGATCCGCTCCCGGCATCATGCGGTCGACGATCGTCTGGGCCGGCCAGACCTGGATGTCTCCCAGGCGGTACTCGGCCAGGCTCGGGTTGCGGTTGGAATTGGCCGGCGCCTCGCCCTGCTGCAGCGGCTCCGTCGGAAGCGGGGCGTTGAGAAGCGGGTTCACCGAAACCTCTCCGCTGGCGATGCGGGGCGGGGGGTTTCCGCCCTTGTTGCCGCCGCGGAACGGCTTGCGGAACGGCTTCTTGCCCTGGAAATTCCCGCGCGAGGGCTTGGGCTGAGAAGGCTTGTTTTCAATCGGCTTGGGCGCGGGCGCGCGATTCACATTGCTTTGGGCAAATACATCGAATTCGTCTGCCATGAATATTTTCCTGTTCCTTAGACTTTCTGCTTCAGCCAGCGGACAAAGGTCTCCGCTTGAGCCTTGAGTTCCGCGGCGGTTCCGTCGTTTCGAATCACATAATGGGATTTCGCGGCCTTTTCCTCCGCCGGCATTTGCGCGGCAATTCGGGCTTCGGCCTCCTCGCGGCTCATGCCGCGGGTCGTCATCATCCTCTCGAGTTGATGCTCTCTCGAGGAGACGACGCTGCATATTATATCAAATTCCGGCTCCCAGTGCACCTCGAAGAGAAGCGGGATGATGGCGAGTCGAAGCGAGTCGGAGCCTTGAGCCGGGGATGGAGGAGAAGAAAGGAATCCGCTGATTCGCTCTTTCACAAACGGATGGATCCGCGCCTCGAGTTCCTTCCGCGCCTTGGAATCCGAGAAGACAGCCTTCGCGAGACGCCGGCGTTCATCCGCCGGAATCAGGGAATGGACGACGTCGTCGGCATCGATCGTCTCGACGCCAAGCTCGTTCAGATAACGAGAAAGGAGGGACTTGCCCGAGGCAATCCCTCCCGTAACGCAGATTTTCATCTGTTCGTTGCGATTACTTGGTGGCGACGTCAGGCGCGGCCTTCACGCCGTCCGTGGCACCGACCTGGTCGAATCCGTCGCTGTTCATTTCGCGGCCGCGCCCGTCAACGATGCGCGTCGTCACGAAGATCAGCAGGTTGCGCTTGGAGGTCTGCTCGGAATGGCTCCGGAAGAACCGCCCGAGGAACGGAATGTCGCCGAGGAACGGAATCTTGTCGTCCATCGCCTTGCGGGCCTCGGTGATGAGTCCGCCCATGACAATGGTCGCGCCCGGATAGACCGACACCTTGGAATCGACGGAGCGGACGTGGAAGAACGGCTGTTCCATCGGGGCATCGTAGTAGGTGATGTTCTGAGATCCGCTCGTGAAAAACTTGTCCAGCATGCTGGCATAGGCGTCATAGGTTTTTGTCACGATTCCTTCCAGCACGTCCTGATTGGGCTTACCCCAAGTGTCGGGGAAGGTCGGCGGGGCGGGCGGCGTTTGCGCTCCGGCATTTCCCGTAAAGGGAATCCTCATGCCGTAGTTCTTCCAGGTCGGCTCGTCGACGACCTGCGTGTTGAGCTCGAGGTCGACCACGTTGCCGTCGTCGGTCAGCGTCGGAGTCACCTGAAGGATGACGCCGACTTCGCGCATCTGGAAGGACTGGGGCTCGACAACCGCGAGAATCGCGGACTGCGAGCTGCCGCCGGAGTTGCCGCTGCCGCCCGAAGAGCTCGACTGGAGCTGCACGTCGTAATCGGTCGGATAGATGTACTCGGTCACCACCTTGATGGTCGCCTCTTCCCCGGGGCGGGTCAGGACCTTCGGCGCGGACAGAAGATCCGTGTCGCTGCGCTGGGCGAGCATGTGCAGGATCATCGAGAGGTCCGCCTGGCCGAGAAACGCGTTAACCCGCATGAACTGGTCGTTCACGGACTTCGACTCGCCGCTGATGTGGTTGCCGACATCGGACAGGTAGCGGGATCCG
>CAZYQF010000065.1:6029-8055 GCA_964650165.1 uncultured Lentisphaeraceae bacterium
ACCGAGTGCCTTCGCGAGGTGGCGGTTGACACCCATCGAGTAGTCGCCGTTCAGAATCCATTCGAAGCCCAGCGAGTTGAGGTCGTCCTGGCAGACTTCGACGAAGCGGGTTTCGATCTCGACGAGCGTGACCTGCTGGTTCAGGGAGAGGAGCACGTTCTCGAACTCGGCGAGGTTGTCGAGCGTGTTCTTGACGAAGAGCCGTCCGACGGTCTTCACGTAGAAAATCGAGCTGCCGTCCGGCCACTTGACGCCCATGAGCGAGAAGAACTGCTTCCAGTCCTTCTCCTGACCGTCCGCGCCATCGGCGTTTTTGGCCTCCAGATTCCTGTTGCCGCCGCCGAACGTGGTCGCCGTCCTCATCTGGGCCACGTCCTCGGTCGCACTGCCCATCTTGTCGAGGAAGGTGGAGAGCACCGGGAAGGATCGGGTGACGAGTTCCTCGGTCACCATGTCCTTCTGCATGACCATGACGATCGAGTTCTGGACCGTGAACTTGTAGTCGACGGATTCGCAGACGAGCTTCAGGGCTTCGTAGAAGGAAATGTCGCTTGCGGAGATCATCGGAATCACGGGGACGCCGAGAACGCCGCTGCCGCCGCTCCCGGCCTCGGCGGCGTCCTTCGAGGAGAAGTCGTCATTGTCGTCAACGGCAGCCGGCGTGTTCATGCGAACGGTCTCGGGGTTCTTCAGGACAAAGTTGAATCCGCGCTGTTCGAGCGGAATCTCCGGACGGTCGAAGTCACGGGACGCGGTGCGGAAATAGTCGACCGCGTCGATGATGGTGGCCGGCGGCTTGAACGAAATCGCCGGGAGGCGCATGTCCTTCATGCGCTTGATGATGGTCTGCTCCGTCGTGCGCTCGGGGTCGCCGCGCGCGGGATCGCGCATGACCGTCTTCTTGTCCTTTTCGCGAAGCTCCTTCGCGTTGACGGCGTAGACCGGGCGCCAGGCCTCGTCGACGTCGGCGATCATCGACTCGCGCGTGACCTCGCGCTCCTGCTTCAAAATGACTTCGCGCTTGCGCTGGATCGAATCACGCAGGCGGAGGGCCTCCTGGTTGTAGGGATCGCCGACCAGGACGAGCTCGCATTCCTCAAGCGCGCGGTCGATCTCGCGCTGGGCCAGGAGCTGGCGGGCGCGCTTCAGGTGCTGGCGCTCGCTGACGCGGCGGGCCTTGTAGTCGACCTCGTTGCGACGGTGGGTGATCTCGGAGACATCGGTCTTGTTCTTGTCGGGGTCGTCAGTATTGAGCCAGATCTCGAGCTGCTTCCGGGCCTTCGGGTGACGCATCTCGACCGCCTTCTCGATGAGCTTGATCGCCCGCTCGCGGCGGCCGGTGCGATACTCTTCCAAAGCGCTGCGGTACAGGCCGTCGGCAATCCCCTGGGAGCACTCGCGCTTGAGCGGCTTGGACGACACGCGATCGTCGAGCAGCTTCGCGGCAATGGCGTAGTGTCGAACGGCCTCGGAGAACTCGCCTCCCGTCATGCAGACGCGCGCCTCCTCGATCTCGCGCATCGCCTGCGCGGCCATCGCCTCGCGACGCAGCCTTTCGGTCGTGCGGATGTTTTCCAGGAGTTCCGCGTCGGGACCCGTAAACGCCGGCTCGAGCTTGGCCGGCCGAGCGGAAGCTTCGGTCGAGACGCGATCATCGATGATTGCGTCTTCGTCATTGTCCACGGCGGACTTGCCGGTGCCGGCGCTGACGTCAGCAACCTTGGGGTCGCCCTGACGGACCGCCGGGGCTTCGCCCGATTCGGCAGCCAGATCGGAAAGCAAATCCAGCACTTCATCAACCTCGGCATTGGTGGCGATCTTCTCCTCAGGTGCAAGAGGTGCCTCGGCCTTCTTTTCCTCGGCAACGGGCTCCTCTGCTCTGGCTTCCTCGGCAACGGGCTCCTCAACTGTGGCTTCCTCGGCCTTGGGCTCCGCGGCGGCAGGTTCCTCGGCCTCGACTTCCGGGGCCGCCGGCTCCTCGGCCTTGGCTTCGGCAACGGCAGGCTCCTCGTCTTTGACCTCCGCT
>CAZYQF010000066.1:0-7859 GCA_964650165.1 uncultured Lentisphaeraceae bacterium
TACGCGAACAAGTGCACGGAACTCCAGGAGGTCTTCTCCGAGTTCGGGCTCATCAAGCGCCGCATCGTCGTGGAGTGCGCCTGGCTCGAGGCGCTCTGCGACGCGAAGGAGATCAGGGAGTGCAAGGCGCTGTCCGCGAAGGAGCGCAAGGAGCTCCGCGCGATCGCCGCGAACGTCACGCTCGCGGACGCGCAGCGCGTCAAGGACATCGAGAAGACGACGAACCACGACGTCAAGGCGATCGAGTACTTCCTCAAGGAGAAGATCGCGGGGACGTCCCTCGAGAGCCGTACGGAATTCATCCACTTCGGCTGCACGAGCGAGGACATCAACAACATGTCCCACGCGCTGATGCTGCGGGACGGCAAGGCGGTCCTGCGCGCGGCGATGGACGAGTGCACCGCCAGGATCGCGGCGATGGCGAAGGAGTACGCGAAGGTCCCGATGCTCGCGCACACGCACGGACAGCCCGCCTCGCCCTCGACCGTCGGCAAGGAGCTCGCCGTCGTCTCCCAGCGCCTCAAGCGCCAGGCCGCCGAGATCGACCGCCTCGTGATGCCCGCGAAGATGAACGGCGCGGTCGGCAACTTCAACGCGCACCTCTCGGCGTATCCGAAGTCGGACTGGGAGACGCTCTCGCGGAAGGTCATCGAGTCGCTCGGCCTCCGCCAGAACCGGCTCACCACGCAGATCGAGTCGCACGACGGCATCGCCGAGCTCTTCGACGCGATCCAGCGCTGGAACTCGGTCCTCCTGGACTTCGACCGCGACGTGTGGATGTACGTCTCGATGGGCTACTTCAAGCAGCGCACGGTCAAGGGCGAGATCGGCTCGTCGACGATGCCGCACAAGGTGAATCCGATCGACTTCGAGAACTCCGAGGGCAACCTCGGCCTCGCGAACGCGATGCTCGGCTTCATGGCCCGCAAGCTCCCGATCTCGCGCCTGCAGCGCGACCTGACGGACTCGACCACGCTCCGCAACATGGGCGTCGGCTTCGGCTACTCGCTCATCGCGATCAGGTCCACGGTCAAGGGCCTCGGCAAGCTCGAGCTCAACGTCGAGCGCCTCGCCGAAGACCTCGACCGCAACTGGGAGGTTCTCGCCGAGCCGATCCAGACCGTGATGCGCAAGGTCGGCATGGACCGTCCGTACGAGCGGCTCAAGGAGCTGACGCGCGGACGTCGCGTGAACGCCGAGATCATGCAGGATTTCGTCAAGGCGCTGCCGCTTCCGAAGGAGGACAAGGCGCGCCTGCTCAAGATGACGCCCGCGACCTACGTCGGCCTGGCCGAGAAGCTCGCGAAGCTCGCCTGACCCTTTTCAACCCCAGACGGAGATACGACGATGAACATCATCATGAACCGGCGGAACTTCCTTGCCGGCGCCACTGCGTTTTCACTCGCCGGCTGCAAGAGCGGTCTCGGCGGATTTTTCTCCGGGCGTCCCGGACTCAAGATGGGCGTTCTGAGCGACATCCACATCACCGACTGGGCGTCGGCCGAGATCTACCGCAAGACGCTCCGCTGGTATCGCGACCAGGGCGTGGACGCGGTGCTGATCGCGGGCGACCTCACGGACCACGGCATCGCCATCCAGATGGAGAACTTCGCGAAGGCGTGGTTCGACGTGTTTCCGGACGACACCGCGCCGGACGGACGCCGCGTCGAGCGCCTGTTCGTCACCGGCAACCACGATCCGGACGGACTCGACTACCGGGACAAGGCGATGGACCGCGCGTTCGCCGTCCACGGCCTCACTTACGAGGAGGCGAAGAAGCTCCAGCTCCGCGGCGGCGACGCGATGGCGAAGACGTGGGAAGAGTGCTTCCACGAGAAGTACGAGCCGATCTGGCGCAAGAACGTGAAGGGCTATGACGTCGTCGGCGCGCACTGGGACTCCTGGCAGGGCGTCCGGGGCCTCGAGGACTGGTTCAAGGCGAATGCCGCGAAGATCGACACGGGCCGGCCCTTCTTCTTCGTCCAGCATGCGCATCCGAAGGACACGGTCTACGGACCTTGGGCGTGGGGTCACGACGGCGGGCAGTCCACGCGGGCGCTCTCGCCCTACGCGAACGCGGTCGCGTTCTCCGGACACTCCCACACGTCGCTCACCGACGAGCGCTCGATCTGGCGCGGCGCATTCACCTCGATCGGGACCTCCTCGCTCAGCTACGTCTGCCTGCAGGGTCCGCGCGCCAACCGGCAGGAGCTGAACGACGCGACCCGACAGGACCTGTCGATCCGCCAGGGACAGCTCGTCACCGTTTACGACGACCATCTCGTCCTCCAGCGCCGCGACTTCTGCCGCGACGAGGACGTCGACACGGCCTGGAACGTCGAGATGCCGGCGAAGGCGAGTCCGTTCGCGGCGCGCGCGGCGAAGAGCGCCGTTCCGGCGTTCGCGTCCGGCGCCGAGGCGAAGCTCGCGTTCGACACGGGGACTCTTTCCTTCCCGTCCGCGACCGCGAACGCCGCGGCGCGTCCCTACGAGTACGAGGTGACCCTGGAGACGCGCGACTGCGACGTCGAGGGCGTGCAGATGACGCGGCGCCTCTACCATCCGACCGCGGCCCTGCCGCGCGTCCATGATGCCGAAGTCGCCGCGGTCGAGTTCCAGTTCGCCCCCGGGGAAATTCCCGCGAAGACCGAGCTCCGCCTGTCCGTCCGTCCGCTCAACTCCTACGGGGTCAGGGGCGCGGCGATTTCGACGGCCTGGCTCGTGAAGCCCCAGCCGAAGAAGTCCTGATTCCACGAAGGGATGGTTTTGTGATATCATATTCCTAAACTTCATAAGGAGGGAGCGGATATGAGTACACTGGTCGGCGTCGGCATTCTGGTTGGAATCGCAGGTGTCTTTCTTGCGTGGATCATCGGGCTCTACAACGGACTCGTCGTCCTGAAGAACCGCTTCAAGAACGCGTTCGCGCAGATCGACGTTCAGCTCAAGCGGCGGTACGACCTCATTCCCAATCTGGTCGAGACGGCCAAGGGCTATCTTGCGCACGAGAGGGAGACCCTGACCGCCGTTACGGAGGCGCGCAACGTCGCCGCCTCCGCCGCCCGGGCGCTGGCCGCGGTCCCCGGCGACCTCGCCGCCTCCGCCGCATTCGCGAAGGCCGAGACCGGACTGGCCGGCATGCTGTCGCGCCTGATGGCGGTGGTCGAGCAGTATCCCGACCTCAAGGCGGACCAGCAGATGGCGCGCGTCTCGGAGGAGCTGTCCTCGACCGAGAACCGCATCGCCTTCGCGCGCCAGGCCTACAACGACGCCGTGACCGAGTACAACACGAAGCGCGAGGGCTTCCCGTCTTCCCTTGTCGCGGGAGCCTTCAACTTCGCACCCGCCGCGCTTCTTGAGGCGACCGCGTCCGCATCCGAACGCGAGGCTGTCAAAGTCTCCTTCTGATGAATCCGTTCGCGCTACAGGAGGCGGCGCGCAAGAAGACGGGCGTCCTGGTGGTCCTGGCGGCGATGGCGGTCGCGTCCGTCGTCGCCGCGGCGACGCTGGTCTTCCTTTTCGCGGAATGGCTGTTCGCCTTTAACTTCAGCCGGGAGTTCTCCCGTCCGGCGCCCGCCTTCGGCGAGATCTGCCAGGACCCGGTTTTTCTCGGCATCGCGATCGGACTCGCCGTCCTGATCGTCGTGATCGGCTTTCTGATCAAGAGCGACTCCGTGTCGTCCGGATGGCGCCTGATGGAGACGCTCGGGGCGCGGCGCATCCGCCGCGGCGAACTCCGTGCGGACGGGGACGCCGCCGCCGTCGACCGCCTGAGGCTGTTCAACGTCTGCGAGGAGATGGCGATCGCCTCCGGGGTCGACATGCCGTCCGTCTGGGTGCTCGAGGGCGAGCGGGGCGTGAACGCCTTCGTCGCCGGACACGATCCGTCGTCGTCCGCGCTCTGCGTGACGGAAGGCGCTCTTCGCCATCTGACGCGCGACGAGCTTCAGGGCGTCGTCGCGCACGAGTTCAGCCACATTCTCAACGGCGACATGCGGCTCAACTTCCGGCTTCTGATGCTCATCGCGGGCGTCACGGCCTTCAACCGCCTCGGGAAGGGCATGTTCGGAGTCTTCGGAAGGGGCAAGGATTCCGGCGGCGGGAGCGGCTTCCGCTTCCGCTCCTCGGGGAAAGGCAAGGGCGGCGCCATTCTGCTCGTCTACTTTACGGTCGCGGCGCTGCTCTGGCTGATCGGCGCGATCGGCGCCTTCTTCGCGCGGCTGATCCAGAGCGCGGTCTCGCGGGAGCGGGAGTACCTCGCGGACGCGTCGGCGGTGCAGTTCACGCGCAATCCCGAGGGGCTCGCGAACGCGCTCCGGCTCGCGCATCTCGCGGAGTGCTCGTGCTGCACGAAGTTCACGGCGTGGCGCGGGGATGTCGCGCACATGCTCTTCACCGAGGGCGACCGGCTCTCCTTTGCGACGCATCCTCCGGTCCGGGACCGCGTCGCGCGGCTTTCGCCGGGCGGGATTCATGCGGACGGTCCGCTCAAGGCGCGGATCGCCCGCATTCGCGCGGAACGGGCTTCCGCGGCGGCGGAAGCCGAGCGCAGGTTCGGCGAGAGCCAGGTCAAGGCCCCCGTCGCGCCCGTCGAGCGGGAGCTGCCGCCGGCGTTCAACGCGCAGCTCCGCGACGCGTCCGCGGCGGGTGCGGCGCTCGTGCAGCTGCTGCGCGGCCGGAGCCCCTCCGGTCTCGACCGCGACCTCACGTCCGCGGAGCGGCGGTCGCTCGTGAAGAAGTGCGCGATCGTCCTCCGCGACGCCGAGACGTCCGCGTCGCGCGCGAAGTGGATCGAGGCGATCGACGCGATCGTGAAGGAGGACGGACAGTTCGACTCCTTCGAGTTCATGGTCACGGCGGCGGTGCGCCGCTATCTGCGTCCGTGGCAGGAGGTCCGCATCGTCCCGGCCGCGCGGCTTCGGGACGACGCGGCGAAAGTCCTTGCGACGGTGGCGAGCTTCGGAACGCGTCCGCCCGCGGGCTACGCGGCGGCCCTCGGCGCCCTTTCGCTCTTCGGCGGTCCGTTTCCGCCCCTGCCGCCGGCCTGCGACGACGCGCTCGGGTTCCTCGACCTTCTCGCGCGGCTCGAGGCGCTATCGCCGCTCGCGAAGCGCGAGCTTCTCAACGCGGTCGCGGCCGCGGTCGCGGAGGACGGGCGGGTGACGGACGAGGAGGGCGACTACGTTTCGGCGGTCGCCGACGCGATCGCGGCGTTCGGCTGGAAACAGGACCGGGAGAGCGCTGCGCGATGAGCCCGTTCGGAACGGCTGTCCGCCCCGGCGGCATCCGCGAGACCCTCAAGGTCGCGGGGCCTCTCGCCCTCGCCCTCGCGGCGAGCGCCGTCAACGGCATCGTCGACACGGTGTTTCTCGGGCACTCGAGCGACGCGGAGCTCGCGGCGCTCCTGCCGGCGTTCATGCTCTCAACCCTTGTCGTCGCCTTCTTCTCGGGGACGGTCGGCTACACCACGGTCTTCGTCGCCCAGCTGCACGGCGGCGGGAGGGGGCGCGAGGCGGTCCGCTACTTCGCGCAGGGACTGTGGCTCGCGCTCGCGGCGGTGCCGGTCCTTCTCGCGATGATTCCGGTGGCGTTCGCGGTGGTGGACGTGACGGGCTGCGACGCGGCCATCCGCGCGGCGGAGAAGGCCTACCTCCTGGTGCAGGCGCCCGCGGGGGTCTTCACGATCGCGAACGCGGTGCTCGGCGGGATCATCACCGGGCAGGGGCGGACGGTCCGCGTGTCGCTCTGCACGGTGGCGGGGTGTCTCGTCAACATGGCGACCGACCCCGTGCTGATCTTCGGGTATTTCGGATTGCCCGCGCTCGGGATTACCGGCGCCTCGATCGCGACCGCGACGGGGTTCGCGACGACGACCGCGCTGCTGGCAATCGTGGTCCTCCGGGATCCGCTCGTGCGGGAGTCGGTCGGCACGGGCGCGTTCCGTCCGGACCTGCGCGCGATGGCGCGGATCGTCCGCACCGGCGCGCCGAACGGACTCACGGCGTTCTTCAGCACGCTCGCCTACACGGGCTTCACGATGATGCTGACGCGGCTCGATCCGCTCTCCTGCGCGGCGTCGAACGTGGTGTTCCGCGTGAACAACCTCTTCTACCTCCTTCTCTGCGCGACCTCGGACGGCACGCAGATCCTGATCGGGCGCCACCACGGCGCGGGCGACGACGGCGTGGCGGAGCGAAGCTACCGCACGGGCCTGGGGGTCGTCGTCGCGGCGCTCGTCCTCTGCTTCGGACTCGTCTTCGCCTTTCTGAATCCGGTGATGGACTGCTTCCGGGGCGCGGACAGCGCGTTCGATCCGGGAACCTGGCGGCGCACGGGCCTGGTGCTCTTCGCGATCATGTTCGTCCGGGAAATCGCCGAGGGCGTGATGTGCCTCACGGTCGGGGCGCTGCGGGGCGTCGGGGATACGCGGTTCGTGATGCTGGTGCAGTCCGGCGTCGAGCTCGTCCTGTGGATGCCGGCGTATCTCGCGGTCGGCTACGGAATCGACGCCGCGGCGCATCCCGCCGCGGCGCTGCTCGGCCTGTGGTTCACGCTGCCGTTCTCGATGGGCCTGATCGCGCTCGTCCTCTATTGGCGCTGGCGCCGCGGCGCGTGGCGCGGAACGCGCCTCGCCTAGGGACGCGGACGCGGAAATCAGCCGGATCAGGCCTTGACGCGGCGGGAGGCGCGGAACTCGTTCGGGGTCATGCCGATCTCCCGCTTGAAGAGCGCGCAAAGCGCTGAGGGCGAGGGGAAACCGGCTTCGGCGGCGATGAATGAGACGGAGCGGTCGGTGTCGAGGAGCAGGCGCTTCACGTCGCCGAGGAGGCGGGCGTGGATCGCGGCGATGATCGAGCGTCCGGTGTCGGCGCGGAACCGCTTTTCGAGATAGCTCCGGGAGGCGCCGCTCGCGCGGACGGCCGAAGTGACGTCGAGCGAGGAGGGCGCGGCGACGCGGATGTACTCGACGGCCTTGGCGACGAACCTGTCGTTCGGGACGGTCCGCTTAGTCGAGTCACGCTCGATGACGCGCACCGGCGGACACAGGATCGTGGAGTCGCGGCGCTGCCCGGTCTTGATCATGTGCATCATCAGGTTCATCGCGGTCCGGCCGAGGCGCTGGTGCTCGATCTTGATCGAGGAGATCGCGGTCGGCGCCGATTCGCAGACGGGGATCTCGTTGTCGACGCCGATCACGGCGACGTCGTCCGGGACGTGGAGCCCGCCGATCGCGCAGGCGGCGACCGTCTCGGCCGCGATCCGGTCGTTGCAGGCGAACACGGCGACGGGCTGGGGGAGGGTTCGGATCAGCTGGACGAGGGCCCGGGCGTCGTCGTCGGGCGATTTCGAGTAGAACGCGAAATGCGGGACGGGGTCGGTGAAGCCGTGTTCTGCCAGCGTTCCGACGAAGGCCTCGTAGCGGCTGCGCGTCCACCACTGCCAGGATTCGAAGGACGAGCCGTCGGTGTAGACGTAGGAGGTGTAGCGGTTCTGCCCGTAGAGGTAGTCGGCCGCCATGCGCCCCACGGCCTGGTTGTCGACCGAGCAGACCGTGACGGGCTTCTTCATCGCCTTGCGCCAGTGCTCTTCGCTGGAGGCTCCGAGGAGGATGCTCGGGATGTCGGCCTTCGCGAGCGCCTTCAGCGTGGCGTCCTCGGTGGCGTGGGTGATGACGGCGAGGCGTCCGGACTTCGCGAACGGCGAGGCCATGAGCGCGCCGAGTCCGCTCCACTCGCTGGCGAGGCGGATGCGGAAAAGACCCTGCTCGTGCGCGAACGCGAGCGCGCCCGTGCGGAACTCGGCGTCGAAGACGTTGTCGCCGTCGGTGAGGACAATCCAGACATCGTGCGGATCGGTTG
>CAZYQF010000067.1:0-7780 GCA_964650165.1 uncultured Lentisphaeraceae bacterium
GTTTTTGGGTTGTTTGGGTGTTTGAGTGTTTGGATTAAGCGATCTTTGCGACGCCTATCGCTCAATCGCTCGTCTTGCGGGACATGACGAGGCCGGAGGCGAGCGACAGCACGAGCGGCAGCAGAAGGAAATGGACGAGAAAGGACGAGCCGACCGACTCGGGCTCCACGCAGTCCCCCGCAGCGAGCGTGTCGAGCGGCGAGAGCGCGCTGACCGGTCGGGTCACCGACCCGACCGCGCGGGTGACCGCGAGCCCCACTCTGTCGATGCGGTCCGCTTCCAGCTGATCCGGATACTGCTGGATCACGCTCGGGCTCATCTCGCTCACTGCGAGCAGCACGATGGCCGAGAAAAGCGCCACCGGACGCGACAATCCCGCGCCCAAAAAGACACCAACCGCAATCACCGCCGCAAGCACGAACACCAGGCGCAGATACGCGCGGAAGAGGTTCGCGAGCCCAGAATCGGCCGGAACGAGCAGCGCCACGTCCTGGCGCGGACGCAGCATGAGCGACGCCGAGCCCTGATTTTGGAACACGAGCTCCGCTCCCGCCGGGCCCGCCGCGACCTTCGCGAGCGGCACCTCGATCACGGCCTGCGTGAAGTTGGAGACCGCGCCCCCGAATTCCCCGAACGTCACCGTACCGAGCACGTCCTGGCGCATGCTGAAGTCGTTCGAAAAGCGGAACCGCACCGCCGCGCGCTCCGGGGCCACCCCTCCCGGCAGACGGATCTGCCACGTCGCGACCTCGTTTGTGCCCACCGACTGGTAATGGTCGCGCGCCCGCTGCGCGAGGAGACGCAGGATGACGGACTTCTTCGCATTCTTGATCTCGGGGGGCGTCTCGGGGTCGGTCATGTACACGTCGTACATCTTCGCCGCCTCCTCCTCCGGACTCTCCAGGACCGGTCCGTAGACATGATTGCAGCGCCGTCCGAAATCTGCCGTCCGCACGGTCAGCGCGCACGCCGCCGCGAGCACGATCGCCCCTGCCGCCGCGTGCGCGAGGAACTTGCCCCACGCGATCGCCGCACCCGAAACCGGACGCACCTGCGTGAGCTGCAGGCGCTTCGCCGCGCGTTCGGATGCGATCGCGCCCGTCGCGGACGCGAGGAGCGAGACCGTCACAAGCGCGAAGACGCCGCCGAGTCCGTACCGGACCAGCAGCTCGTGCCGCCCTTCCGGCGTGCCGTCGAATACGACGAGATGAGGAAACGCCAGAAGATAGGCGATTGCCGCGACCAGCAGCATCGGCAGAGTCTTCGACCGCACGAGCGCGGTCAGCTCAAGCCAGAAAATCCGCCAGAGTGAAATCATCACCGCTCCCAACCTTTGCCAGGAAGAAATCCTCAAGCGACTCGCCGAGCTCGGACACCTTCCCCTCCGCGGCGCATTTGCCGCGGTTCAGGATCATCACCCGGTCGCAGACGTCCTCCGCGTCCGCGAGGAGATGCGACGTCATCAGCACGGTCATCCCGTTCTTCGCCAGCGAGAGGATGAGCGTCTTGACCTCCTTCGTCGACACGGGGTCGAGGCCGGAGGTCGGCTCGTCGAGGACGAGGAGCTCGGGCTTGCCGATCAGCGCGGACGCGAGCGCGACGCGGCGCGCCATGCCCTTCGAGAATCCGCCGACCGTGCGATTCGCGACGTCCGCGAGCCCCACCATCTCGAGCAGCTGCCGCGTCCGCTCCGCCGCGACGGCGCGCGGCAGGTTGCAGAGTCCGGCATAGTACATCAGCGTCTCCTTCGCCGTGAGGAACGGATGCAGGTAGCTCAGCTCGGGCAGATACCCGAGCTTCGCGCGCGCCGCCTTCGACTTCGGGGGCAGCCCGAAGAGCGAGACTTTTCCGTCCGAGGGCGCGAGAAGCCCCAGGATCAGCTTGATCGTCGTCGACTTGCCGGAGCCGTTCGGACCCAAAAGGCCGAACACCTCGCCCCGGCGGACCTCGAGGTCGAGGCCGTCCACCGCCGCCACGGTCGGACGCAGCCAAAAGTCAAGGAAGGTCTTCGAGACCCCTTCAAGCCTGATGATCGCTTCGTTCATGAGATGTCCTTGCCGTTGAACAGGGAAATTCCGATCAGGAGAAACGCGAGGGTCGCGGACGCGAGCGAACCGAAGGCCAGCGCCACGTAGCCGAGCGGAATCGATCCGCCGCGCGACAGCGCCTCCGAAAGGCAGTAGTTGCCCGCGAACGGCAGGAACGCCGCGACCGCAAGCGCCGACACCGCGCCCGCCGCGTTGGCCTTGAGGCGGACGGATGCCGCACCGGCGACGGCGATCAGCATGAGCGGCGGAAACCACACGAGCGCGAGTCCCGGCGCCAGGCGCAGCCAGAGGTCCGGATCGAACGCCAGGAAGGATCCGGCGAACGCAATCGCCGCCGAACAGAGAAACGCGCTCAGCGCGAACCGGCAGCGGGCAAAGCGGTTGAGCGCGGCGGCGACGGGATACGGCGCCACGATCGCGGCGACGCCGACCGCCAGGCAGGGTCCGTACAGCTTCGGAATGTCAAACGTCTTCGCGGCGATTTCGCCGCCGATCGCCGCGCCGCGCACCGTCACGAGCGTCACGGATCCGACGGTAGCCGCAAAGAGCGCGAAGGCGAGCGCCGAGCCCGCGCACTTCGCCAGGAAGAACGTTCCGCGGGAGACGGGATGCGCGAGGGCCGCAGACGCCGTGCCGCCCTCGATCTCGCGGCGGAAGGAACGCAGTGTGCCCGCCGCCGCGAAGACGAATCCGCCGATCAGAAGCGCCGAAAAGCCCGAGTCGCGCGCCATCCGCGTCACCTCGCCGAACTGGTGATAGTGAAGCGCCGGCGCGATGACTGCGAGCACCAGCGCCGCGGATAAAAGCAAAAGCGACAACGGCTCGCTCAGGATCTCGAGGGTTGTCGCCTTCGCGAGGACTATGAAACGTCTCACTGTCCCCAGCCGCATCCGCCGCAGAAGAGCGGCAGCTGCGCGTCCTGCAGGAGGTAGTAGCCCAGCGCGCCCATGGTCACGCAGGCTGCAAGCTGAAGGATGATGCCGACGATGCCCATCGCCTTCGGAACGTCAGGCACCGTGTCGCCCGCCGGCCGAGGCGCGGCCAGCGGCGCGGGCGCGGGCATGTCCGCGACTTCCGGAACGTCTTCGGCGGAAGCGTCGGCCTCGGCCGCGGAATCCGCGGTCTGCTGCTTGACGCCAAAACGTCCGGACGGACGGATCTGGGCCCCGGGACGCGCGATCTTGAGCGTCTTGCGCTGCGTCAGAGTCGGCTTCGGCGCAGCCGCAGGAGCCGCCTCGTTCTCGGGCGCCGCAGCCGGAGCCGCAGCTTCGGAAACGTCGGCGGACTGGGCAGGCGCGGAGCTCGCGGAAGCGGACGGCGGAACCGAGATGTCGACCGGACGCTTGATGCGGATGGTCTTGAGCGGAGCCGCGGAAGCATCGGACACGGGAGCGACGCCGATGGCATCCGAAAGCGAAATGCGCGCCGTGCGGGCCTTCGCAGCCTGCTTCTGCGCCTCGGTGATCCCGGGATCGGCGATGATGCCGGTCTTGTGGAGAATCGCCTGCTGCGGAATCTCCTGGGTCACGCCCTTGAGCTTCTGCGTGACGGACTTGAGCTGGTCCATCGGCGCCGGGGCGGCCGAAACGGGAGAACCCGCGTCTGCCGAGGGCTTGAGCGCTGTCTGGGTCGGCAACTTGAGACCCGGATGGAGTTCAGGCCTGGCGCCGCCGATCGTGGGCCGTCGAATGATCGGCTTGATCTTGAGTGTAGCCGTCTGCGTCTGCGTCGGCTTCATCAGAACCGCCTTCGGCGGAACCGCTCCGGCTACGGGTTCCATGTTGTCTGCCATCGTTCGCTCCCCTTGTTGCAAGAATTTCTGGTGTTCGGAAGTTCAAGTGCTCAACGGCGGCCGGCCACGGTCACACGGACATGACTTCGGCTTCCTTGGCCTGAAGCGCGGCGTCAATGCGGGCGATGCCCTCGTCCGTCGCCTTCTGGATCTTGTCGAGACCCTGCTTCATGTCGTCCTCGGAAATCTTCTTGTCCTTCTCGAGCTTCTTGACCGCGTCGTTCGCATCGCGGCGGACGTTGCGCATGGCGACCTTCTGCGCCTCGGCCTGGGTCTTCGCGACCTTCGCGATCTCCTTGCGGCGCTCCTCGTTGAGCTCCGGAACCGTGATGCGCAGGACCTTGCCGTCCGTCTGCGGCGTCACGCCGATGTTCGCGGCGAGAATCGCCTTGTTCATCGGGTCGATGACCGTCGGGTCAAACGGAGTGATCTTGATCTGACGCGCCTCCGGCGTCGAAATCGTGCCGAGATTCTTGATCGGCGTCGGGCAGCCATAGTAGTCGACCTTGATCTGGTCGACCATCGCCGGACTCGCCTTGCCGGTCCGCAGACCCGCATACTGCTGCTTGAGCGTATCGAAGCTCTTGCCGATCTTCGAAGTCGCGTCATTCAAAACGTCACTCACCGTTTCCATCTTTTTCTCCAGTGTTGTTTTTCTTGAAATTCTCCGGCCTACGCGGCGCGTCCGCCCTGCCAGCTATCGGCTACCAACCATCAACTGACCGTAGTTCCCACGGTTTCGCCCTTGACGACGCGCTCGAGCGCATTCTTGTCGAAGAAGTCGAAGACCACAATCGGGATGTTGTTGTCCATGCAGAGCGCGAACGCAGCCGAATCCATGACCTTCAGGCGCTTCTCGAGCGCAGTCTCGTACTTGAGCGACCCGTACTTCGTCGCCTTCGGATCCTTCTTCGGATCGGCCGTGTAGATGCCGTCGACCTTTGTCGCCTTGAGAAGCGCGTCGGCGCCGATCTCGCTCGCCCGGAGCGCCGCGGCCGAGTCGGTCGAGAAATAGGGGTTTCCGGTTCCGCCCGCGAAGATGCACACGCGCCCCTTCTCGAAGTGACGGAGCGCCTTGCGCTGGATGTAGGGCTCTGCGAGCTTCGGCATCTCGATCGCCGTCATCACGCGCGTCGGCACGCCGAGTCCCTCGAGGGCGTTCATCATCGCGAGACCGTTGATGATCGTCGCGAGCATTCCCATCGAGTCGCCCGTCACCCGATTGACGCCCTTGTCGGTTCCGGCGAGACCGCGGAAGATGTTGCCGCCGCCCAGCACGATGCCGACGTCGACACCCATCTTGTGGATGTTCCTGACCCGCTCCGCCATGAAAGCGACGTTCTTCGGGTCGATGCATTCGCCCGTCTCGCGATTGCCGAGAACTTCACCGGAGAGCTTCAGGAGAATCCGGTGATACTTGACCTTGCGGCTTGCTTTTTTCACGCTCTGGATTATAGCAAAAAAAAGAAGGCGCGGCAAATTTGCCGCGCCTTCTTTTTTCGGGAATTCCGGGCGGTTTAGACCGCGGGAGCTCCCTCGTCCAGAATCGAGACGTGGAACTTGACGGCGACGCCGTGTCCCAGGTCGATCGTGGAATCGTACTCGCCGACTTCCTTGAGGGAGTCGACAAGGTCGATCTGGCTGCGTTCGAGCTTGATGCCGCGATTCGCCTCGATTGCCGCGAGGATGTCGCTGATGCCGACGGAGCCGTAGAGCTTCTTGCCGTCCGTGGTGTGCGCGGAGACCGTGAGGGCGAGACCCTCGAGCTTCTTCGCGACCGCGAGGGCGTCCTTCTTCTCTTCGGCGGCCCGGGCGGCGCGCTCGGCCTCGAGCTTCTTGAGGCGGCGCTTCGCGGCTTCGGTCGCGACGGCGGCGAGACCCTTCGGGAAGAGGCAGTTGCGGGCATAGCCGGGGGCGACCTTGACGATCTCGCCGGCCTTGCCGAGCTTCTTCACGTTGTCCATGAGCATGACTTCGATCTGCATGGGTAGTGATCCTTTCAGATTAAGCCATGAGGCCCATGTTGCGGGCGCGCTTGACGCCCTGGCGGATCTGACGCTGCTGCGCGGCGGTGACGCCGGTGATGCGGGCGGGCAGGATCTTGCCGTAGTCGGTGATGTAGTACTTCAGCGTCTCGATGTCGTTGACGTCGATCTGGTCCTGCGGACCGAGCGGCGGGCGCTTGCGCGCGGCGAATTCCTCGCCGGCCGAGCTGTTGGATTTCTTGAAAGCCATGATGGTTTTCCTTGAGTTTGTTTAAGTTTGGTTTAGAACGGAATGTCGTCCGGATCGGACTCGAGGGGATTCGCAGCCAGCTCCGGGGCTGCCGCAGGAGCGGATGCCTCGGAACGGTCGCGCGCGGACAGGAACTTGACCGTGACCGCACGAACCTTCAGCTTCGAATGCTTGATGCCGTCCTTCTCCCAGCTGTCCATCTGCAGCCGGCCCTCGACGAGGACCGCACTGCCCTTCTTCAGGTACTGTCCGCACAGCTCCGCAAGCTTGTCCCACGCGTCGACGTCGACGAACACGGGATTGTCCTGCACCTGGCCGTTGCGGTCCTTCCGGCGCTCCGAAACTGCGAGGCCGAGACGCGCGACTTTCATGCCGCCCGTGCCGACCGCGCGCACGTCGGGGTCGCGCGTGAGGTTTCCCATCAGAATGACTCGGTTGAAGGATGCCATCTCTTTGAGTCCTTAGAAGACGGATTTCCGTTTATTCGGCGTCCTGGGCCGCGACCGCGGCGGCGGCCTGAGCCGCCTCCCTCTTGGCCAGGCGCGCATCGCGATCGGCGCGTTCCTGCGCGATCTTCGCCTCGCGGCGCTCGTCCACGGCGAGAATCTGCACGCGGAACACGTCCTCGACGAGGGCGTAGCGGTTCACGAGCTCGGTGACCTTGATCGGGTCGAGTTCGAAGCGAACCTTCACGTACACGCCGCCTTCGCGCTTCTTCATCGGACGCGAGAAACCGCGCTTGCCGAGGGAGACCGTCTCGAGGACGTTGCCGCCGAGACGCGTGACTTCCGCCAGCGCCTTCGCGAGAGTGGCTTCGAGGGCATCGTCCTTGGCGATACCGACGAAGATGTAGAGAGCATCGTACTTCTTCATTACTTCTTCTCCTCCTTCTTCGCAGCAGGCTTCTTCGCGTCACCCGCGGCAGCCGCACCGGCTTCTTCTTCCTTGCCCTTCTTGATGACCTCGGGGGTCGCGGCAGCCGCATCGGCTCCAGGAGCCGCAGCGCCACCGGCCGCAGGAACTTCATCCGGAGCCTTCACGACCGCCACCGCGAGCTCGCCGCGGGTCACGACCGTGTACTTGTCGCCGAGCACGAGGTCGCGGACGAACATCGTCTGGTCGAGACCGAGATTGGTGACGTCCAGTTCGAACTTCTCCGGAATGTCCGTCGGGAGGCACTCGATGTCGATCGTGCGGAGCACCTGCTCGAGGACGCCGCCGCCGAGCTTGACGCCCGTGGATTCGCCGACGAGATAGAGCGGAACGGTGATGCGGACCTTCTGGGTCAGCGACACCTCGCTGAAATCAACGTGGATTGGAGTGCCAGCCAGGACGTCGTTCTGCATTTCACGCAGCAACGCCGGAACCTCGACACCGTTCATGTCCAGCGTGACGAGGAGCTGCTTGCCCGTCCTGCCACGCATCGCCATCATGAAGTCGTGGCCCGGGAGCTTGATGAGCTCCGTGCCGCCCTTCTTCATTTTCATCACGCTGCCGGGAATCATTCCCGACTTGCGCAGACGACGGACAGCCCCCGTACCCTGCTCGGTACGCGGCTCCGCCTTGATCTTGATCTGATCCATTATTCTGCCTTTTCTGGTAATCTGACCGCTTGCTCTCGCGACACGCGTCGCTACCCTCAGCGGCAAAACACGTAAAGTATATCAAAAATCGCCGATTTCCCGCAAGTGGAGGATAATTCTGG
>CAZYQF010000068.1:0-7764 GCA_964650165.1 uncultured Lentisphaeraceae bacterium
GGGCGCATGTCGCGCGTGAAGATGCCGCTGATCGACGGCTCCCCGGGGGCGCCGCATCCGTCGACGACGTTCCACCAGGTGATGCCGTTCATCTTCTCGACCGCGAACCAGGCGCGGTAGCAGTTGCGCAGGATGATCGCCTGCACCATCTGTCCGCGCGCGGAGTTGTCCGGCGCGGTGATCGTGATCTCGGAGAGGTGAATCGGACGTCCCGCCTCGGAGAGCGTGCGGAAGAGCTTGGCGATGGCTTCGGGATGGGTTTTGTCGTAGGTCTCCTTCGAGAATTCGCCGCGGGAGAGCCGCACGCTCTCGGCGGGATCGAAGAGGTGCATCTGCGAGCCGACGACGTCGATGCGGCAGCCCTCGGCGGTCAGATCCTTGACCTGCTGGAAGAACGGGCCCATGTTGTACTCGTTGATGTTGAGCCAGGCGGACTTGGGAAAGTACTTCTGCGACCACTGGAACGCCTTGTAGGCGTAGTCCGCCGGCATCGGTCCGTACCAGCTCGCGTCGAACGGCTGTTTGCGGACGGCTTTGCGTCCGAAACGGTCGTAGTCCGTCGCGGACTCGTTGACGACGTCCCAGGAGTCGACGCGGGAGCCGTAGCGCGCGGCGATGTCGCGGATGCGCTTCTCGTAGAACTCGTTCTGGGCCTTCAAGAAGGTCGGACAGAGCTTCGCGATCTCCGCGGCCGGGAGCTTCGCGAAAATGCGGTCCCAGGCAGCCTTCCGCTCCCAGCAGCCGGGCGGATCCTTGAGGCCCATGCCGATGCGGAAGTCGCGGGACGGGATCCGGATGCCGGTGGCCGCCTCGAGCGCGCTCTTCTCGCTCTCGGGGCAGAAGTCATCCCACAGCCAGGTCGGCGCCTGCCACTCGAAATTGCCCCATACGAGCGGATGGCCGTGAATGCGGCAGCCGCGGGTCTTGAGAAAGGCGACGACCGGGTCGGGAGCCGGACGGCGCCAGTGTTCCTGCTCCTCGGGGCGCGCGCAGGCGTTCCAGAAGCTCTCCGTGTCCTCGTAGCGCTCCTCGAAGCGCGGCGCGTACGGATACTTCTCGAGCGTGCGCCAGTAGAACGCCACGGTCGCGGAGTTGAAGAGCGTGCCGTAGAGCTCCTTGTAGCGGTTGTTCCACTCGGTCTTCCCGAGCTGGTTGTAGTTGAAGATGTGCGCGCCGAAGAAGAAGGCGGACGACACCTGCTCGACCGTGACCTCGGTTCCGACCGGCGCGTCGGCCTTGACCTCGGCGTCGGCCTTGCGGTACTTCTCGATGTCCGCGTCGATCTTCTTCTGGACGTCGTCGTTCCAGACCTTCCAGTACGCGTCGGCCATCGCCGAGCGGTCCATCTTGAACTCCGCGGAAGCGGAGAGCGCGAGCGCCGCGCATGCGGCGAGAATCACTGTGCGGTTCATGTTACGACCACCTCCTGTCATTGGCCCATTCCTTGTCCCATTCCTTCGTCGGCGCCCACGGCGCCGGAAAATCCTTGCACGCCTGGCGCTTGACAAGCTTCTCGTTGAGCTCGTCGATGCCGAAGCCGGGCTTCGTCGGCACCTCGATGAATCCGCCCTCGTAGGAGAGCGCGGGCTTCACGAGGTCGCCCCACCACGGGACGTCCACGCTGTGGAGCTCGAGCGACATGAAGTTGCGGGTCGCCGCCGCGACGTGCACCGCCGCGAGGCACGCAATCGGGGACTCCGCCATGTGCAGGTTCATCTGCACGCCGTAGTCCTCGGCCATGTCGCCGACCTTCTTGGTCTCGAGGCAGCCGCCGCAGGTCAAAAGGTCGGGATGGACCACCGCGAGCGCGTGCGACTCGAGGAGCGGCTTGAAATCCTCCTTGAGGTAGATGTCCTCGCCGGTGCCGAGCGGAGTCGAGGTCGCGGCATGGAGCTGGCGCCACTGCTCGACGTTGCGCCACGGCAGGACGTCCTCCGCCCAGGAGAGATGGTACTTCTCGAGGCGCCGGAGGAGATTCACGCAGTCCTCGTAGGGGATGTGTCCGAGATGGTCGATCGCGAGCGGGACCTCCCAGCCGATCTCCGCGCGGACGTCCGCCATGTACTTCTCGAGATAGTCGAGGCCGGTTTCGGTGATGTGGATGCCGGTGAAGCCGTGCGCGGTGTTGAAGAGGTCGTACGCCTCGCCGCGCATGACGCGCGGATCGATCGAGCCGTGGGGCGTCTGCACGACGTGCTTCATCTTCCGCTGGTAGTCGAGGAAGCCGAGCGGCGCGACGAGCGCGTCCTTGACGTTCATCAGAAGCTCGATGCCGAGGTCCATCTTGAGGAAGGTGAAGCCCATCTTCATGCGTTCGACGAGCGCCTGGCCCATGTCGCGTCCGCCGCCCTCGGAGTCCGTGTCGCAGTAGCAGCGGATGCGGTCGCGCCACTTTCCGCCGAGAAGCTGCCACACGGGAAGCCCCCACGCCTTGCCGCAGAGGTCCCAGCACGCGAGCTCGATCGCGCAGACGCCGCCGGCCTGGCGCGAGTCGCCGCCGAACTGCTTGATGCGGCGGAAGATCTTCTCGACGTTGCAGGGGTTCTCGCCGAGAATGCGGGACTTCAGCATCGCCGCGTAGGTGCGGGAGCTCGCGTCCCGGACCTCGCCGTAGCCGACGAGCCCCTGATTGGTGTAGAGCTTCAGGAGCGTGCAGCGCTTCGGCGCGCCGTCGATGTCCGCAAAGCGCATGTCGGTGATCTTCAGCGTCGCGGGATTGACCTTGTTGATGTTCATGTCCGACATTATAGCCCCATTCGGCCGCGTCCGCAAGATTCTTTTCAGCAAAAAAACATCACACTTTCGGCAATCGACGTGGTATAATCATGGACATGGCCCAAAACGTCCTCATTGCGCTGAAGATGTCCGGCATCGCCGGACAGGACAAGCTCGCGGGAATCTTCGACTACCTGAACGAGACCTACGGCGACGGCTCGCCGTGGCACATCCGGCTCGTCCGCACGCGCGCGGAGCTCACGCCGGAGCTGATGGACGCGGCCCTCCGGGGCGGGACGGACGGCGTGATCCTCTCGATTCCGCAGGCGGACGACGCGGCGGCGCGTCTCGCGCGCATCACGACGCCGGCCGTGGTGATGGACCTCCGCCTGCCGCCGCGCAAGAACCTCGTCTTCATCCGCAACTCGCCGGAGGCGATCGGCCGTGCCGCCGCGGACCACCTGGTCTCGATGGGAATCTGCCGCTCCTACGCCTTCGTGCACACGCCGGTCTCGATGGAATGGAGCAGCGACCGCGCGCGGAGCTTCAGCGAGGCGTTGCGCGACCGCGGACTCTGGTGCGAGGCGTTCGGCGCGGACGGCAAGGGCTCGTCGGACGAGCTCGAGCGGTTTCTCCGGAAGCTCCCCAAACCGGCCGGCGTGTTCACCGCGAACGACGACCGCGGACTCGAAGTGCTCGAGGCCGCCGCGCGGCTCCATCTCCGAGTCCCCAAGGACCTCGCCGTCCTCGGCATCAACAACGACACGCTGATCTGCGAACACTGCCATCCGAAGCTCTCGTCCATCGAGCCCGACTACGCCCGCGAGGGCTATCTCGCCGCGCAGGCCCTGGACCGGATGATGTCGCGGACCGCGGGCCGCCAGACTCGGACTGGAGACGCGACGCTTTTCGTCGGCGTCCGCCAGCTCGTCCGACGCGCGTCGACGGCGGACGTCTCGCATGCGGGCAAGCTCGTGCAGAAGGCGCTCGTCTACATCGAACGGAACGCGCTCAGGGGAATCGGCGTCGAGGATGTCGTGAGGCATCTCGGCTGTTCGCGCCGTCTCGCGGACCTCAGGTTCCGCGAGCTCCAGGGCACGAGCATTCTCGCGGCGATC
Source organism: uncultured Lentisphaeraceae bacterium (assembly GCA_964650165.1). Classification (GTDB taxonomy): domain Bacteria; phylum Verrucomicrobiota; class Kiritimatiellia; order RFP12; family UBA1067; genus UBA1067. Next base: position 3,834 of record CAZYQF010000068.1, read on the forward strand.
ATCGACCGCCGGCTCGACGCCGTGAAAAGGCGCCTGATGGAGACCGGAGATCCGATTTCCGCAATCTCGTCCGACTGCGGATTCTCAAACGCCAATTATCTGAAGAACCTCTTCCGGAAGCGCACGGGACTGACCATGCGCGCCTGGCGGGATCAGATGCGGACGAGAAGTCCGGTCGTCCATTCTCCGATCGTCTTGCGGGAGACTTCCCGGAAGCCGCGCGCCGCAAAGGCGGCGCGGACCTCGGGATAAAGTTCCTCGAGGATTCCGGAGACGATCAGCGTTTTCTTCGCGTAGCCCGCGATCTCGTCCGCAAAGGCGATCAGGAGCGGGCCCAGAATGTTCGCGACGACGACATCGGCGGGTTGGAATGCCGGCTCATTTGGCATGACAGGCGTTCCCTGGTTCTCGCTCGAGTTCGGCTGGAGGGCGAGGTCGGGGTAGATGCCCTTCGCCGCCTCGATGGACGCGTCGAGCGTCACCGCGCCCTTTCCGAGCGCGAACGTACGGTAGGCAACCGTGACGCCGTTAGCCGCGGCGTTCTCCTTCGACGCCGATACGGCGTCCTCGTCGATGTCGAATCCGCACACGGGCTCGAATCCGAACTTCGCCGCGGCGATCGAGAGAATTCCCGACCCGCAGCCCATGTCCAAAAACGAGTTGGGAAGTTGGGAAGTTGGGAAGTTGAGCGGTTGAGCTGCGGCGAGCTGATCGATGTACTGCAGACACGCCTTGGTGGTCTCGTGCTTGCCGGTGCCGAAGGCCATGCCGGGGTCGAGCGTCAGAACGATTTCGCCGTCCGTCGCCTCGGGCATCGGCTCCCACGGGGGATGCGTATAGATGCGGTCCGAGACCTTCTCGGTCTTGAAGTGATGCCGGTAGGCGAACTTCCAGTCTTCATCCGGAATCTCGCCTTCCTCGACCTTGTCCTCGCAACCGATCACGTCGAGCGCGTTCTGAAGCGCGGTCCGCGCGGCGGAAGCCTGGTTGGCGTCCTCAAAGTAGATCGCCATTTCCGTCCGGTCCGACTCGATGTCGTGATAGGACGATAAAATGAAATCCCCTCCGTCGAAAACTTCGAAGAGGGGATTGACGAATCGCTCGTCAACTGAACAAAAGACCTTGTTCAATTATTTCGCCTTCGCGGCGACGATCTTCTTGACGACGGTGGGACGCTGCACGAGAATGCGGACGTCATTGTCACCCATCAGATTGACCTGTTCGGCGTCCATGCCGAGCTTCACGAGACGGGCGCGCTGAGCCTTGCCCTTGCGGGCCTTGCCGGCGGGCGTCTTGCACGGACGAACGTGTGAATCCTTGCGGAGTGTACGACCTGTACCCATATCAAACCTTCTTTCTTCCTGAATTGGAGTTAGGCTTCGACGATCGTAACGATCTTGCCGTCCTTGATGAATTTCACCTTGCCGTCCGTGAGGGCGAAGAGGGTGAAGTCGCGACCCTGACCGACGTTCTTGCCGGGGTGGATCTTGGTTCCGCGCTGGCGGACGATGATGGAGCCGGCCTTGAGGAGCTGGCCGTCATACGCCTTGACGCCGAGATACTTCGGGTTGGAATCGCGGCCGTTGCGGGCAGATGCAGAAGTAGCCATTTGTGAATTACCTCCTTACGCGATTGCCTTGACGGTGGCGATGGTCAGCTGCTGGCGGTGACCAACGAGACGACGCGAGCCTTTGCGGCGCTTCGCCTTGAAATTGAGGACCTTCTTGCCCTTGACGATCCCGTCGACGGTCAGAGTGACCTTCGCGCCTTCGACATAGGGGGTGCCGACCTTGAGGGTCGTCCCGTCCGAAACGGCGACAACCGTATCCAGGACCGTGTCAGTACCGACTTCGATCTCGATCTTTTCAATCTCGATCTTATCACCGACCTTGACAAGCGTCTGCTTGCCGCCGGTTTCGAGAACAGCGTATGCTTCCATTATCTTTATTTCCTTCGTTTCTACCGCATTCCTTGTGGTTTGTCCACGAAATGCTGGAGCTAATAGTATACTAAATGGACCAATTCCGCGTCAATGGGGTATTTTGATATACTATCATTCCGTGGCAAATGGCATGACATCGGCGAAAAAGAACCTCGAGGAGCTCGCGAACGGAAACGTCGCCCAGCTCCTCCTCAAGTATTCCTGGCCCGCGCTCATCGCCATGACGCTGAATGCCCTTTACGCGGTCGTCGACCGGATTTTCATCGGACAGGGCTGCGGGGTCGATGCGATGGCCGGACTTCAGCTCGCGATGCCGGTGATGATGCTCCTCACGGCGTTCGGTCCGCTCATCGGCGTCGGACATGCCGCCGTCCTCTCCATCAAGCTCGGCGAGGGCGACCGCGTCACTTCCGAAAAGCTCGTCGGCCAGACCGTGGCGCTCAAGCTCGCGCTCTACGCGGTTCTCATTCCGCTCCTCTATTGGAAGCTCGATACCGTCCTCGGCTGGTGCGGCGCGGCAAAAATGACGCCGGCAGCTCTGGAATCCGCTCGGATATATCTCAGAATCGTCCTTGTTTCGCATATTTTCTCGCATCTGGCGTTCGGACTCTCCGCTTTACAACGTGCCGAGGGAGGCGCGATCCGCTCGATGATGTGCATGGTGGTCGGATTCGGGACCAACCTGGTGCTGGATCCGCTCTTCATCTTCGACTCCGTCCCGGTCGGATTCGGAAGCCGCATTCCCGGATTCGGACTCGGGGTTGCCGGCGCGGCCTGGGCGACGAACATCGCGATGTTCGCCTCGTGCCTCTGCGCCTTCCTCTATTACTGGACCGGAAAGTCGGCGATCCGGCTGCGCCTCGGCCGCATTCGGATCTATCCGATGCTTCTCGGCCGCACCCTCGGCATCGGCCTCGCGCCCTTCCTCCAGCAGCTGATGAGCTCGCTGATCGTCGCCTCGCTTCAGTACTCGTTCGCCAGATGGATTCCCGACCGCGCGGCGTGCACCGACCAGATCGCCTCGCTCGGCGTCTTCAGTTCCGCGCTGATCCTCGTGTTCATGCCGATGCTCGGCTGCCAGCAGGGCCTTCAGCCGATTCTCGGATACAACTGGGGCGCGCGCAACTTCCGCCGCGTCTTCAAGACGCTCCGGACCGGATTCTGGATTACGACCGCACTGACCGTCGCCGCCTTCGTCATCCTGGTGGTACCGCCCTTCCCGACCCTGATCGCGCGGCTCTTCGTGTCGTCCGACAACACGGCGCTGATCGGCCTCTGCGCGCACGATCTCGCGCTGTCGAACTGCATGATCTGGTGCATCTCGATCAACGTGCTCGCGACGACCTACTTCCAGTCCATCGGCAAGCCCACGGTCGCGATCGTCCTGTCGATGCTGCGCCAAGGCGCCGTTCTTCTGCCGATCATCTGGATCCTGCCGCATTTCCTGGAGGACAAGGCGTTCGCGATCTGGCTGTCGATTCCGATTTCGGATGTCCTCTGCCAGCTCGCGACGATTCCGCCGCTGCTGTTGCACGCCCGGTTCCTGACGCAAGTCAGAGACCGTCAGGAAAATTCAAACGCCGGTTTCTGACGCGATGCGTCCCCTCAATCCGCCGCCAGCGGTTTCGTCGCAAAGGCGTAGACGAAGAGGATCGCGCAGACGGCGAGGAGAACGACGATCGCCACCGTCTTCTTGTCGATCGGGTTCCTCACCTTCGACGCTTCGAGCGCCGCGGTCGCCTTTTCGACATCGTCCGGATGAACGGAGATGCGCATATGGACGGACAGTCCTCCGCGGTTGAAATAGTTCATGACGAGCGTGAGCCCCGACGCCCAGTTGTTCTTGCGCGACTCGACGATCCCGCATTCCTCCGAGGCCACGCTCTCCACGCGAAACCTCACGCCGCCCTTCTCGAGAGCCCTGCAATAGTCCTCGACTTCGAACACCTGAAGTCCGTCCAGAAGCACAACCGCATCTCCGTCCATAAG